>JBAUMX010000073.1:0-53198 GCA_049578945.1 Candidatus Cybelea sp. | reverse complement strand
CCGCCCCCACCGCGTGCACCGCCGCCACCGCGTCCACCGCCGCCGCGACCGGCGTCGGCCGCTGCACAGAGCTGCATGACGAAAACGACGGAGAGAACGAACGCAGCGTATTTCTTCATTGCTTTATCAGTTGATCGATTCGCCCGCGCACGTTGATGTAGGTGCCGTTTTTGGTTGCCAGGGCGAGCAGGATGCTGTTGGCAGGGAGTTTGGCAGATGAATTCGACATCGGTTGTTCGGCATTCGTATAGTTCAGATAGATCGTGCCGGACTTAAGGTCGAGCGCATTGCTCTTACCTTCTTGCACGAGCGCTACCGTCGTGGGTAAGCAAACGATTATCTTGTCTCGATAGGAGCACGCGGCTCGGGTAACGACGATGGTCCCATCACCGTCGTCGGACGTTAAAAAGAGCGAGCCTGAGAAGACCTTGATTTCAACATCGCGATAGGTGTTTACGGTGCCGTCTTTGTGGTGAATGTTGATGGTGCCCGTGGCGTTCGCCGCGGCCGGAACCAAGGCGCAGCAGCAAGTCAACCAAACCGCTGCAACAACTTTTGATAAGCGGCCCAAAGGATTAAATTACCCTCAACATAGCGATTTCCAGCATAGTCCGGCGCCCGAATTGCTGCAACCATGTATTAAGGTCCACTTGGTAGGTGGAGGTTAAGCGGGCAGCATCTTAATCCGACCAGGCCGTGTTCCTATCTCCTCCAACCGGCTGAATTTCGCCGCCGTTTCTTCGTCGTTCGGAATGAGGACGCGCAAAATAAGATCGGGCCGCGCTGACACACTAAGGTCGATCGCGGAGACCACGAGCCGGCCCATCAGCGCGTGGTTTCGAACCATGACATTTTGTGTGTTTAGCTCGCTGACAACAATCCGCCCGTTCCAGGCTCGTTGAAAGAGCGGGTCGTCCTTGACCCTCTCATAAACGTCAGCCGCTAACGGACTGGGCCACTGAGACGAACAGTTGAGCCGGAGCATTCCCACCGCACGGAAGACGAGCTCTTCGCGCTCCGCGCCAAGGAACGCAATAAAATCGAGATCGAAGAAGGAGCGCACCAGCGCGTTGCGCTCTACCGGATTCTGGTACTGAGAATGACCGTAAACGACATCGGCAAGAGCGTTCCATCGAATCGGCGTGAGGATTTTGTCGCCGACCGTAGCTGCGACTCCTCGGAGATTGCGAAGCAACGCCGGAATAGACTCGGGTATCGGCGCCTGCACGTCGGCGACGGATGGTAAGGGGCTCCGCAAACTAGCGAGATCGCGTACGTACTCGAATTCGGCACTCGAGAGCTGCAGCGCGCTAGCGATCCCCGCTAAGGTCGCTTCGGAGGGGTGTATTTCCTCTCCGGCCTCCAGCCGCGCGTACCACTTGACGCCGATGTCGGCGAGAAAGGCCACCTCTTCACGGCGCAGCCCGGGCGTGCGACGCCCACGGTGGGATAAGATGCCGACTTGTGCGGGATCTACCGCCTCACGTCGCTGCCGCAAGAACCGGCCCAACGCCTCACGACGTGTTTCATTGGCGCCGAATTCACGGTCGCGATCCACGGGGTTACTCTTCATAGGTCGCCCGTACGTACCTTCTATGGACCGGTGGAGGCACAATTATGACTTCAAATAGTAAAAAAGTCTATTCTAGTTCAGTTGTAATTCTGGGCGTCAATGGTCAAGAAAGCGTAAAGAACGCGGTCTTTTTAATTTTGCACCTTTGCAACCCAAAGCCCCGTTCGCGCGGCGCACCCCCTCCGAAGGGCCACCCCGCGAGTGTACCCTGCGGCAGGGTTAACAGAATGCGCCGCCAGGCGCATTAAAAGAGTAGATGAGCGTTGCGCATCTACCGAAATGGGATGCTACGGCTATAGAGATCGCACTGGATTTGGAGGCACAGCGCCTCGTCGATCTCTCGCGCTTGGTCTTTTCGGGACCGGCCGAACCGCGGGTCTGCCTGGTGGCCGCATTCGTCCTCACCCCTCAGTTGAAGCGCGTCGTCGCGGCCGTCGATCGAGCGATGCCGGCACGGCTTCCTACCGGAATGCGAATAGCTCCGGCGCCGGTGCGACCGGCCCCATCGGTAGCCACTGCGATCTCGCTTCAGCCGATGCCCGCGCTGTTGCGGTTGCAGTCGAAGCTGGTTCGAGCCATCGAGCCGGGGTTGGCAAACGATACGATTTCCCTCCGAATGTCGCACGAGATGGATGAAGCCACGACACGGTTCATCGGCAATTTCATATCCCGCAAGACGCTTCCAACCTTCGAGCCGCCCTGCGCGGTCGCCGACTTCGACGTCATCGAACTGACGGCGATTGGAATCACGCTTTATCATTTAGGACGCGGTGGCGCTCCGCGGTCGATCCTTGCCCATTGGCCTTATCCGCAGAACACGCGCAGCCTCCCCTTACGAGGTGGCCCCTAGTGCGGGGTTGCAGAGCGCAAAGCGCCCGCGTACGCTTCCCGCATTGTCTTTCTTTCTCGCATCCGCCGGCACGAACAATCGGCCCTCCGTTTGAATTTGTGATGAAAGGAGCGTCCAACGTGAAACTCCGGCGGCTTGCTTCATGGCCGGCGGCGGCACTGACGTTTGTCGCTCTTCTCACGGCGCTCGCTGCTGGATCGCCGGAGAAAGCCATCGCTGGCTGCATTGCAAGAGCTGCCGCGTCAGCGTCTCCATCGCCGTCGCCCTCCGAGGCCCCGCTTTACGCCATGGGTGACGACATCTACACGATCGACCACGACGCCACGCTGTTTTACTATTTTCAGGGCAACCGCGACGGCACCGCCAAGGTGAAGAAAGAGCTCCGCTACGACCGCAACCTGTGGAACACGTGTGCGCAACTACAGATTCGGTTCCCGTTCATAACGAAGTATCCCACCGCTCCGGTGCTCCCGTACTCGCCGAACGCAAATCCGTACTCCGGATTCGGCAACCTGGAGCTGCGTTATCTATATTCCGTTCCTGAGAAGACGTTCGATCACACGATCGCGGTCGGCGTGGCACTCCCAACCCAAGCGAATGGTGTTGAAAGTATCGACACGCAACTAAAACTCTTCTACATCACCAAATGGAAATGGAACGGCGGTTCCCTTTCCTCCACCAACGAATACGATCAAACGGTCATTAGACCGCCGGGCGCGAGCAACACGAGCTACTACGAACAGGAGATCGCGCTGCCCTATTGGTCATTCGTTGACTCGCCGGCTTACAAAGGCCTCAAGTTCTCGGCAAGTTATACCGGTCGCGTTTTTTTCAATGATGGTTCGATTTATAAGTCCGCCATCGGCGGGATCATCAATGGTAGTATGAATGACGTCGCCCTGAGCCTTCGCGATACGTGGGGCATCGGTGCGAACGGCCTGTGGAAGTATAAAGTCGAGGCGAACGCCACTGCTAGGCTCAACTTCTGACATGCTGCCATGATTGCGTGGCTTGTAGCGACACTTCGACAAAACGCCGAGTTGGCGATCTTTTTGGCGCTCGCCATCGGCTACGTCGTCGGCCCGCTCAAAATAGCGGGCTTTAACCTTGGGAACGTGACGACGACGCTTCTTGCCGGCGTGCTCGTCGGTCAGCTCAATATTCCGATACCCGGGCCGCTCAAAGCCTTCGTCTTCATGTTGTTTCTCTTTGCGGTCGGCTACAAGGTCGGCCCGCAGTTCTTTGCGGGCTTGCGAAGGGACGGCATGCAGCAAGTGATCTTCGCACTCTTCGCGTGTTTGGTCATGCTGGCTGTGGTGACGGGATTCGCGACCGCCGTGCATTTCAACGTCGGCGAAGCGGCCGGACTGCTGGCAGGTTCGCTCACGCAATCCGCCGCGATCGGCACGGCGAGCGATGCCGTCGCCCGTCTCAAGCTGGACCCGACCGTTACGAAGACGCTGCAGGACCAGATCGCCATCGGTTACGCCGTGGCATACGTGCTTGCAACGACTACCGGCGTGCTGGTCTGTTCGCGGCTCGTTCCGCTGCTCTTTCGATTCGATTTGGCTGAGGAGTGTAGAAAACTCGGGGCGCGCATGGGGCTGAAGCCCGACTTGCCACCGGGCGTCTTTGGCGCGTACATGCCAAACGCCGTTCGTGCCGTTCGCGTTACGTCCGATGGCATGGCCGGCAAAGCGGTTGGGGTAGTCGAAAGCGAATTCGAGCGGCGGGGGCATCGCATTTTCGTTGCCGCGATCCGTCGCGGCGAGACGATTACAACCGCGTCGAGCGGCGACGTGCTTGCCTCCGGCGACGTCATCGCGCTGGCCGGACCTTCCGAGATCGTGATTTCGGAAGCGGCGGCCAGAGAGGTGCACGACCCGGCGCTGCTCGACATCCCGCTCGCGCAGCTGGACGTGGTCGTTACGAATCCCTCGGTGCGCGGCCGCACCGTCGAAGACCTCATAACGGGACGGGCGCGCGGGGTGGTGCTTAAGAAGATCACGCGTAGCTCGGTGGAAGTCCCGGTCCTCCCGCTGACCGTTGTCGAACGAGGCGACGTGCTGCAGATTGCCGGCTTTCAAAGCAGCGTAGAAGCCGCAGCGAACGTCGTGGGCTACGCGCTGCGCTCATCGCCGGCAGCCGACATGGTTTTCATTTCAACGGCGATCATCATCGGGGGTCTGATCGGCTCGTTAACCGTCGTGGCCGGCGGAGTTCCAATCGGTTTGGGCGTTAGCATCGGTGCCTTGATTGCCGGTATCGTCGGCGGCTATTTGCGGGCGCGCTCTCCGACCTTCGGCAACATATCGCCCGGAGCGCAATGGGTCTTTGATTCGTTCGCACTCACCGTCTTCGTCGCGATCGTCGGCATTGAAGCGGGTCCGAGCTTCGTCAACGGCATTAAGTCGGTCGGTTTACCGCTTGTCGTTGGAGGCGTCCTGATACCGCTTGTCTCGTTGCTGAGCGCCGCCGTCTTTGGAAAATACGCGCTGCGGCTCAACAACGTGATTCTGTGCGGCGCGCTGGCGGGCGCAGATACCTCGACGGCCGCTTTCGGGGCCGTCCAAGACGTTGCCAAGAGCAATCTCGTCACGCTCGGATATACGATAACCTACGCCGTCGGCAACGTTCTGTTGACGGTTTGGGGCACAGCGATCGTCGTTATTTTTGCCAGCAAGACCGCCATTTAAGGAGTAACCGTCATGGCTAGCCATACTACCGAATCCGATCCCCTCGAGCGTTTCCGCAAGTTCGAGACGCTCAGTCCGTTCGAACTGAAAGACGACCTCATCAAGCTTGCGAAGGATCCGGAGAGCACTCACGTTTTCCTCGACGCGGGACGCGGGAACCCGAACTGGATCGCGACGACCCCGCGCGAGGCGTACTATCTCTTCGGCCGATTCGGGATCGAAGAATCGAAGCGAGTCTGGGACGAGCCGGGTCTCGGCGGGATGCCCAAACGCGACGGAATCGGCGCGCGCTTCGACGACTTCATCAAGCGGCTCGCTAACGAGCCGGGAGCGTCGGCGCTAAAATCCTACATTGACTATGGAGTGAACAGACTCAAGTTCGACAAGGATGCCTGGCTCTACGAGCTCACCGACGCGATGGTCGGCGATATGTATCCGGTGCCGATGCGAATGGGCCGGCATATGGAGCAGGTGGTTCAAGCCTATCTGGTGCGTGAGATGTGCGGTGACTCGCCGCCGCCGGGAACGTACGACGTCTTTGCGGTCGAAGGCGGAACTGCAGCGATGTGTTACATCTTCGACTCGCTGATGGTTAACGGCCTACTGAAACGCGGAGACCGGATAGCCTTGGCCGTGCCGACCTTCACCCCGTACCTCGAGATCGCGCATCTCGACAAGTATGCATTCGAAACCGTCGAGATCGACGCGAGCGGTACGTACGAGTCAGGCGCGCATTCGTGGCAGTATCCGGACGGCGAGATCGATAAGCTGCTCGACCCCAAGATCAAGGCCTTTTTCGTGGTCAACCCGAGCAACCCGCCGTCTTACGCGTTGCAACGTTCGACGCTCGAGCGCATCGCGAAGATCGTGCACGAGAAGCGCAAGGACCTCATCATCATCACCGACGACGTCTACGGCACGTTCGTCGAAGGCTTCGAGTCCCTCATGAAATATGCTCCGCGCAACACGATCACGGTCTATTCGTACTCGAAATACTTCGGTTGCACCGGCTGGCGCCTGGGCGTTATCGCGATCCACCAGGACAACGTTTTCGAAGAGATGATCGCCGCGTTGCCCGAGCCCGAGAGAGCGCGCCTACGCAAGCGGTACAGCCCGCTCACGCTCACGCCCGACACGATCAAGTTCATCGATCGCCTCGTCGCCGACAGCCGTCAAGTCGCGCTGAATCATACGGCAGGCCTCTCGATGCCGCAGCAGGTGATGATGACGTTCTTCTCGCTCTCCGCCCTCACCGACTCGAAGAATGCCTACCGGGACCTGACGCGCCGCATTTGCAAGCGGCGCATGGAGCTTCTCTGGAAGGGCTTGAACCTGCCGCTCGTGACGGACCCGCATCGCGCCGACTACTATTCGACGCTGGACCTCATGAAGTGGGCCGAGCTCAAGTACGGCGAGAAGTTCATGAAGTACCTGGTTGACAACTACCACCCGCTGCAGATTGTTTTCGCGCTGGCGACCTTCCATTCCATCGTCTTGCTCAACGGAAGCGGGTTCGGAGCACCGGATTGGTCGGTGCGCGTCTCGCTGGCGAATCTGCCCGACGAAGCGTACGGCGAGATCGGCGCCGACCTTTCAAACGTTGCGGAGACTGCGCTCGCACGCTGGAAGAGCGAGGGATGAACAGGCTCGCGGCAGCCGTCGTATTCGCGGCGTCGGTACTTCCGTCGGCTTGCGGCCACGGCGACACCGAGAACAATGCGAACGTCGAACAGCCGCCGCCGACGGTCGTCGTTCAGAGCGTGCGCCAGGCCACGGTGCCGATCACCGAGGACTTCCAGGGTACGATTGGAGCCGTCGACAGCGTCCAAGTGCAGGCTCGCGTGCCGGGCGTTCTGGAACGAGCGCCGTTCAAGGAAGGCGACTTCGTCCGCAAGGGCGACCTCATCTTCCAGGTTCAACAGAACGAATACATCGCGGCGCTGCGTACAGCGCAGGCTCAGCTAGGTACGGCTCGCGCGCAAGGAGCGCAGGCGAAAGGCAATCTCTTCGCGCGACAGGCGGCCCTCGCGCGTGCCAACACTACCGTCGCGCGAAACCGCCCGCTCGCGGCGGACAAGGCCATCCCGCAAAAAGATCTCGACAACGCCATTCAAAACGCTGCAATTGCAAGCGGCGACTTGGACGTTGCTCGCGGGCAGATCGCATCGGCCAACGCCGCGGTCCTTGCCGGCCAGGCGGCCGTCGATACCGCGCAAATCAATCTCGGTTATACGACGATCTATGCACCAGTCTCGGGTTTGATCGGTTTTCTCAACAGCGACGTCGGCAACGTCGTCGGTGGTCCGGGCGCGCAGGTGCTCGACACGATCACGACGATCGATCCAATCAAGATCACCTTCGGCTTGGACGAGCCGACGTACCTTGCCTTAGCGGGTAACCGAGGAAATACAGGCGGTGAATCCCTGCGCGACCAAGATCTACAGGTCGTGCTCGCCAACGATGCGACCTATCCTTATTCGGGGCGAGTCTATGCGATCAGTCCGACCGTTGACCCCAAAACGGGATCGATCACCGTCGAAACGCGCTTCCCTAACCCGAGTGGACTCCTGCGCCCCGGCGGTTTCGCGCGCGTGCGCGTCGTCGTCGAACGACGGCCGAACGCGGTGCTGGTTCCGCAGACCGCGATCGTCAAATCGCAAGGAGTGAATACGGTCTACGTCATCGATTCTAAGAACGTAGCCGCGCTCCGCACGGTCACGCTCGGCCCGCAGTACCAGCAATCGTTCATCGTGGAATCGGGGCTGAAGGCGGGCGAGCGCGTCGTCGTCGAGGGTACGCAAAAAGTGCTGCCAGACAAAAAAGTCGTCATAAAGACCTAAGCGATGGCACATTATTTTATAACGCGCCCGATCTTCGCAATGGTTCTCTCCATCGTGATCGTGCTGCTCGGCGCCGTCGCGATCCTCGTGCTTCCGGTCGCACAGTTTCCGCCGATCTCGCCGCCATTGATCCAAGTGCAGACGACGTACATCGGCGCAAGCGCCTCCGTGGTCGAGCAATCGGTTGCGTCGGAGATCGAAAACAAGGTCGTCGGCGTCGACAACCTGATCTACATGCAGTCCACGAGCTCGTCGAGCGGACAGTACACGCTCAACTGTACCTTTAAAGTTGGCGCAGACATTCAAAAGGCCCTCATTGACGTTCAGAATCGCGTCACCCAGGCGACCGGAACGCTCCCGGAGGCGGTCAATCGGTTCGGGATCACCGTTCAGAAGAAATCGCCGCAAATCTTGATGGTCGTCGCGCTCTACTCGCCGACGAACTCTTACGACCGGCTCTTCCTCAGCAATTACACGACGCTCAACCTCATCAACCCGTTGCTCTCGGTTCCCGGAATCGGCGGACAGAGCACGATCGGCGAGCAAAAGTACGCGATGCGCGCTTGGGTGCGGCCGGATCAGCTGGCGAAGCTCGGGCTGCAGGCAACCGATGTCGCCACCGCGATCAGCAGCCAAAACGTCTTGATCCCGACCGGAGCGGTGGGCGCCTTGCCCGCGCCTAAGAACAATCAGTTTCAGCTTTCGGTGAACGCGCAAGGCCGGCTGACCGATCCCTCGCAATTCGGCAACATCGTCGTGCGATCGAATCCCGACGGCTCGATTCTGCGCCTGCGCGACGTGTCGCGCGTCGAGCTCGGCGCGCAGCTCTATCAGACGCTCGGCTCGCTCAACCAAAAGCCCGCGACGCTCGTCATCCTCTATCAAACCCCGGACGCAAACGCACTCACTACGGCGAAAGCGGTTGAGGCCCGGATGGCGGAGCTGGCCAAAGCCTTTCCACCGGGCCTGACCTACTCGGTTGCCTACGACAGCACGCTCTTTGTCAAGGACTCGATCAAAGACGTCCTCAAGACGCTCTTCGAAGCGCTCATTCTCGTCATCATCGTCGTCTTCGTCTTCTTGGGAAGCTTCCGGTCTTCGTTCATTCCGATGCTGGCCGTTCCGGTCTCGCTGATTGGGACGTTCATTGCTTTCCTTCCGCTTGGCTTCAGCGTCAACACGCTAACGCTCTTCGGCCTGGTGCTCGCCATTGGAATCGTGGTTGACGACGCGATTGTCGTCGTGGAAGGCGTCGAGCATCATATTGAAAGCGGGATGGAACCGCTTGCGGCGACCGAGCGCGCGATGAAAGAGCTGACTGCCCCGATCCTCGGCATATCGCTCGTCCTGACCTCCGTATTCTTACCATCGGCCTTCATCAGCGGGATCGTCGGACAGCTCTTCCGGCAGTTCGCCTTGACGATCACGATCTCGGTCAACATTTCGGCGATTGTCGCGCTGACGCTAACGCCGGCGCTGTGCGTACTGATCCTTCGCAAACGGACGAGACTTTGGGGGCCGTTTGGATGGTTCATCGAAAAGTTCAACGCCGTCTTTGCCTCGGTGACCGCCGGATACATGGGAGGGCTGCGCTGGCTCATGCGACGCACGATCCTCGTGCTCGCGCTGCTGGCCGGCTTCTACGTTCTCGTCGGGCTGCTCGGAAAAGCACTGCCGGGCGGCTTCGTGCCGGATGAGGATCAGGGCGTCGTGTACGCTCAAGTTCAGTTGCCGTTTGGGTCGTCGCTCGACCGCAACGCCGCGCTCTTGGGCCGCATGGAGAAGGATTTGACGACGGTTCACGGCGTTGCAGACGTCATCTCGCTCGCCGGATTCAGCCTGCTCACCTCGATTCAGACGCCTGACGCTTCGAGCTTCATCGTCGTTCTCCAGCCGTGGGACGAACGGGTAAAAGAGCACTTGACGCTGCGCGGCATCGTCAAGGAGATAGACGACAAGATGAACGCCTATCCCCAGGCGGCCTCGTTCCCCTTCGTACCGCCGACGATACCGGGCCTCGGAAACGCGTCCGGTTTTTCCTTTGAGCTGCAGGACACGGGCGGCCACACCATTCCCGAGCTCGCTGCCGTCGCCGACAAAGTTGTCGCGGCGGCGCGCAAACGTCCCGAAATCACGGCAATCAACAACACCATGCGGACCTCGATCCCGCTGCTGCAATTGGACGTTGACCGCGACCGGGCCGCTCAGCGAGGCGTCGCCGTTAGCGATGTCTTCAAGCAGCTTCAGGCCTTCTTGGGTGGAATGGTCGTAGACGAGTTCACCTACTTCAACCGCACGTGGGACGTGATGATTCAAGCGGAGCCCGAGTTTCGGGCGAACGCCGGAAGCATTTCGTCCATCTACGCGCGCAACAACACCGGCGAGATGGTTCCATTGAGCGCCGTGACGACGATACGGCCGAGCCTCGGGACTGATTTTATCCAGCGTTTTAACACCAACCGCGAAATCCAAATTTTTGGTTCGAACGCGCCCGGCTATAGCACTAGCCAGGCAATCGCCGCAATGTCGGAGGTGGCGGCGAAGACGATTCCGCCCGGTTACACCTACGGTTGGTCGGGCACCGCGTATCAGGAAGTCGCGGTCGGCAACACGCAAAGCATCATCTTCATCTTCTCGGTCTTGCTGGTCTTTCTCGCGCTCGCTGCACAGTACGAGAGTTGGATGATGCCGTTGGCAGTTCTTCTGGCCGTGCCGACCGGCATTTTCGGCGCGTTTCTTTCCGTTCTGCTCTGGCGACTCGACAATAACGTTTACGTGCAGATCGGCATTATCATGATCATTGGGCTGGCGGCCAAGAACGCCGTTCTCATCGTCGAGTTCGCGCGCGAGCGACGCGCCCACGGAGCATCGGTCAACGAGGCCGCCACCGACGCGGCTCGCCTGCGCTTCCGTCCGATCCTGATGACTTCGTTTGCCTTCATCATCGGCGTCATCCCGTTGATGTTTGCGCACGGCGCGGGCGCAGCGTCACGCCAGTCGCTCGGCTCGACCGTTTTCGCCGGCATGCTGGCCGCGACGGTTCTGGGCATCTTCTTTACGCCCACACTCTATGAGGTCTTCCAGAATCTCACCGAGCGCGGTAAGAAACCGAAGAGCAAACAGACGCTGCCGGAAACCGTCGCGCCACAGGAACCGGCATGAGGCTCATTCTTGCGATGATCGCGCTCGTACACCTGATCGCGTCGTGCGTTCCGCCGACGCCTTCAGAGCCGCCCGCCGCGCAGATGCCGACGGCCTACCCCGGCGTGACCGCCTCAACCGGCTCGATAGGGAATTTGCCGTGGCGCAAGCTCTACGACGATCCCGTGCTGCAAACGCTCATCGAACAAGCCCTGGAGAGAAACTTCGACGTCAAACTCGCCTACGCCGCAATTCTCCAAAGTGAAGCGAACCTCGGTATCGTCGGCGCGGATCAGTCGGTCTTCGTCAACGGCATCCTGCAAGCGCCCTACTACGTCACGTCGGGAAACAAGCCGCCCGGCACGCCTGAGAACGAGTTCGCTCCGCAGGCGGGGATCGACGTTTACTATCAGATCGATCTTTTTGGAAAACTGGCGTCGGCGACGGGTGCGGCGCGCAATCAGCTGCTCTCGACCGAAGCGGCCAAGGATACCATGCTCGCGACGGTGGTCGCTGAGGTTGCCAGCGCGTACTTTCAGCTGCGCGAGCTCGACGACGTCCTGGCATTTACGCAAAAAGCCGTCGACGTTCGTGAGGAAGGCTTGCGGCTGATGAAGCTTCGCGTCGAAGGCGGTGAGTCGTCAATGCAGGATCAACGCCAGTCGGAGCAAGCCCTCTACGAAGTCGCGGAGAACCTTCCGAAGCTCCGGCAAAGCATCGCACAGACGGAGAACGCGCTCTCGGTCTTGACGGGCGATTATCCGCACGAGATTCCTCGCGGATTGCCGCTCCAGGATCAGATCCAGATGCCCGTCGTCCCGTACACAGGCGTGCCGAGCGAACTACTGCAGCGGCGCCCTGACATTCAAGAAGCTCAAAGTACGATTGCCGCCTCGGCCGGCAACGTCGACGTCGCGCGCAAGCTGCTCTACCCGACGCTGACGCTCGGAGCCTCGGCAGCGATCGGCTGGCAGAAGGACTACGCCCAATACCCGAATCTGCCTCCGTCGCTGTCAGAAATAGCGGCGATGAACGGCGTCTTCTACGGACCCCTCGGTCTGTTTTCGATCCTCCCGCAACTGCTCCAGCCGATTTTCAACGGCGGCAAAATTAAATCGCAGATTCACTTGGCGCAGGCGCAGCAGCAGCAGACCGCGGTCGCTTATCTGCAGACCGTCCATCGGGCGTTCCAGGAAGTCTCGGACAACATCGCCGCCTACAACGAATCGCGTGAACGAACCGTGCAGCTCAAGCTTTACCAGGATGCTTCACTCGACTCAGTGCGCTTGGCGAACGAACGCTACGAGAACGGCTACACATCGTACTTAGAGGTTCTCAATGCGCAAACGCGCTCGTATCAAGCGCAAACCGATTACGCGCAAGGCCAGCTGAACGAGCGTCTCGCGCTAGTCCAACTCTATCTCAGCCTCGGAGGGGGCTGGCAAACGCAATGATACAACGCCCGGAACGACAGAGGTGTACATGGACTGGTTCGTAGCAACCCTCAGGCAATACCCTGAGATTGCACTTTTCCTATCGCTCGGCATCGGTTACTGGGTCGGCGGCAAGAGCTTCAGGGGATTCAGCCTCGGCGCCGTTACCGCAACGCTGCTTGCCGCGATCGCGATCGGGCAGCTCGGTATTAAGGTCTCCTCCGATCTAAAGGCGACATTCTTTTTGCTGTTTCTCTTCGCGATCGGTTATGGGGTCGGCCCGCAGTTCGTCCGCGGAATCACAAAAGACGGAGTGCCGCAAGCAATCTACTCGGTCATCGTCTGCCTGTTCTGTCTTGCCGCCAGCGTCGGCGTCGCGAAAGTCGCGGGATACGACGCGGGCGCGGCAGCTGGTTTGTTTGCCGGATCTCAAACGATTTCCGCGTCTATGGGACTAGCTACGGACGCGATCAATCGCTTAGGAGTCTCACCCGACCAGGCGAAGGCAATGCTTGACATCATGCCGACCGCCTATGCGATAACGTATATCTTCGGTACCGTCGGCTCCGCGATCGTCATTGCCATGCTTGGCCCGCTTCTGCTGCGGATCGACTTGAAGAAGGCGTGTAAAGAATACGAAGAGGCGCACGGCGGCAAACGCGCACTCGGCGGTCTTGGAGATGCGTGGCAAGCCTATCAAGTGCGTGCCTTCAAGATCGCCGCGGACTCCCAGGTCGTTGGCAAGACCGTCGATCAGGTTGAGGGCATGTTCCCTAACGAGTCCCGAATGTACGTCCTGCGTGTGCGGCGGGGCGAGACCATCCACGATGCTACCGTGGGTTTTGTTTTACAAACCGGCGACGTCGCCTCGGTGGTCGGACCGCGCGAAGAAGTCATCTCACTGGTGGGACGGTCCAGTCCGGAGGTCGACGATCCCGAACTGCTCTCAGCCCCCATCGAAGGCATCGACGTCTACATTACCAACAAAGACGCTGACGGTAAAACGCTGGAGGAGCTCGGCAAGTTGCCGGGTGCGCGGGGAGTCTACCTTCGCGCCATCAAGCGTGGTCTCACCGAAACGGCAATCCCAATACTCGCCGATACCAAGCTCTATCGCGGCGACGTGATCTCGTTGGTTGGGCGCTCGCAGGATACGACGGCGGCCGGCGAGGCCCTCGGCGTCATTGACCGGCCGACCGAGATCGCGGACGTTGCGTTCATCGGCCTAGCAATTACCGTCGGCGCACTGATCGGCGCGATCGTCATAAAAGTCGCCGGCGTTCCGATCACCCTCTCGACCGCCGGCGGCGCACTGATCATGGGGATCATCTTCGGCTGGTACCGGGCTACGCGGCCCACGTTCGGTCGCATTCCCGCGGCCACGCTCTGGTTCATGAACTCGGTCGGTCTCAACATGTTCATCGCAGTTATCGGCCTCACGGCCGGTCCAAAGTTCGTTGCGGGACTGCAACAACTCGGTTTCGGTCTTTTCTTATGGGGGGTCGTCGCAACGACCGTGCCGCTGATTCTTGCGATGTTTCTCGGAAAATACGTTTTCCGTTTCCACGATGCGATCACTCTGGGCGCCGTCTCGGGAGCGAGGACGACGACGGCGTCGCTCGGCATGCTCACCGACGCCGCGCAGAGCCAAGTGCCGGGCCTTGGCTACACCGTCACTTATGCCGTCGGCAACACCCTGTTGACGATTTGGGGCATGTTCATAGTCATGCTGGTGCATTGACATGAGTAATCTGGAAAAAAACAAAAACAGCCGACGGGTAGACGTCTTCTTCGGAACCCCGGGAGCGCGTGAAGATCGTTGGCGCGATCTCGTCGATGCCGCCAAGAAGTGGGCTGCAGGGACCGGCAGCCGCGCGGAGTTCGAGTCGGCACTGAGCGTGGCAGCCGTGATCGAAGAGTTTCACGGCTATCCTGGGCCGAGCCTGATGGCGGCGCTACGCGATCGTGCCGAGAGCGATGATTCGGCTGGGGCTTCCGCGCTTGCATGGCGGATCGCCTCGGCATTGCTCACGCGCTCGTTTAGGCAGCATGCGTCGGATTGGGATCCGCATTCTGATATCTCGAGCACTGTCCCCGACGTATTGCCGCCGACGCTGGGGCGGCCCGCGGCCGCGCCTCCGTATTTCGAGGTCCTCATCGTCACGGGAGCGCCGACTGAACGATGGGCGTCGATCGCGGCAGAGTGGCGGCGGCTGCGCCGTCCTCAAGACGAGTTCGTCTATGAGCCGGTCATCGTCGGCACCGCCGAGGATGCGGTCTGCGCAACAATGTTGAACGCAGACCTCGCGGCCGTGGTGGTCCACGAGGGTTTTGGATATCGCTCGCGACACGATGCCCCGGTCTTGCGCGGCATCGTCGATCCCGTCGCGAAGGAAGAGCTTTCGGACGGATCCGCGCTGCGCTTGGCGCGGGTCATTCATCAGTCGCGTCCCGAGCTCGATCTCTACCTGCTTTCGGATCGACGCGTCGAGGAGATCGCCGGCGATCCGGCAGCCGACATCGTCCGGCGCATCTTCTACGCCGTCGAGGAGCTGCTCGAGCTGCACCTGGCGATACTCGAAGGCGTTGCGGCGCGCTATGAGACGCCGTTCTTCGATAACTTGAAGAAATATGCGGAACGACCGATCACGACGTTTCATGCTCTCCCGATCGCCCGCGGCGCGTCGATTTTCAAGTCCGACTGGATCCGGGACATGGGCGAGTTTTACGGCCCGACGCTTTTCCTGGCCGAGAGCAGCGCAACAACGGGCGGTCTCGACAGCATGCTCGAGCCGACGGGCACCATCAAGCGCGCTCAAGAACTGACGGCTCGCGCGTTCGGCGCCGAGCGCGTATTTTTCGTGACCAACGGGACATCGACGAGCAACAAGATGGTGGTGCAGGCGTTGCTGTCGCCCGGCGACATCGCGATCGTGGACCGTAACTGCCACAAGTCCCATCACTACGGGTTTGTGCTGGCCGGCGCGCAGCCGCTCTACGTCGAGGCCTTCCCTCTAACCGAATACTCGATGTACGGCGCGGTGCCGTTGCGCACGATTAAACAAGCGCTCCTCGTGGCAAAACGTGAGGGACGGCTCGACCGCGTCAAGATGATCGACCTGACCAACTGCACGTTTGACGGCCATATCTACAACACGCGCCGAGTCATGGAAGAGTGCCTGGCGATCAAACCGGACTTGATCTTCCTGTGGGACGAGGCCTGGTTCGGGTTCGCACGATGGTCGCCGTTCTTGCGCCCTCGCACGGCGATGGGCGCCGCGGCCGACATCGAAGAGTGGCTGCGCGACCCGGCGAGCGTCGCCGCCTACGAGCGGCAGCGCGCCGAGTTGGGGAAGGAACCGTCGGAGGAAAAGCTGCTCGATACGCGGCTGCTGCCAGATCCTCGCAAAGTGCGGCTTCGCATCTACCAGACCAACTCCACGCACAAGTCGATGTCGGCGTTGCGGCAAGGATCGATGATCCTGGTGAAGGACGTGGAGTATCACACCGTCGAGCAACAGTTCAAGGAAGCGGTGTTCACGCACGCTTCCACCAGTCCCAACCAGCAGCTGATCGCCAGCCTCGACGTCGCGCGGCGCCAGATGGAGCTCGAGGGCTTCGGCCTCGTGGCGAACGCGATCGAGGTCGCTCTGGCGATTCGTCGCGAGGTGAATCGGCATCCGCTGATCTCGAAGTACTTTCGCGTCGTTGGAGCAGACGGGATGGTTCCCGCGGAGTACCGGCGGAGCGGCTTCACCGACTTCCTCGCAGCGGATGCGGACTGGGCGACGACGCGCAAGAGCATGTGGGACGACGAATTCTGCCTCGATCCGACGCGGATGACGCTCGTTTGCGGGACGGCCGGCTACGACGGAACACAATTCAAGAACCTGCTGGCGAATCGGTACAACATCCAGCTCAACAAGACGTCGCGCAACAGCGTGTTGCTGCAGTCGAACATCAACAACACGCGCAGCGACGTGGCGCACCTAATCCGGGTCCTCGTCGAGATCAGCCGGGAGATCGAAGAACGGCTCGCGTCCGGCGGCGAGGGCGAACGTAGAGAGTTTGCGGCCCGCGTGAAGAGCCTGATGACGGACGTTCCCGACCTGCCGAATTTCAGCCATTTTCACGAAGCCTTTCGACACGATGCGGGAACCGGCACCAACGAAGGCGACATCCGAAGCGGATTTTACGCCGCCTACGATGCGGAAGGATGCGACCACATTCCGCTCCACGACAAGGAGATCGATCGCCGCTTGAAGGACGGGCCGCCGCTTGTATCGGCGAATTTCGTCATCCCGTATCCGCCCGGATTCCCGATCATGGTACCAGGCCAAGTCATCACGGCCGACACGATCGAATTCATGCGCAAGCTGGACGTGAAGGAGATTCACGGCTACAACGCGGCGCAGGGGTTGAAGCTCATTAGCCCCGCCGCGTTGGCGAAGCTCGACCGTCGTAAGTCGCACCATTAGGCACAACGAGTGTGATCAACTTTAAAACTATCTCGCCGCCGAACGCGCAGGAGGTTTCGAGCCTACGGATCGTCGTCCGGCCGCATATCATGGCCTAGAGTCCGCGTTACGGGGATGATTAATTTTCTGAATCCCATTCCGACCTGGGTCATCATGCTCGGCTCGGCGATCTTGATCTTCGCAATGAACGAGGTGGGATTTCAGCTTGGCCGCGGCAAGGCCCCGGTTCTCACCAGCAAGGGCCAGGGTCTGGCCAGCCAGGATCCGTCTACCGTCGTGCAAGGTGCGGCTTTTACGATCCTTGCGCTGCTCTTGGGATTCTCGTTCTCGCTCGGGCTGGGCCGCTACGATGCGCGGCGCGCAGCATTGGTCCATGAAGCCACCTCAATCGGGACGACCTTCCTTCGGGCGAAGCTGCTCGACGCGAAGACCGCGGCGACGGTACGCGGCGAACTGCGCGCCTACGTTGCGGAGAGACTCGAGTTCGCGCGGGCCGACGCCAAACCGCAGCAGCGCGCCCTTGCGCAGGAGAGATCGACCGCCATCCAACGCGATCTTTGGGGAATCACGACTCAGGTTGCGCGCCGAGACTCACGCTCCACGATCGTGCCGCTCTTCGTCGCCTCGCTCAACGACACGATCAATTTCAGCGCGGAAGAGGCCGCCGTGCTCGGATCGCAAATTCCCGACATCGTCATCATCGGAATCTTGCTGATTGCACTCATCGCTTCGGCGATGATGGGCTACGGATTTGGCCGACAGCTACAGCGCGCGCTCAGCTTCAAGGCTTTATTTGCTCTCGTCCTCGCCATAGCACTTGGTCTCGTTCTCGATCTGGATCGGCCGCAGCGCGGTCTGATCCGCGTCAGTCTCACGCCGTTGCTGACCGTGCAGCGCCTGATGCAACCCAGTGCACCGCAAGAGTACGCCCCGTGAACGGAGAAGTGCACGCGACTCGCCGTACTTTCTGATAAAGGTCACGGAGGGACTGCTAATTGGACGGAGAGACGCCTATGACCAGTGAAGGAACGGTATTGCCCGAGCCGGTTCAGGAAACGCTGATCGGTGAGAGGCTCGGTGACCTCTTGGCGGCGGTGAACGGAGCCCACAGCGTCGAGGTAAAGGTCACGGTGCCCGAGACCTCACGTCGCTCCGCCTTGGCCGCGCTCGGCATCGATCCCCTGGAAGTGCAGCTTCGACAGGTGTATTTTTTCGATACTTTCGATCTCGCCCTGAACGCCTGCGGCTTAATCGTGCGAGCGCGGCGCGTTAAGTCAAAAGGCGACGACTCGGTTGTGAAGCTTCGGCGCGCGAACTTGGACGGACTTCCAAACCGCCTCGGAAAGTCACCTAACCTGGTGCTCGAGGTGGATGCGATGCCCGGAGGTTACGTCTGCTCGGCCTCGATGAAAGGCAGCCTCGGTGCCACGGACGTGAAGGACGTTGCGGCCGGCCGGCGCCCCATCAATAAGCTCTATTCGAAGGAGCAACAGGCGTTCTTCGCAGCTTTTGCGCCGCACGGCCTCGAGCTCAGTGGTCTCTCCGTCTTGGGTCCCATCAACGTATTCAAGCTGAGGTTCAGCCCGGCGGGATTCAAGAGAAAGCTGGTCGCCGAGCAGTGGAACTATCCCGACGGCTCACGGATATTGGAGCTGTCGACAAAGGCGAGTCCGGACCAGGCGATTCAAGCCGCATTAGACGTCAGATCCCTGCTTTCGAAGGTCGGTGTGAACCTTTCGGGCGAGCAGCTCACGAAGACCAAAACTGCTTTGGAGTTCTTCTCGCGAGAGTTACGCGCGACCTAGGCCGGGCCGCCCTCATGAGGGTTACGACCGGCTCGTTCTGAGTTCGCGAACGGCGCGAAGCGCCGCACGCCCGAAAACGTTGGCGTACGTTGGAAACGAGAGCGGTATGCGCGCGACGTCGTCGACCTTCATCCCAGCGGTCATCGCGATCGCGGCCATCTGCGCGACCTCGACCGCCCTTTCGCCGACGACATGGCAGCCAAGAATTCGGAGGCTGATCCGGTCGGCAACGAGCTTGCAGAACCCCCGCGTTCGACCATCGATGATCGGCCGAGTCGTTTCGGCGTACAGCGCACGGGCCACGACCACGGGGTGATCCTCGCGCGCCTCTTCTTCCGTCATCCCTACTTTCGCGTACTCCGGATCGGTAAAACTTCCGATCGGCTCAACGTCAGCGGGAACGCGAAGAGACTCTCCACCCGCGGCATTGTTCCCGGCGATGAATCCGTCGCGCACCCCTTGCGGCACGAGCATCAATCGGCCCGTGACGTCGCCCGCCGCGAAGATGTTCGCATTGGAGGTCTGCAGAGACTCGTCGACCCGAATGGAACCTCGGTCGTTGGTCTCGACGCCGGCGTTTGCCAACTGCAAACCCGCGACGTCACCCACCCAACCAACGGCTGAGACCACCAGCTCGGCCTCGACGCTCGCCTCGCTTGCGTTCTTTGAAAAGGTCATCCGAACGCCTGAAGGGGATCGCTCGAATCGGATGATGCTACCGTAGTCTTCGTGGACGACGATGCCGTCTTCACGGAACGCGGCCGCGACATCGCGGGAAACCTCTTCATCTTCGGTCAGAATAATACGCGGCCCGCTCTGAAAAAGCTCGATTCGCGTGCCGAACGCGTTAAAGATCGAGGCGACTTGAACTCCGGTCGCGCCGGCGCCGATAACGACCGCCGAATTCGGAACGGCCGTCAGGCCAAAAGCGTCGGCCGGCGTTACCGTCAGCTCCGACCCCGGAACGTTCGGCTTACGACTGATACCGCCGGCGCAAATCACCACCTTCTTTGCCCGAAACGTGGGAGAGCGTTCGCCGGCGATGGTATTCGCGTCGACGAAATGCGCCGTGCCGGCATGCTCGTAGACCATTACGCCGGCTCGATCGATTTGCGGGCGCAGCGTCGAATGTGCCGCCGCTTCGGCAACGATTTGGCGAGCGCGCGCGAGCAATGCCTGATAATTTAGCGCGACATCGCCCGTCGAGATGCCGTACTGGCCGAGCTGCCGCGCTTCGCGGATAAGACGGGCAGCATGCGCGAGCGTACGCACCGGAATCGGCCCGTCGTTGGCCGCCATCCCGCCGAATGCGCCGCGCGTCACGAGCGCTGTCGTTGCACCGAGATCGGCGCCACGTAACGCCGCAGCCGTGCCTGCCGGTCCGGCGCCGATGACGAGAAGGTCGACGTCGCGGGCCGTCACAGGTCGCTGGTTCCAAACATGTAGCTTCCCCCTACTGTCAGTGTGCGCGAGTAGGACGTTCCCTGAGCCCGCGTGACGCCTGCGAGCGGATTCGCGAGATCGACGGCCGAGTTGATGCCGCCATAGGTCGCTTGGAGCTGAAACTGCCGCGTGACGAGCTGCGCGGTGTTGAGCAGCAAAGGAGTGGCGTTGGTCGTAAAGTCGTGAGACACGACAAGGGCCAGAAGCGTACCGCCGGGAGAGCGCCAAAAGGGAACCGCCTGTGGCGTGAAACTCCAGCCGCGTGTGTTTCCCGAAGATGAGGCTGTGGCGAAATTCGATATCGGAAAGGCGAGGCTCACCCCCATCGTTCGCGCTCGATTCGTGGCGACGTTGAGCAGTGGATTGATAGTGTAGGCTGGGCCGGGCGCCGCCAGGCCCGGCGATCCGGTTGGCGCTTCGTAGGTCAGCAGCAACCCGCCAAGAATTCCGCGCGCCCCATCGACGTAGACGAGCTGCTTGTACCAGAACTCCATGTCCGTCGCGCCGGCAGCCAGCGTTCCCCGCGTGGAGCTCGACAACTGCGAAAAGGACGGCGGCAGAATCATAATCTGCGCATTTTGAGATATGCCGATGTTGACGAGAGCTCCCGGATAGCCGATCGCGGACCGATTCGCTCTCACCTGCGCGGTCGATCCACCCAAATCGAGCACCAGGTCTGCCGGGATGGTGGTCGTCGCGTAGGTCGCCTGGAGGCTCGCCTGACCCGCAACGAAGACGCACGGAGAAGCGGCGAGATATTTCTTGAGTAGTTCTTGCGCGCCGCCGCACGGATCGCGTCTCCTGCTGCTTGCGGCCGGTGTCGCGCCCGCATTCGGAACCGGCTTTGGCGACCCGGTGGCAAGAGTTGCGATGAGTGCGGTGACGGGCAACATGGTAGGACCGCTATCCTAAACCTTGCCGAGGTTTGCCTGCCGTCTTCCCGTTGAAAAAGAAGAAAATCACGAGACGGGTAAGCCCGACCACGACTGGGTCGAAGCGGGCCGCGATGGCTTCACGATCATTGCAAAGGTCAAGCCAGGCCGCGAATCGGCCTTCTACGAGTACGCCAAGACGATCGAATCGACTCTGCCGACGGCGCCGACAATATTGGCGTCGCTCAAACCAGGGCATCTTCGACACCGATTTCGACAAGTATACCGACGACGCCGTCGCCCTTTTTGGAAGGCTTCCCCGAAGACTGGAAGACGAACGTTGCGGCCTTTATCAAGTTCGTTCGCGACCATCATCGCCCGAGTTTTATGGAGTACGGCGAGTACCCGTACGTGAGTGCCGACGAGATCAAAAAACCGGCAAGGCGGTCATGGAAGTACCTGGTCCGGCGTGACCGCCGTCGGCATCCCACGATGCCATGATAATGCGCTTGTGCGTTCCCCAGGCTATTAGACGATCGGTTAAGGCTCGCGCATGTGCAGGCACCGAAGAGTCGAGTGAACGGCTACGATAAGGTCGCGAATTTTTAGCAACGGAGCCTTTCGACTTATCGTCCTTTGCTGCTTTTTAGTGGCCTTGACTACTCGACGATTTAGACGTACGCTTTTGCCACGCACACCCGGCCTACCTACACGGCCTACCGACGGCGTTCTCCGGACGAGTATCCACTACGCTTACGAGAACCATGCGAGGGCCGACGCAGGCGCACCTACTCAAGTTGATCCCATGCTACGCTAAGGAGAGTGATATGGTAGCTTTTTATACCCGATTTTTCGCGACGCTTTTCGTGGGCGCCCTGAGCTTAGCTGCGTGTGGTGGGGGAGGCGGCGGTACGTCGCCGATGACACCACTCTCGCAGTCAGCACAGACGGCACTGGGAACGAAATTCGCGGTCGTCGCGACGGGCCTGGAGAATCCGCGGGGAATCGAGTTCGGCCCCGACGGGAGGCTCTACGTTGCGGAAGGCGGTTCGGGCGGCTCTCGATCGACCGTGGGCCGATGCCGGCAAGTTCCGGCTCCCGTTGGACCGTATCTGGGCGGATTCTCGGGGCGCATTTCAGCCGTAGACGTAACGACGGGCAAGCGGACCACGATCGCCCGCCATCTTCCGTCGAGTCAGACTTCGTCTGCGTCCGGCGGTTTCGTGAGCGGCGTCGCGGACGTCACGTTCTTGAAGGGCACGATGTATGCGCTCATAGCGGGCGCCGGATGTTCGCACGGCTTGGCCCAGACGTTCAACAGCATCGATCGCATCAGTCAGCGGGGCAACGCCTCACCGATCGTCGACTTGAGCAGATTCCAAAAGAGCCATCCCGTTGAAAATCCGAATCCGCCCGATTTCGAACCTGACGGGACGTGGTTCAGTTTCGTTGCGGTCGGCAACGCGCTGTATGCGGTCGAGCCCAATCACGGCGAAGTCGACGTGGTCAGCCGGAAGGGCAGTATCAGCCGTCTCGTCGACGTTTCCGCCACGCAAGGCCATATCGTACCGACGGCGCTCGCGTTCGCGCCCTTCGGGGTTCCCGCGAATGGCGTTAGCCGGGGGCAGTTCGTGCTCGGCAATCTGAACACGTTCGATCCGGGCTCGCAACGACACGCCAAGGCCTTTAGTTTGACCATGCAGGGGCAACTTACCGAAATCACTTCGGGGCTTACAGCAGTGACCGGCGTTGCGGTGCATCACAAGCAAATCTACGCCTTGGAAGCTTTCACGGGCTTCTTCGCTCCCACGCCGGACGACGCTAACAGCGGAAAGGTCGTGCGGCTCGACCCTGACGGCTCATGGAGCACCATCGTTCGCGGACTGAGTTTTCCGACCGCAATGACCTTCGACCGTAACACGCTGTACATCTCGAACAAAGGCTTCGGGCAGCCGACGAATACGTCGGGTGAAATCGTGAAGGTGCAGGTACCGGACACCAGCGACTGACGTGCAGCCTACCCTGGGGATATCGTGCGGTATTTACCACCGCACGATATCCTCGCGCATGCTCAGTGGCCCGATCGAGGTATAATCGCTCCGACCCGACCGCTGCCAGGGGTTCTCATCGGCTTCGTTTTACACTAACGTGATGGCAAGATCGATTCCGGAAGGGTGGCATAACGTCACGCCTCGGTTGGTGGTTCATGACCCAACCAAACTCGTCGATTTCCTCAAGAAGGCGTTCGGTGCCAGTGGAGACTTCAAGGCGGACTCACCGTCCGTCATGAGAATCGGCGACTCGATCGTCATGGTAAGCGGCGTCGGCCCTCGTGATCCGATGCCCGCTTTTCTTTACCTTTACGTTGACGACGTCGATGCGACTTACCAGCGCGCATTAGAAGCGGGCGCGACGTGCCTCGAGAAGCCGGCCGATATGCCGTACGGAGATCGGCGCGGAATGGTCAGGGATCCGTGCGGCAACGATTGGCAAATCGCTACACACAAGGGAAGTGGAACTTAGGAATCCGGCCGGCGCGCTCGCGCCGTCTAGCCCGCTGGACTGGAGTCAAGGGAACGCGATCGCCGCGGAACTGCGAAACGAGCCCGCCGGAGCGGGCTCGTTTTCTTTCGACCAGGCTTCGCGTCTATTTTTTGCCGACGCTCACCGCTTGTCCGAACGCAAATGATGGTACCGGGCTAGCGACCGCAATCGGTTGGCCCCCAGCCGGATATTTCCAAGCATCCACGCGGTTCTCGCAGGAGAGGTTGCCGGCGATGACGACTTCGCCTTGCCGCGTATTGACAGGCGTGTTCTTCCGTCCAAGAATGAAGGGTTGCACTACGTCGACTTGGCTGCCATTACATTTGTCTTCTAGACGGGTGCTGCCGGCGACGGTGAGCTTCCCCGAACGCTTTTCGCGCATTTGATAGATCGTCGTCGCGGGACTCGAGGGATTTCCGCCGGCATCCTGATCGGTCAATGTGATGTACTTTCCGTCCCACATGACGCTGCCGGGGTAGTGGATGGTTTGGTTGATGGAAACCGGTTCTAGCGACGATCCGCCGGCTAGAAGTTCGGCCACGCCAACGCCGCCATTGTAGGTTTGAGCTTCGACGAAGAGATTACCGTTGTTGTCGTAGCCGGGCGGCCAGAAATAACTGTATTCCTCGTTCGAGTATTCGGTGGGAGTTCCAGAGGCATGCTTGAATACTTGGACGTCCCCGATGCCGTTCGCGCCGGAGAAGTTCGCAACCGCGAGATCGCCGTTTGGCGAAACCGCACATCCGATGCTATATCCATTCGTGTTGAGCGTGGCGATGGGCTGCGTACCGCCGCGCGTGTACTTAACGACGGATTCAGCCGAGAAGTTCGTAATCCAAGTGTCGCCTCTCGCATCAACGCACTCACCGTAGGGTTCGCCAAAGCCCGTCAGTGTAGCCAATGTTGCTGTGTATTCATCGACCACGTTCTCAACCTCGTCGGAGAGATCCATATCGGGACCTGGGCAGAACTGGCAGATCTCAGCCACAAAATAATTGCAGATAGGCCAAGGAGAGCAGGTATTGGGCATGGCGCGCGCCTTGAAGTGTTCTGCGTGTTGGGATGGTGTGATCTTGGCCAGCGTGGTCATGGCCAGCAGGCGGCCCGCCGAGGGGCTAACGGCTCCGCGACTGCTCGCCGTGGCGGACGACGGTGGGGCAAAAGCCGGTGAGCTCCCGTTGCTGGTGCAACCTGCGATTATGGATGCGGCAAGCGCGACGCCCAGGGCCGGCGCGAACAGACTTGAGATTTTCATTTTTCAGCTCCGTTTTGTGACTTGTTAGGGTTGAACGCGATGCGCATCGCTCTCGTCAACCATAGCGGAGCCGGGCTGCAGTCAGCCACCCACAACTTCTACACTTAGGGTGCACAGATGAGACATGCAGACTTACACTAGTGGTGCGTGCGCTCTCCAGGCTTAGCGTGAACGCGAAATCTGTCTCGCGGCCGCTGCACCTAAGCTTTCAGCCTCGATGGCCTGATCTTCGGACCACGTGGTGCCTTCGGCCGCCAGTCTCATAATCTCATCTTCGCTCAGCGCCTCACGAAGCGATGCCAGCAGCTTGTTATAGCCCCATTGCTCCGTGGTTTCCCGTTTCAATTCCAACCGGTCGTATTGTGTGTCCACGTAACCCAGCAACTGAGCACCGCATTGCGCATCGCCGCCAAGTGCCGTAAGTAGGGCGAGATGCTGCAACGCAATGGCGATAAACATTTCGTCTCGTATCTGTCGCGCAAGACGCAGCGCCTCGAGCGCCGACTCGCGGGCTCCTAAAACATCCCCAAGCGCGATTCGGTAGGCACAGGTGTTGTTGTGCCAACTAGCCTTAAATCTCAGACGTTTCCCCAGTGGCGCTAGCTCTAACGCCTCCTTCTCCAAACGCAACGCCTGCTGAGGGTCACCCGCCGCAAATGCCAACTCCGCCATATTGCCCAACACCCGAGAAGTGCCCAGCTTGTCGCCAAGCGCTTTCATTCCCGCCAGCGCCCGCCCGAACAACTCGCGCCCTGCGCCGACGTCGCCTCGACTCATCTCGATTAACCCCAGAAGACTGAAGCAGTCTGCCACGTGCCACGCGTCCTCCCGCGCGCGCAACGCCGCAAGCACCTGGGTGATTGCTTCGCGCGCCTCATCGAGGCGCCCCATCTGATAAAGAGCGAACCCGCACAGTCGCTGAGCCCTAGCCGCACCCCCGAGATCGCCGACCGATTTGTACAGCTGCATGGCGATCTCAGCGGCTTCGTGTTTGTGTTTTCCGTCGGAAAGACCGCTCAGCGCCAGCTGCAGGCGCGCCGCATTTACTGGCTGCTCGGCTTGGCTGACGCACGGAAGCGCAAGCTCGATCCAATAGCGGCCCTCCGCGACAAGACCCGCGTCCGACCAAAACACTCCCAATGCGCTCGCGATTCTTCCGCCAAGCACGGTGTCATTGCGTTGCGTCAGCGCCCATTCTAGCGCCGCGCGGTAATTGTCGAGTTCGGGCTCGATGTCGGCAAGCCACGCAAACCTCGAGCCCGAGCCGCGCCGCTCGTCGGCGGCTTCGGCCTGTTTGCGAAAATGCTGAGCATGACGGCGCGACAGGCGTTCGCGCTGACCCGACGCAATCAGTTTCGCGAGCGTATAGGCGGCCGTGGATTCGAGCAGGCGATAACGCTCCAGTTCGCCGCTCGTATCGACAACGACCAGAGATTTGTCGGTCAATGACGTGAGGAGATCGAAGATATCGATTCCATCGAGGCTTTCGCCGGTGCAGACCGCCGTAACGGCGTCCAAACCAAAGCCGCCGGCAAAGATGCCCAGGCGCACGAACAAGAGTCGTTCGTTCGGCGCGAGCAGATCGAAGCTCCAGTCTATCAGCGCGGCCAGCGTCTTCTGGCGCGGCAGCGCGCTGCGGCTTCCGCCAGTAAGAAGCTTGAAACGCTCGTTGAGCCGCTGCGCAAGATTGGAGATCGAGAGCACCTTCACGCGCACGGCAGCTAACTCGATGGCCAGCGGAATGCCGTCGAGCCGTCGGCAGATCTCCGCGACGACGGCTGCGTTGTTGTCGGTAAGGACAAAGCGCGTGTCGGCGGCCGCGGCGCGATCTGCGAAGAGCGCGACGGCGCCGTAGTGCAGTGCTTCGTCCGACTTCAAACCGGCAGCTTCGGCCGGCACGGCCAGCGGCGCGAGCTGGTAGACCGCTTCTCCGGAGATGTTTAGTGCCTGGCGCGACGTTGCTAAAATGCGAACGTCTTGAGCCGTTCTCAGGATTGCGTCCGCGAGCGCAGCCGTCGTCTCGAGAACGTGCTCAGAGTTGTCGAAGATGAGCACGAGGCGCTTGCGTTTGAGCCAGGCAGGGATTGCCTCATCAAGGCGCTGTCCTCGTTGTTGACTCATGCCCAGAGCCTGGGCCGTGACACTAGCGACCAACTGGGGATCGGTGATCGGAGCATAGTCGACGAACCAGACCCCGTCGGGATAGCGATCGAGCAGTTCGGCTCCGACCTGGATGGCAAGGCGCGTCTTACCTACGCCGCCCGAACCAACAACCGTAAGTAGGCGGTGGCGATTGAGCAATTCGGTGACCTCGGCGGCGTCACGGTCGCGGCCGACGAACGTAGTGCGCGCGATGGGAAGGTTATTCGGTTGCGACGGAAAGTCGTCGGGTACAGCAACATCGATCGCGCTCGGGCCGCGGCGACGCGCTTGATCGGCAGCGCGCACCAGTTCATCGTATGCCGCACCAGTGACGCCCAGCGCCTCCACGATGAGCGCGAGGGTCTCGCGATAGGGACCGCGGCGATCGCCCCGCTCGTAGGCCCCGATGGCTTTAGCGCTAATGCGGGCGCGCTCGGCGAGTTCTTCCTGTGACAATCCGACCTTCAGCCGTAATCGTTTGAGCAAGGTCCCAAACTCGGCACCGGATGCAGAAGCCGAGGGCTGCGCACGAGGCAAAGCGGCCTACCTTATAAACATGAGACAGCGGCTTGTTCGCACTCAGTCTACCTCGACACCGCCCTCGCCTCCTGGCCCGATGGCCGTAGAGCGTGCCCTTTACATCGATCAGGCTAGCCTCCGGCTCTGACCCGTCGGCGGCCAACGAAGCTGTACAGCAGCTTCTCCCTGCCCTCCGTTCCGACGCTAAACACAGTGCCCCGACCCGTCGCGCCGCCCCAACGCGTCGTGCGTACAGCGTGCCGTTCACGTTGATTAGGCTGGCGGCGAAGTCTGCTCCGTCGTGGCCGCCACGGAAAGCGATACAGCACCTTGTAAGATGATGCAGGCGCTGCGGTCCCCGCGCTTTGTTGCATCGCGCCCGGCCCCTTGACCACAGGCCGCCAGGATCGCGGCAAGGGCGACTGCGCACAAGCGCGACATTAGGATTGCATCTGTTGCGCGTGTCGACGGAACGTCTGTCATTCACTTTAAGCGAAAAGTAGCTCAACCTTAAAGCTCTCATTTGTTGCAGTCCTGAAAACGACGGGTCGCGGAAGCGCGCCCGGTCTCTCTTTGCGGCGAGCAATGGCGACGTCACCTCTCGAAATTTAAAAGGCTCGAAGATGGGGCTCCCGCCTCCCCAGGGCATCGCGAGTTGCCGGACTAAAATGCAAAGATGACGCGAACTGGTTCAGGCGTTGATCAGAAAGCACCTAACATTGACGCCATTACCAAGTCTCCGATTTGGTAACGGTTTACGCAATCATACTCGCTCTAAAACCCTCAAAAGACAGGAAAAGTCGCTCAAACAAGCGTCTTAGACCTTAGTTTCGTTGACAAAACCAGTTTAAAGGCACAGAATGAGTGCAGCCCTGCGATCGTTGCTTAGGCTGCGATGATGCCATACTTACTTCAAAGATGCATCGCAGTGCCTATGAAGTTCTACGAAGGACACGCAATATGAAACAGGCAGCACTCGCGGCGCTTGGTGTTATCGCCCTTGCTTTCGGGCTCGCATCAACGCCGTTGATCTCAGCGGCCTCGCCGGCCCCCGCTCCGACACAAGTTCCGATGACGCATCCCGACTTCTCTTCGATGATGTTTCTAACGGGCTCGTGGAAATGCACCCAGATGTTGCGCGGTAAGGAACGTTCCGATTCGAGCACAACTACGATCGGTATGGACAACGCATGGATGGTTACTCAGGACTCCGCACCGCCGTTCGACCAGTACCGCACTTATACGATTCAGAGCACCAACTACATGACCTATGACGGCTCGATCAAGCAATGGGTTCAGGTTGGTGCGGACAGCGCAGGAGGCTATGGGATTAGTTCGTCGCCGGGTTGGCAAGGCAACACGATAACCTGGACGAACAAAAATCTCGACGGTAGCAGCGGCTCGGACGTAATCACGAAAGTCAGCGACACCGAGACGAACGATGACTCCACTGCGACAGATTCAAAGGGCAAAACGACGAAAGCGGCAATCCACTGCATGAAAACGTGAAGTTGGCTTAGCGACAATCGTTCCAATCTACCAATCGGGCAGGGCGCGGTCGTGAAGCCGGCGCCCCTCCCACACCGCCGCACGGCACCCCTTTGCACGCCTGCGCCGGCTCCCGGATGCCGTCGCTGGTTGACCAAGACGGCTTTCAGACGGCGAACAGCTGAAACGAGTTTTCGTGCAGATCGAAAGAGTGCACGTCGCCGGTTTTGTTGACGCCGAGGGGAAATGGAGTCGACGGGAGCTTAAGGATCCGCGTTCGCTTCGTACATTGGACCGGCAAGACGGTGTTTCACTGCCACGTACTGCCTCACGAAGACACCGGCATGATGCAAAACATTCTCATGACCTAGTGCATCGTCGAACCGCGCGCGTTAGATGCCGTAGCAAGAGTGATTTGCGAGCCCTGACGAAACGCTACTCGACCGGATTAGGAGCCGGGTGGAGTTGACCGGTTCCGTGGACACTTTTGTTCTTACAGCGAAAGAGTCCATTTATGCCAAGACTTCAAAGTAAGCTCTTCCGCTGGCCGTTATGCACGAAAGTCTGGTGCGTCTTTCGCTTCCGCGACGAGCAGCGTGACTATCATATCTTCGAGATCTCGGTGCGTGTCACCCGGACCAAGCTGAATGTAAACTCGGCGGGCAACGACCTTGACCGTCTGATGATACTCTCGATTTTCGCGGTGATGCCAGCGCGGGATTGCGCAGTAGTCACCTACCGAAGGAACGTCTCCCAACGACGGAACGGAAAACGGAAAGCTGGGGTGCTCGTCTGAGCGTGGCCCGGGAACTATCATGTTGAAGTTGACGTGAACCATGCGGTCGATTATAGCAGACGAGTCTGGCTTAGCTCCGCAAGAAGCTAGCCCGATCCGGCTCGCCTGTAACGCCCGTGTAACGGAGGGGTCAGAAAAGGCAAGTTTTGGCCGGACCGCTCCACCCGATGTGGGCGGATGCCCACGACGGAAAAAACCTGCGGACGCTACACCTTGGCCGAGACCCCGTTTCTCGCGACTCTCGAGCGCGAACTGCTCGATCAGCGCTCGTTCAGACACGACTTTAAGCCCGTGTAACTGTGTTCCATTCCACTGACCTGCTACAATCCACGCCGTCCGCTTTCTCCCCCGGATAGCTCTCGCCCAATGCTTACGAACGGCGCATAGCTCAGGCAGCATGATCGCCAATCAAGAACTCTCCGCGGAAACCGGGCGAATCCAGTTCGCAAGCACGCAACGTGCTGTTCCCGCTACGCAATCCGGTCTACATTCCGTAAAACGTCACGCGGAGCTCGCGGTCCGACGCTCGTCCCGACGCGGTGCTGACGACGCTCCGATCCGAAAAATGGCGGGTTTAGTAAAAGAACTGCTGCAGTTGGTTGAAGCCCGGGCCGAACGTCCACCCCATGCGCTTGCCGGGATTTATCGCCGGCGCGGGCTCTCCGAGCGCAAACTTGAACCCGGTAATCGTCTCGACCAGATTAGCTTTCTCGTCGTAGACGAGGATCGCGCTGCCCTGGCTCCCGCTGCAATACGACGGATCGGTCACCAAAAACAGCCCGTTCACCGGATCGTTGGCGATGCCGGCGCCGCTGTTCCCCTGGGACGTTTCGCCGGTGCAGGGAAGCTGCGCCGCCACGCCTGTCTGCCGTGCGAGGTCGTAAAACTCGACTTGGGCGTTGAGCTCAGTCGTCGTGGCCGCAATGCCGGTGCTCGAATCCACGGCTAAGCCGTTGACGAAACCCGCACCAAACACCCCGTTGTTTAAGCCGGTGAACTGCGTCTGCTTGCCGGTCTCGAGATTGACGAGTAGGTTGATCGGCGCTGCGCCTTGGACTCGCCCGCCGTCGGGGGAGGTGGCGATGACGGCTTCGTTCGTCGCCGTATCTTGCGCGAGTTGCGGCAGATTCCCCAACGAAAACGTCTTCGGATCGAGATGGAACACCTTTCCGAACTCGTTCTTCGCGACGTTCGATTCAAACAGGTCGGGAATGTCGTGCTTCTTGAGCTCGATCGCGAAGATGGCCGTCATGCCGGTTGTTTGATTTGGACCCGCCGCCTCGACCTCGATATTTTTGACGGGCGGCGTCCATTTGCCGGTGAACCTACCCTTGACCGGATCCATCAGGTTGTAGAAGCGCTTGGCGAAGATCGACCCCTTGGGCATGACGTCGCCGGTGACGATCGCATCGAAATTAAAAGACGTGCCGCTCGGCGGCGACTTCGGGAACGTCTTCAGAATCGCTCCGCTATCCTGGTCGAACGTCTCCACGTTGGCGGAAGTGGCGAGCGCGCCGTCGTTGCCGTCGCGGTCGATATCGAACCCGAAGATTTGCCCGCCGTCGCTCGAGAGGATCTTGCCGAGCCCCACCGCGTGGCGCACCGGCCGCGACGCCGGCTGCGACGTCGACCCCAGCGGAGTCAGCGGCGGCGTCGAAGCGCCCCCGCTGCAACCCGCTATGATCAGCGCGGCCCCGCAGGCGTACAGTATTTTCGTCGTTCGAGCAGCTTGGGATTGACGTTGCATTGAGACCTCCATAGAGAGTGTGTGCCCCCTTGATATGCCGCCGAGTCCGCTCGCGGATGGCTCGACTCATCCATTGATCGCCGGGGCGGCATATACGAGTCACTGCTTGTCGAGATCGCGCAGAATGCTGCAACGATCACCCGCCACTCGCTACAAAAGTAGCAACATCAAAACCGAACTCTACAAAGGAATAGCAAAATGCTCACATCTCTGATCCTAAGCTCCCTGATTGGACTCGCTTCGGCGCCCCCGATCGCACTCGCGAGCTGCGAAGTGTCGAAACCCATCACCGTCTGGAGTAATAATGACGACCCCATTACCGTCGGCGACGCATCTGCTTTACACGTGCGCTTCTCCGACATCGCTACGGAACCGATCTCGCGGGTGACGTTCACCCTCGATGACGGCGCGAGGATCAACGACGTTGGGACGTTCAGCCCAGGTGTCGCCATCAATCATAACCTTCGACTGGCGAGCGCCGGGGCCACATCCTGCGTTGTCTCGGCGGTCACATTTGCAGATGGGGCAACATGGGATGCTAAAAAGTAAGATACGCCGCACCGCGGCATCTGACAAAACCCTTAAGGAGAACCTCATGAAGCCACCCTACTCTTTCGTGGGCGCCTGTCTTGCAATGGCGCTCGCAGCATGTTCCGGCGCGCAAACCGGCGTTACGCCAAATACGCTTCCCGCGGCCGGCGCGCCGCCGACCTCCTCCTTCACCGGCGCAGCGACGCCAAGTGTCGGTAAAGTCCAACATCTTACCGGCGCCCACAAAGCGACCAGCGCACTCATTCTTATCGCTAACGAAAACACCGGCTTGGGCGGCTCGATTCGCGAATATGCCGAAAACGCGAACGGAAACGTCGCGCCAAGCTCGGTAATCTCGAGCGGGGTGGGTCAACCGCTCGGCATCGCATTCACTTCGACAGGAAAGGGACGCATCGGGCTTGCCGGCGGCAACCTCGACAGCCCCGGTATGAATGGCGTCAAAACGTTCGCCATTTCGAGCGGCGATTTCTTGACGGGAATCTCGTGCTTCCCGAAACCCAGTCAGACGAACGCCGTGGCGTTCGACAGCACCGGCCATCTCTACGTTTCCGCGTCCTTACCCGAGGGCGGTCGCGCCGTCGAGGTGTTCGGGCGTGGAGCAAACGGCTGCGTTAAACCAAAGCGCACCATCTCCGATGATGGCGGCCTAGCCATCGATACCAACAACCTTCTCTACGTGGCGAACTCGAAGACGGCGACGATCGACATCTTCCCATCGGGGTCAGGCACGATGGAAGCGCAGATCGGCGGAAGCAACACCGGGCTGGTAGCTCCCGGCACGGTTGCCATTGACGCTTCGCTCAACGTCTACGTCTTCGATACTACGACTGCGACGATCAGCGAGTTCGCAGCCGGAGCGACCGGCAACGTCGTGCCGATCCGCACAATCGCCGGCTCGAACACCGGGCTCGACGGAGGGAATGGCTTCAGCTTCGGGCTAGCAGTTAGTAAGGCGAGCGGTGAGATATTCGTCTCTAACTCGGGCTCGAACGCAATCCTCGGCTTCGCAGCGACTGCAAGCGGCAACGTTGCGCCGATCCAAACGATCGCCGGCAGTGCCACGGGGCTTGCCGACCCCCTGGGCCTTGTGGTAACGGAGTAACGGAGAGGCGCTCAACCCTCGCTGCCCCGCACACGGCTTCGCAATCGCGAGGCCGGTTGCGCGTATATGCTACCGGAGGCGAGCGGGGCAGCAAAGCAACGACGTCACAATCCTCAAAGGTGACGCGTTCCTAGGAGCGCCTGATCTAATCGCTTTCGAAGTTTCCCCCCGGAGCTGCAATGAACAGACGTCGCTTTATCGTTACGGGAATTTCAGCGGGCGTCGTCGGAGGCGCCCTTGTTACCAATTCGTGTTCGTCGAGCTCGAGCGGCGGCGGGACGGTTCCCGCTTCCGGGCCCCCGCCCCCGCCCCCGCCCGGCGGTCGCGTTTATCGGCTCACCACTCAATATGCGACCACAAATATCAAAGGCTACCGGCTGCGAACGCGGACGTATAACGGACGCACGATCGGACCGATCCTCCAGACGCGCCCGGGTCAGACGCTGAGCGTTCGCGTCGTCAACCGCTTCCCGCCCGAAACGGCCGAGCGACCGCCCGCGGGTGAGGTCTTGCTGCCGAGCCCCCGAGACTCCATGGAAGCCATGGACGCGACGATCCGGCCGGATGTAAAACCGTCGCACAGAATCGACCATATGAACAATCCGCACGGGTTCAACACAACCAACCTCCACGTGCACGGTCTCCAGACGATTCCGCACCTCTTCGTTCCACTCGGCACCAGCGACCCCGCGGCAGAAATGCTGACGATCCTTCCGGGACGCGATTTCCTCTACAACTTTCCGATCCCGTCCGATCATCCGAGCGGACTTCATTGGTATCATCCACATAAGCACGGCTCGACCGACGTGCAGGTCAGCGGCGGAATGGCCGGCCTCATCGTCGTCCGCGGTCCGATCGACGACGTTCCGGAGATCGCGGCGGCACGCGAGATCTTTCTCGTCGTTCAATCGCTCAACGTCAACCGAAGCAAAGCCCATCCTCACCTTTACGAGCGCGAGTACGTCGCGTATAAGACGCCCAAAGAGGGCGGCTACAATTTCGGAACCGAGTTCACCATGTTGACGGTCAATGGTGAGGGAGCCTACTGGGTGCGCAACGCCACCACCCAATCTCCCGCCGTCTTCACGCCGTTGGGCGTGCCCGAGTATCACGTTAGACCCGGCGAAGTGCTTCGGCTGCGCATCCTCAACGCCATGAATAGCGCCCCGTTGCTCATGGCGCTGCCCGGATTCGCCGCCTGGCAGATCGGATTCGACGGCGTTAACACGCTCGAAGCCTATTCGTTCGACATGAGCGGAAGCGGCGTCACCGAGATCACGCCCGAGAATCTCTTCACGGCGCCGATCCAGCTTGCCGCACAGGCAAATCGCATCGAGCTACTGGTCACGGCGCCGCGGAGGGAGGGAGCCTATACTCTGTCTTCCCTCGCAACGAGCGGCATTTTTCCCTCGGTCGGCGGAAAGTTCGACATCGCGCGATTTGTGGTCAGCGGAACCCGTGTAAATATGGCCGTCCCGGGGAACCTGCCTAAGCCGAACCGCGAATATCCAATCATCAAAGACAACCACGTCGTCGCGCGGCGCGAATTCGTCTTCGATCAGGGCCCGCGGCAAGATTTGCTCACGGGCTTCGGTTTCACCATCAACGGCGAGCTCTACCAGGAGATGGTGTGCCCGACGCAGCCGCGCGTCGGCACGTGCGAAGAGTGGCGCATCGTCAACAAAACCGCCGACGTGCACTCTTTCCATCTGCACGAAAACTCGTTTCAGCTGTTCGCCGTCAACGACCGGCCGAATCGGCCCGTCCAAGTATGGGATACCTTCGCGATCCCGCCGAGGAGAAACGGCGTCGACGGGAGCCTAACGATCCGCGTGCGCTTCGTACATTGGACCGGCAAGACGGTGTTTCACTGCCACGTATTGCCTCACGAAGACACCGGCATGATGCAAAACATTCTCATGACCTAGCGTGTCGAGAGCCGAAGCGCGGCGTTTTGCCGTGCCCGAGCTCGGCGCGTTCGCTACGGTTGGGTGCTCACCGGGATCATGAGATGTGCGTACGGCGTACCGGACCACATTACGAATGGCTTGGTTGGATCAGCATCGGCGGTTGCCGGATAGCCCATGCTACTCGCGGCCGGCCCGACGATCATCACGTGCGGTCCGGTCTTCACCCAATGGTTGCCGGGCGCCGGTCCCTTCGCATACGGATCGGTATTGCTGGTGCCCCCATCGCCAGCCAGCATATAGACGAAGCCGACGCTGTTGGGCGGGGCAGTATGCGTCATGTACGCATGCGCCCACGCCATGGCGTTCTGATCGGCGCACATCGGTGTCGCCGGATCCAGCATCATGCACGTGAATCCGTTCGGTCCAGTTTGGATCGTGTGCATCGTTCCACCCGGCTGCATCTCGACGATCGTCGCGCCTTTCACGACGGTTGCTGGCGCGCCGGTCATGATCTTCGCGATGTAGTCAGAGTCCGTGGTCGTGCCCATTTGCTGAGCATACACAGGAGCAGCCGTCAGCGCTAGCGCCACGGCCGATCCTAAAAGCGTGTAACGAAACATTGGTTTTCCTCCGTTCAACCTGTATTTGCTCGCGACGCGTCTGGCCCCCGCTCGCGGCGAGGGGACTTTCTAGCATTTCTAACGGAGCGGTCGGGGAAGGCCGGCTCCTCGGGGCCTTGGATGTCATCCGCTCAGTGAGCGACCCAGGACGCCGCGCGGTTATGGTTTGACCTGTCTATCAACTTCTGATTTACGCGTGTGCTCCGCCCAGCGCTTCCCCTCACGATAGAGCATCTCGAAGTTCTCCCAGAAGGCTTCCCCGTGTGCAGTACGATGGATCCGCACGACGTCAGTCAACAATTCCCAAGCTTTTTCAATGGGTGGCATAGCGAAGTCGTAGATAATCGGGCCGTCGATTAGGCCATGCTTCACGTAGGTGCCGATTCGCTCGAGGGTACGCATCAGCGGCAACTCTCGATGAACATTGGTATCCGCCATGCCGATCGACGCCACTTCATCGCGAAACTGTGGATCAGTCATCCGCTTGGGAAGCTCGGTCGCAATGAAATGTAATGAATCCCAAAACTCCACGGAGTTGAGGTGGTCGAAAATCTTCATCGCGCCTTGAAGTTGCGTCGCACGGCGTAAGTGCTCGAGTTGCGAGCGAGTCAGTTGCAGCTGACGAATCCCCAAGAGTACGGTCGCAACGATAGCCAGCCCCGTTCCGAGCGTCGCGAGCGCCGTAATTGCGTCCCATCCCATCTGAGGCAAGACCCTTTCTTCGAGCCCTTGCGGGTTCTTCCGTTAACTCGCTTATTTCTCCGTATTCGGTCGTGAGTTTGAAACTCGTTTGCTCGCGACGCCTCCCGGGCCCCGCTCGGAACACGGTGCTGATTACGTCACGCGGGCAGTCGTGGCGGTCATCCGCTTCACGTCAAACACGCCCAATGAGGCGATCTAACTATCAGGCATATCAGGATGGAGACGGACAATCGCCACGGGCTCGAAGCGCTACACGATAACGTTCAAGCCACCACGACATTTTGAGGCTTCGCCGTCAATAGTTCCAGCCTACCAATAACGCGAGACCGTCTTTAGGGCTGCGCGTCTCGGGTCAGGACTATGCCGTCCGGCTGGGCCCCATGCTTGAAGAAAATATCCTTGCTCGTCGCGCCGCCCTTTGAATACCGATACTTGTCGGCCGAACTTACGAGAACCTTATTAGGCTCGCCTGACACGGATGGCGCTGATAATCCGCGGGCCGCATCCGCCACCCAGATGTGCTTGTTCGTCCGGGTGAACGCGAAGCTGATCGGATCGCCGGCGCCCGTGAGCGGCGTCGTCGCAATCGGCATACCGAGCGAGCCCTTCACGGGTGCGTTGTATGTGAAGATCGTGAGGTTCTCCTGGTCGTCCAATGCGATTTTACCCGTCGACGAAATTGCGATGCCACCCGGGTACCCGATGGCGTTGCCGGTGGCCAGGATGGTGATCGCTTTCCCGCTAACGCCGCCAACGACTTCTCCGGCGACGAAGGCGCCGGACGCGTTCGTGCCGTCGATGTAGAGGTCGCCCTTGTCGTCGAATGCGTCGAAAATGATTTTAGCAAAATTGGCGTTCGAAAGCGTCGTCAGCAGCGTGCCGCCCTTATTGAAGAAGCTGACGCTTCCGGGTCCGCCGCTCGTCGTGAGGATGTTCGTAACCCCGAGATTACCCTTACTGTCGATCGTGACGCTTGCGGGAGACTCGCCCGGATCGTTAATCGTCGTCGGCGTACCCTTGAAGCCCGCGGTGTACACCTGAATGCGGCTATTACCCGTATCGGCGACGTAAAGGTCCCCTGCAGTATCTAGCGCCAGACCTTGTGGCTGCGAGAAGCCGGTCAGTTGCGCCGTCTGCCTGCCCGCGACGTTGAAAATATCGACCACGTTGTCCGTGGCATCGGAAACAATGATAGACGCGCCACCCTTAGCACTGATTTCATTGCTAACGAAAGCGGTAGCCGGAAGGTTGGAGTGCAGTTCCGGAACGCCCGGACGCAGGACGCTAGAGCTCTGTGACACTTGTTGGCCGACCGACATGCTCTGCACGCCGACGGATTGCTGCGAAAAGGCTGAGCTTGCCGCGGGAGCTCCGGCGCCGCCGCCCGAGCAACCCGCTAGAATTACAAGAGCCGCGATTCCGCTTAAGACGTACTCAAGCCGTGATGGAATAGGCATTAAGGAGATTCTCCGTTGATCAAAGAACTGTGAGTGACTAGCGAATACGGCCTTCGGCCGAAGTCGATTCGTACGTTTAAACCTTCTTGCAGAAATGTCATTCTCAAACGTGTATGGCAACGAACGGCGCCCGACCCGCTAAGGAATAACATGAATGCGAGGCAGGGAAAAGCAACCAATACTGTCCCTTCTATCAGATCCGCGCGGCCTTTGGCGCCGAACATTCCTTTGGAAACGGGCAGGCCGGCTGCAAATTCGTAGCGTGTTATGTGCCTTTGCCGGCCGAGCGCTTAATGTATTGTTAAGCCCTCGCAGGAATGGACCAACGGTGCACGAAGCGCGCGCTTGAAATCGCAATGCAAGAAAGTAAGAATGAGTTTAAGTCGCCGCAGGCGGTACTCGACGCTATCCAAGCTGCACGCGAGGTGCAAGAAGATACGTGGGAGGCGTGGTTCGCAGTCCGCGACGTAGATTCAGCGGAGTTCGAATCGGCGCGACTTGCGTACACAGATGCTAACTTGGAAATAAACCGCCTAATCGCAATCTACGACAGCTTCCGTAGTCATCGATAAATCTGGCCCTCAACGCTTTGAGGCTCAGATTGGGAGTGGCTCGCTTAGAGCCTAGCCCCGCGACGGGACGCAAATTTGCGCCGAACTCTTATCCCGGTAGAGCGCAGGGCAACTGGGTCTCGGCGGCCTTAGCATCCTAAAAAGCGCCATTCTTTTTAAAGCTTTTCGGTGGTACGATTGGATCCTCGACGTACTACGCTTTGACCGGTGTCCAGTGGCGGCCAACCCGCATACCCCCGAGAGAAAGGCCGGCCTAACATGGACCTGCGCCGCAAGCAGACTAGGTCAGACGCGTTCGGTACCGCCACACCTCGAATAGAGCTATGCGGCGAATATGACCTGAGCACCAAAGAGGAGATCGCTTCGCTCTTCGGCTCGCTCCGAGCCGGCGGTCCGGCCGTCATAGATATGACGAAGGTAACATACATTGACTCGACATTTCTGCACGAGCTTGCCGGGTTGCGTTCGCGCTTCATGCCGCATCCCATCACACTGCTCGGCGTAAGCGAACACCTCGAACGCCTATTCCATATCATGAACTTCGACCATCTATTCGAGGTCGTCAAAGCAGGGTAACGGCCTTAGCTTTGACGCTTGATGCTCTTCGCTCAGCGCAATGCATATGAATAATGCGCCGCAGCGCGCTCCGATCCCGTCGCTGACTGCAGGGCCAATGCTACAGAGGAGGCTGCCGGCACTCGAGATGAAGCGGTTTTCGTCTCGATCGACCAATTGACCAGTTAGAGCCTCAGCATATACGAAGCGCATTCTTAAAGTCGGTACGCTATCGCGCCGACAGCGTGAAACTCTAGAAAAATATCCCAGACTAAGCGACCCTTTTCGCGGCGCCGACGGGACTCGGACTCCGAATCGGCCCCGACTACTCTCGCCAGATAGCCGCATCGAGGCTAGCCTAGGCAGGGGGCCGCTTTGCCCTCTCGATCTCTCGAAGGTGTTGCTGCAAAGCTTTTATGCGCACAGCAATCCGTTCGGCGAGTTCCGGATGACTTGGAAGATCGTCTAACAGCTTACCAATCTTCCGAAAAATGCTCTCGATCTCCCGAATCCGCTGTCCCTCAAGCCGATGCCGCTCCTCGTGTATTCCCATCTACGGATACCTCTCTGCACGGGTTAGTTGAAAATCTCCGAGGACCCTGGGCCTCGCGCCTCGCTCGCGTCGCTTTGGAAGGCTCGATTCGGTAACTAAAAAAGGAGCGCGATCTGCATCGCGCTCCTCTCTCAAGCTTACTACGGCTCTAGGGTTCGCTAGGCGTGAGCTAACTCGCGATGGGGAACCGTGCGGCCTTCTTCGAGATCGAGCAGATCCGACCACGAGACCACGTCGGTCCGGCTCGGAGCGATTTTGCTACGCAGCTCCTCGAAATGCGTCAACGATTCTCCGGTCGGAACCGCCGAGAGGAACTTCTTGTTGAACGCCTCGATATTGCGCGGGTCTTTCCTCGCAACGAACGTCTTCGCGTAAGCTTCGATCTCGTAATCGCTCTTCGCATTGTTCACGACCTCGAGGAACGCCTTCGGGTCCATGCCGAGGTACTCGAAGAGGCTCTGATCCATCGGGCAATCGTACTTATATTCGCCGATGGTACCATGTGTTACGGCTTTTGCCTTGTCGGTCGCGCGGGCGAGCTGCACGATGCCGAGCATCATTTCGCTGGAGCTACGCGGCGTGGTTTTGGTTAGGTCCTTCACTAAAATTTCAACTTTCAATTGAGTTTCTTTTCCTGCTTTGCCTAAACCCAAGAGACTGAATAAAGTTGCCGTTTTTATTTATCGAAAGCCATGCAGGTGATCTGAAATCTTTAGCGGTGCGGCATCTCACTCGTAAAGCGACGACGCTTCTGCGGCAAAAAAGCCAACAAATAACCTCTGGGCGCGTTTTCACCGAACGAAAGCCGTATGAAGTCGTAGCCGCGTGATGAAGCCTATCGCCGGAGGCAGTGGGCATTGGCCGTGCCCCCGGCGAGGCGTCTCTTCAAACAGAGCTACTTTGGCTGGATGAGCATTCCGTCGGTGTTCCCCGCCGTATCGACGAAGAAGCCAACCATGTCGAGGGAGTTGTTGACGCCATTAATCGTAGTCGTTCCCTTGCCTTGGGGATCGTCGATTGACTGGAATTTGGCCTTGGTAAGGATGTCCGTAACCAAAAACCCGTGCATCATGTCGTTAGAGTCGACATAGGAACCCACGATTGCAAGGCTATCGTTTATCCCGAACGGCGTCGTGTTGGCAGAACCGGGGAAGGAAAAGGTCGAGAACTTGCCCTTCCGATCCAGGAAGCCGAACGTGCTCGTGCCGGAGCTATAGAAGCCGACAATGTCGCCATTATCGTTGATCGCGGACGCGGTTACGTTGGTCGCGTCGGGCGGAGTTACTTGGGTAAACGTTCCCGTTCCCTGATCCAACGTGAACCCATGGTTGACTCCCTTGCCGTTGGTATAGAATCCTACGGCGATTCCAGTGTTGTTGAGGCCAAGGATTTGAGTGACGGTGCTCTTCTGCGCTCGCGGAAACTTGTAACTCGTAAACACGCCGTTCCACGCGATGAACCCCCGGTTCACGCCATTGCCGTTCACCCAGAAGCCCCCGGTGTTACCCTTGTTGTCCAAGCACGTCACCTGCGTCTGAGCGGACCCGGGAAAGTCCTCTGCCGTAAAATTGCCCTGCGCGTACGGCGGCACGACCGTATATCCCCGATTCGGATGGTCGGCGGCGCCACTGCCATAGTACCCCGAGATCGTCATCTTGTCGTTGATGCCGAGCAGTTGATTGAACGTTGGGTCGGTATTGTTGTTGATTGTTGTGAATGTGAAGTCGTCGGCAGCGCGGACCTGGGCGACCTTCCGCGCCGCCGCGGACGTCGAGGACCCTTGCGGAAGCGTCCCTTGTTGCGCTTGCGACGAGCAAGCCGCGATGATGGCCGACGCGCCGATCCATAGCGCGCACCGCATGTTTGTGCGAAACTTCATGAGGAAATGCTCCTGTGTTTAGTGCGTAAAGGCTAGTGCCTTCACCGCTCAGTTGTTTACTGCGTAAAGGCCAGTGCCTGCACCGCTGAATCGTCCCAGTGGAGTGAGGCCGCCGTAACTACGGGCGCACAAGTAGCCCGCGCAAATCGCACGATTAGGCTAGCGAGCGCCTGCTCGTCGAAGTCAACCAACTGGACGGGAACCGCAGTACACTCCAAATTCGCCTAATGCTCCAGCGCCGCGAAGGTCTCGATCGCGTTTGCCATCACGCCACGGCTCCTTCAGCCCCGGGACCGAATTGACGTTCGGCTTTGGAAAAGCCGCGCGAAGACCGCTCCGAACATAAAGACGTCCGCAGAGACTTTTACTTCCATCGATCTCCGGGCGCCTTGACGTATGTTTCAAAGACGTATCGCCACGGAATCGTGAACGGGAAGATTACCCAAACCAACGCGCAAGCTTTGATGGTCTCCCAGGTATCCGGATCGACTTGATGCGCGGTCCATAGCGGTAGTGCGAAGAAGAGCAACCAGATCGTCTTCCAGGCCAGCTCGAAGAAGAGCGCAGGCAACATCTTGAGGGGATAGCGAAGACCCAGCAGCATGAGCGGCGCCATCGCCGCCAACAGGCTGCGCGCGACGCCGTGCATTAGAGCCAGCTTGTCGTGGTGAACCACGCCGGGCCAGATGCTCGTCACTAAGAAGACCGAGATCAGCGCGTACGTTCCGCGCAACAGATATAACTGGAGCGTCGAGACTCCAGACGTCCCCGGTACCGCCGGCGCTGAGATTGCCGCCATAGCCAAACTCCTCGAAATAACGTTGACCTAGATACGCACGATTTCGGTCCGATTGTTTCGCCGTCATGGGAGCGGAGCCCGGCCATCCGTCGCACCCACCATCCAAGGCGGGACGTCGGAGCAACAGCAACCTAGAAGCCCGCGAGCCGTCGCGCCGGCTTGGCTTTGGGCGGAGCACGCGGAAGCTCTGCATGGAGGTTTTCCACTGCCGTGAAGACGCAAACGCCTCAGCGTCGCGGCATCACGGCCTCACGCTAAAGACAGTCCCGTACCCATACTTGAAGTGGCCCTTCGTCTTGCCCCCGTAGCCGGTCGTTCCATAGAGCAAACCACCTGCGGCAACCAGCCCACCGTAGGGAGCATCGCCGTCTTTACCATAGGAGGTGAAGGCGTGCAGAATCGTTTCTTTTCCTGACGTCGTCAACTTAAACACGATTCCCCCGTTGGAAGGTCCTCCACAGCAAGCGGTGCCGTACAACGATCCATTCTTAGCCATGAGCCCAGAGTATGGAGTAACGCCGTCGTGCTTTTTAAAATTGAAACTATGGATAACGTGTTCCTTGCCGCTCATCGTAATGGCGAAGACCGTCCCGCAGCCGACACTGCCGCACTGGTTGGCTCCGCCTGCCACGGTCGCGCCGTAGAGCACATCGCCAACGCTGACGATCGGCCCTTTCGGAAAAGCACCGTCTGGAAAACTCTTGAACGTATATAGGATGCTGGCCTTGCCAGAGCTAGTCAACTTTACAAGGCTTCCGTAATCATGGCTATACGGACCACCGTCGCCTTCGGTCGTGGCGAAAAACTCACCGTCTATATAGGCAATTCCTTCGGGGTGCGATTCGGCCGAATTTTCCTTGAAGCTATAGAGAACGCTTTCCTTACCTGCCGTCGTGATTTTGAAAAGAGTCCCACCGCCGCGAGTTCCGCCGTTTTGGGTGACGCCGAAGAGCACGCCCTTGACCGCAACGAGGGGCGCCCACGGAGGATCCTGTCCGTCGTTTCCGCCGGCGAAGCTGTGCAACACGGTTTCGGAGCCCGATGACGTGATTTTAAACACTGTCCCGCACCCCGACGGGGAACTACTCGATCCGCAGCTACTGTTGCCGCCTTTCGTCGTAATTCCGTACAGAGTGCCTCCTACGGTGGTTAGCCCTGCGAACGGAAACGAACCGTCGGGTGAACCCCGGAAGCTATAGATTGCAGCCTGCCTGCCAGAAGGAGTGACTTTGTAGACAACTCCGCAACCGGCTAACGTCTGATAGCTGAAGCACCCGCTGTTGCCCCCTAGGGTCGTCGTTCCGTAGAACGTCCCGCCCACATCAACGAGGCCGGCAAATGGTATGGCACCGTTGGTCTCGCCAAAATCAGCGAGACGCTGAAAGAGAGCGCCGTCCCCCTGCACTTGAACTGGATTGACTTGCTCTTCCACTGTCCGCGCGACGATCGGTGGTGAGCTCAGGAGTGGCTGACCGCAGGCCGCTACGCTTAAAGAGCCCAGGATTAAAGCGAGACGCTTCATTTCAAGTCCTTCAAAAAACGCCGCCTCTCAACGGCAAGTTGACTATAGTCTACAACCCACTCTCAGGCGCAAAACGCCAGGAGACAGTGCGATCATAACAAACACCTACGGCGCGTGCATCTAACTTTGGCAAACGGTCGCGTTGCTGGCAAGAAGTATTATTCCCCAATTGCCCGTTCCAACAGCCTTGCCTCCTTTGCGTACCTTCGCTCACCGGTAATCAAGGCAGCGCTTCGATATACCTTAAGACAGGCGGAAGCGCTGGCGTATCGGACGGCGAGCGGCAGCGCAGCAAGTACGTAGTCTGACGCTTCCGTAGCGCGACCCAACGCGTATGCGGCCGTTCCCAACAGCCTCAGAGTCGAGGCCTCAAGTCTGTGAGCCTTCGCTTTTTGCGCCATGACATGAGCGGTTGCAGCGTGCTCTTTCGCTGCGGCAGCATGGCCGCACCTCAGAAGGTACACCGCGCGGAGCATACTGACGCTTCCCGCGTAAAAGTTGCTTTTTGGCATGGATACCTTTAGAAACATTCCCGTGCGCGGCCAAGAAGGGGTTTCCAACAAAAGGTCGGCCAGCTGTAGCGAAATCATCGCGTACAGGCGCGGATTTTGCAAACGTGCTGCATTCGCTCTAATGCTGTCGATTCGGTGATCCAAATCGGGGCTAAATCGCTGCAATCCGGTCAGAAAAAGCTCCGCCAGCAGCTGCCACTTTAACGAGCCGCATCGGGAAGCCAACGAGCGGGCGTCACTTGCCAGGGCAATTTGCTCGCCGCTACTCAGATCGCGACCGGGTCGCATCGTGACGAAGCTCAGCAACGCTTTGTTTAACGCGAGGCTCGCGTTTCGCGAGCATAACGCGTCCGGCGGCGGTCCGAAAGCGCGCGCCTCGTCTAGACAGCTTCCGGTGACTTCGAAGTTTCCCAAGTCAAATTCCCGAGTCGCTCGTTCAAGTACCACATCGTAACAGAGCCACTTGAAACAACGAAAGTCGGCCTGCTCGATGAGCTGAAGACCCTCGTGAACCGCCGCGAGCCCGGCCATCCCTTCCCCGAACGATCCGGACGCCCAAAGGGTCCTCGCAGTCAAAAAGGCTAGATATATCTCGGTAGCCTTCCTAAAGGTGCCGGGCGTTCGATCCGCGTTGTCGTTTACTAAGTCGAATAAATGGCGAAGGAAAGCTTTAGCTTTCCCGACATTTCCGAGCTCGAGTTGAAGTTCGATAGCCGAAATGAGCGCCCGAACTTTCTGCTCGAAAGCGCCGGCTGCGATCAAAGAGCCATAATCCGCCATAGCTGCTACGTACTCGCCGATCTCGGTCCGGAACGCGGCTCGCTCCATTTGAAACTCGAACGGGCTTATGACGTAATCAATTGTGGCCGTCCGTTGAGAGGGCCGTTGAATAAAGGCTGCGATATATTGATGAATGGCAGCGCGCTCGCGGTAACACTGTCGCGGCGAAAGGCCCAATTGACCTGAGAGTTGCCTCATCGACGTGTCTTTAAGAGAACGGTAGAAGATGCAAGCGTGTCGCTCAGCGACTGAGCGATCGTGGAAGTCCTCGGCCGCGCAATAATGCCGAACTGCATCGTCGACGAGCGAACGGATACTATGCAATGCGCTCTTATCGGTGCCGATCTTGTTGACGCCGTCCTTGCAAAAGAGATGGCGCACTAAAGGATTCCGCTTGAGTTCTGCGGGGTCATTGATGTGTCGAAACAGGTGCCGAACCGCGCTGGCACGAGACGAGTTTGGATTTGCGCGCGGCATTCGCTCCTTGATCCTCGAGAGCCTTAGGATAGCAGTTACAAGTTTATGTTGAGCTTGCTCGCGCCGGTAATCTCCTTCCCTTTGTAACCTATGTTATCAATCTAAGTTAATTTTCGAGGGCGACGGTTCGTCGCAGCGCTCATCGCCAGCCCTAAAGCACGAGGGATCATGCGCAGCCGTCGCACCACGTTCGGGCGCGATTCTTCCCGGCCGACATCATGTTCTCCAAGCGTTTATCACTCGGGGCACGACGCCACACCCCGGGCAGCACGGCCTCGTCATCCCCCGCGGCTCTGCCCCGTCGCCGCGCTCGCGAGGCCGCATCGCGTTAGTGGACTGACCCCGCCGGGGCTAGACACCCAATAAGCGAAAAGATCGCGTGAGGATTTTATCACGGGACCCAGTAGCCATTTTCACGTGCGCTTGCTACAGATTCAAGAGACCGTAAAGATTAACAATGGTTCGTATGTCTCCAAGGCTGTAGGTTAGATTGATTCCACTCACTCACTTCTTTTGAACTCCAAGTTCGGGACCACCAACCGGCAAGGTGCCGGCTTTAACGCTTAGAAATAGGTGAGGCATGCTGGCCCGCCTTGTGCTTCTACTGCGCTTTCGGGGCCGCCGTTTCAAGACATCGCGAAGTGGAACTTGACCTGCTATTGCGATGCGACCGCAGCGACGCCGCATTCAATCGTTCGAATGGACGACAATGGCATTATCCTCTTCGCGCTGCGTAGCGGCGGAGCTTGAAGATCTGCGGCGCGCCGGAGTAGCCGCCACGCAGAGTCAGTTGTCGCTTTTGCAAGCCTGGCAGCTTCTCCATCGCCGCGGAGAGCTCTATACGACCGCGATGCGGTGGACTGCACGAGTTGCCGGTATTGCGAAAACGCTGCGGACAGACCTGCGGACGTACGTTCGGCGCTCGATGGGGCTCGCGGCACGGTGTTCTAAGTAAAGGTGCGCTGACGAAACGTAGCGCTGCGTCCTAGCACGCAATCTCGGTCGGGTTGAGGTTAAAAGCGACGTTGATCCCTTGCTCGGGCGCTTCGGTCACGAGTTTTGCCACGTACGGCGGGTCTCTCGTTAGCCAGAACGTCATAAAGTTCTCGCCTTCGTCGGGGTAGTATTTGGCCGCGAAGGTCGCACGGACGACGAAAGCATTGAGCGAGCACGACCCGATAGCGAGCTTCTCGGTTCGCAACACCTCGATCGGAACGAATTGGATTGCCGAGTCGGTCGGCGCGAACGTGGTCAGCGTCGCCTTGTAGTGCGGCGCTAGCGGCAAATGCAGCAGAGCTAAACCAAACTGCCCGCCGTTGAAATCGCTATATCCCGAAGGGAGCGGTGCGCGCGATGTCGTCATGACGCCTCGCTCCGCGCCGTTTGAAGAGTAATCTGTCGCGACGCCGTTTACAAAGGTTCGGATAAAAATGTTACCCTCCGATGTATTGAACGTATCCCCGATTGGGGCAAGCGACTCGGGAAGAAAGACTGAGATCCACGTTCGAACTCTGCCATTGCTCTGCATCGATATTTGCGTGCGGCGGTAGACTTTTTGCCCGCCAATCGTGACTTCTTCGAGCGTATCTTGCCATCGTGATGTCACCGCCGGCTTTCCGTGAACCGTTGCGGTGACGGCGTAGACATGAGAGAACGGTATAAGTGCAAGCAAGAACGACTCCTTTTCCGACAACTCGGAGAATACTATAAAAGGATGTCCGCGGTTCGGTCACTCAAAGACTTCTCAAAACAGGTCCCGACACCACCACCACCGACCATTCGGGCAAGAAACTCGACTTCCGACGGTCCCACGAGACTAGCAGGCCGCGTGCTAACGTACAAACGGGGTCGGGTGGCAACCGCGAGCCGTGCGCAGTACGCGAGAGGAGCAAGCTCTACTTCCTTTCTGATATTTTCTAACGAAGCGGTCGGGAAAGGCCGGAAAAGGACAGGATCGGTCGGGGCGGGTCGGTACATCCTGAAATGCCTTGGGCTTCGAGCTCGTTTGTAAGATCGATGGCCGACCCGATGATCGCTATCCCTAGAGATCGAACTGTATCTTGGCCGCGTACGTCGCGAAGCTTGTATGCATACTCGAGCAACGTCTCAAGCAGCGGACGATTTTCAATGCTTTGCGCGCTTAGAGGAGTAACCTATGAACCGGTCGATTTTCGGCGTTCTTGTAGCCGCTACGCTATTGGCAGCGTGCGCGGGATCGCAGTCGATTCCCGTTACTGCACCCGTCGCCGGTCCTGATGGCAGCGCGCTAAAAGCACACATGCGCACCTTCAGCTTCACCGGCGCGCAGCAAACCTTCAAAGTCCCCAAGGGCGTGAAGTCGATCGCCGTTGACGCCTACGGCGGCGGCACCGAATCGAGTCTACCACGCGGCAAAGCCGAACACGCCTTCGGCGGTCGGACGCAAGCCACGTTGCCGGTCACACCCCGTGAAACGCTGTACGTCTTTGTCGGCGGCGACGGCACCAGCGGCTTCAACGGCGGCGGCACCAGCGGCGGTAGCGAGTGCTTTGTCGCAGACCCCGGTTTTGGTGGCGGTGCATCGGACGTGCGCGAGCATGGTAACGGCCTCGGCAATCGCATCCTGATCGCAGGTGGCGGCGGCGGTAACGAAGGCGAGCGCGGTGGCTACGGCGGCGGCCTGATCGGCGGCACGGGTGGCGGCGGTAACGTCGGCAAGTCCGGCCACGGTGGCACAGGCGGTACGCAAAGCGCAGGCGGCGCAGGCGGTGCGGGTGGGAAATACTACGGCGTTGCCGGTAGCCCCGGCACGTTGGGCGTCGGCGGTATCGGCGGCGCTGGAAACCCGTCCTATGGCATCATCTGCGGCGGCGGTGGTGGCGGCGGCTACTACGGCGGCGGTGGCGGCGGTAGCTCGTCGGTAAGCGAGGGTTCTGGCGGTGGTGGCTTTGGTGGCGGCGGTGGGGGCGGATCGTCGTACACCGAGCCGGGCGCGAAGAACGTCACGCTAACGCAAGGCTATACAACCGCGACCGGAAACGGGATGGTGATCGTTAGTTGGTAGGAGCGATTCGACGATCTCACCGTTCAAACTCTTGAACGGTGTTCGAATTCGTATCGGTGAAAAAGAGCACGGTGTTGGAATCGTTCGTCCCGCGGGCGGCAAGTCCGAAGACGCCTTGTGTCGAGCTCGAGTCCACTACCTTTGTGTCGAGCACCTGCCCCGTGGGCGTCAGCTCGACCAGAGTATTTGCCGTACCTTGCGTATTGGCGACGATGAGATTGCCGTTGGGAAGCAATGCGGAAGCTATCGGGGCGTCCAGCGGAGACCCGCTGTAAACGACGTGCGCGCACGTCGTCTTGGGGTACCTGCACTTGAAAGTCTTTCCGCCGGGTTCGACGATGATTTCGTCCTTGTCCAGAAGCTTGCTTGCATTGGTAAAGGCCACAATTGTATTGGTTACGCCGTCAACGATGTATAGAGTATCGGCGACCTGATCGTACTGGAACCCCGACGGTGCCAGCCAACCTTGCGAACCTTTGCTTGCCGCGAAGCCCTTGGCGACCTCCGTCGCGTGCCCGTTTCCGTAGAAGCCGACGCCAATACTCACGATCGTTCCTTTCGTAGTACCGACGTAAACGTATAGCGGAGAGAAACTCTGCGAGGGATCGGTGACGAGGTCCCAAAACGGCTCTTTAAACGCCTTACCGCTGTAGGTTTTTTCCGGCTTGCCTTTCTTAGCGATTACGACGACGTTGCCACTGGTAAGTCCTGCGCCATAAACGCTACCGTCATGCGGGTGCACCGTGTCTCCGACGCAGCCCTTAAGCAAATCGCTTTGGATAAAGCGTTCCGGCACGGAGCCTGCCTTCGGATTGAGGGCTTCGATCGTGGTCCCGGCGCCGGGGTTGCCCGCCGAGTCTTCGAAATTGCAGAAGACGAGCTGGCCCTTAGTCAGCGCCCCATTCTTGCTGCCGTGAGCGATCGATAGAGCCCGCGGCCCCTGGTCGCCGTTACCCGTATCGACGGTCGATCCGATGGTTACGTCCTTCGTGAGAGTCTTTAGAATCGACTTCGTGTCGGCCGGCCGAGGGTTGCTCGCGCCCGATGCGTGCACCGCTGGATTCACTGCGTCGCCGCTCGACGGGACCGCGTGCGCACCGCAGCCCGACCCTGCGAAGAGTATCAACGCTGCCGGTACAATCCTTCGATAAGAGGAAAGCGCCATGCTACAACCTCCATTAGAACGATCCACGAGGATACGCACTGCTGAGCTGACTCTTCGCACGACGTTGTCCTCCGTGTTGACTGACGTTTTATGCCTTGAGCTTCTTAATAGGGAGGGTGCCGAATCCTCCTGCAAGGCCGCTGCGCCCGCAGGCGTGGCCCTGGCGTCCAAACCTTAGTGCACGAAGCAAAGTGCGGCAGGTGCACGGCACCTTAGGCAGAAACGCAAGGCACCACTTCCGGAGTATCGAGGGTTGAGAACGCGATGCGAAGAGTCGGTTCGGTTTTGTCTTTCATCATTCTGACTAGCTGCACGCACATGTCCGCCAGCTCGTCACTTCCCGCGACGAGCCTACAAGCGGCAACCAGCGAGGCCAACTTCCAGGTTCTCTACGTATTCAACAAAGGGCGCGATGGAATCGTCCCGGCCGGCAGTTTGCTCAATGTCAACGGCACCCTTTACGGCACGACGAACTTCGGCGGTGTCCCCAGCAAGCAATGCTATCCGGCAACGGCATGCGGAACTGTATACCGATTCAAGCCGCCGAGCAACCATACCGTGCTTTATCGCTTTCACGGCGCCAAGGACGGTACACGCCCGTATTCAGGACTCATCAACGTCGGCGGCACCCTCTATGGAACCACGCAGGCAGGCGGCAAGCGCAATGGAGGAACGGTTTTCGCCATCACAACGTCGGGTTCGGAACATGTTGTCTTCTCGTTCGGCGGAAAGACTGGGAATGACCCGCGCGCGAACTTGACGAGCGTTAACGGCGTGCTCTACGGCACTACCTACAACGGGGGTGCGACTGGAAACGGGACGGTCTTCAGCCTCACGAGTTCGGGCACGGAAAAGGTGCTTCACAGTTTTGCAGCCGGCGGGACGGATGGCTCGCTGCCACTCGGCGCCCTGATCGAAGTGAATAAGGTGCTCTACGGCACGACGTCGACGGGCGGCACGAACCAAGATGGAACCGTCTTCGCGATCAATCCGGACGGTTCGAGTTACAGCGTTCTCTATAGCTTCCAAGGTGGAAGCGACGGCGCTTTCCCCTTTTCGGGGCTGACCGAGATGAACGGTACGCTCTACGGAACCACGCAGCAAGGCGGCCAACGCGATAAGGGAACGGTTTTCGCGATCACGACATCGGGCTCGGAGAGCGTACTCCACAGTTTCGGCATCGGGGCGGATGGAAGCGAACCTTTTGCAGGTCTCACGGTGTTCAACGGACAGCTTTATGGCGCGACGGCTTACGGCGGCTCGTCGAAATCGGGCGTGAATCCGGCTCACAGGAGAAAGCCCAGCAGCGAAGGCACGATCTACACGATAACACCATCGGGGTCAGAGCTAGTGGTCCATGATTTCACAGGTGGGCCCGGCGGTCGCGTTCCCTACGCAGACGTCGTCACTATGAACGGCACACTTTATGGCACCACTATATGGGGCGGCAACAACGGCAAAAGAGGCGGCACTGGAACCCTGTTTCAACTAGTCCCTTAAGCATTCCCAACCAATTCTGCAACACGGTGTGGAGACCGTTGGTGCCCCCTGTGGGACCGCGGCGCTTTCTGCTCGACGCTCGCTTGGGCGTGGCGTAGTGTACCGTGCCGGGAGTCATTTTTCATAAGCCTCCATCGGCAGTCAACATCAGATGATGCTGCCGGAGGTTCGGGGAATCGCGGTCGATGCACAGACTCGCTGTGTCCACTACGATTCGCCGGCCGACATCGTCGCTATAAAGATTCAGTGCTGTCGCGCATACTTTGCGTGCAAGGATTGCCACGCTGCCCTCGCCGGTCACGCGCTCGAACCGTGGTCCCGCGGAGAGGAGACGCAACGAGCGGTAATTTGCGGCGCCTGCGGGTCCGAACTTACGATCGCGCAGTATCTCAAAAGCTCAGACCGCTGCCCCGCATGCGGCGCTACCTTCAATGCCGGCTGCCGCAAACATCATGGCTACTATTTTGCCCTATCCTGAGTCTCTCAGTGACGGGCTAAACTCGTGACCGTTTACCATTTGACGTAAGGGGTCAACGTGCCGGTGAATGGTCCCAGTCCTCAACCGAGGTATGGTGTCGGCCGCTAAGTCATGCCCAACGCTTGCGGCAGAGCGACCAAGCTGGAAGCACGCGGATCAGTCCGACTCGCCTCAATTGTTTTCAAGGGGACTCTGGCGCATACCGACACCTTAGCTAAGGCAACTTGGCTTAGCCCGTGCGCAATACTGCACGAACCCGGGAGGTGAGCCATTCCCATGCCACGTAACCCGTACACCCCCATTGCAGAGCGCTCACGAAAGGTCGACGCATTGAATCTTCCACGACTAACCGCCATCGCGGTTTTTTCGGCTACCCTATCGGCGTGTTCCAGCTCCCCGCAATCTTTGCCGGCGACCGGAACCGTCGCAAACTCCGCGGCGGGCATTGCCAGTGGCATGGCGTCCTGGCATAATTCGCTCGCTCAAAACAAACTGCCAGCCGCGGGGTGCTTTAAGGCAATATATCCGTCCATTCAGTGGCAGCGGGTTGCGTGTGCAATTCCTCCCCGTACTTGGTATCCGGTTCCGCGGTCGCGCCACCCCAAGGTAAACCAGACTGTCGGCGACGGCAACGATTTTACCGCCGACACAACCCCGAACCTGATCTCAATGGCGATTGGCGCGTTCCCGAAAGTTAAGGGCGTGACGTCCGTACGCAGTGGGGGAAGCTTGGACGCTTACTCGCTGCAACTAAACTCGAATTTCTTCGAAACCGCAGCATGTGGGACTCTTCAGGACTGCGTCGGCTGGTCACAGTTCGTCTATGAAAATCCACCAGGCTCGGGCCAAGGCACGCTGTTCATTCAGGATTGGCTGGTCGCCACGGACACGTCCGGCTTTAGCAGTTGTCCGCCGGGCAAAGGATGGGAAAACCTCGGCATCGGTTGCGTACAGAACAGCCCGTTTGGCGTAAATCTTCCCAACGTCGATGTCACCGGATTAGGCAGCGTAATCGAGACCGGGGTTGCGGACTCGAGCGGAGACAGTATCTTTATGTCGGTCGGCTCAACGGAATACGGCATGAAGAACGTGCAAGGCGACGGCATCACGGATCTGTCGCAGCATTGGGAAGGCGCCGAGTTCAACATCCTAGGTGACGGCGGCGGGGATCAAGCGAACTTTAATTCAGGATCGAAAATCACTGTAAATATCCAGGCCGACGACGGCGTCAAGAAAAAACCCCTCTGTCCGGCGAGTACCGGAACGACCGCCGAAACGAACAACCTGTTCTTCGTCAGAGCGCCCCACAGGGTGCCGAAGCTACAGTATCCCTCGATCGAGTTCACGATGAGCTCGAAAGAGGGCGGCAAAGCGACCTGCGACACCAGAAGAGGCACC
>JBAUMX010000072.1:0-45692 GCA_049578945.1 Candidatus Cybelea sp. | reverse complement strand
ACCCTGAGCCCCTCGACTTCGCTCGGGATAAACTCCGTCGAAGGGCGACACGACGTGTGGACCTGCACGGAGCGGCTCGACGTGGCGCGCGCCGCCTACGACGGTTCGGGTGAATCGCGCGACAAGGCCGTGACCGAAATTTTGCGCGGCTGGCTCGAGTGCAGCGGACCGCTGAGCGTCGCTGCGCTTGGCGCTCGCTTGAAAATCGAACGCGAAGCGATCGAAGCGGCGCTTCTACGCCTGGAGACGCAAGGTCAAGTCTTGCGCGGCCGCTTCACGGGACCGGACGCCGACGGGCAGTGGTGCAACCGGCGAGTTCTCGCGCGTATTCACCGCCGGACGATCGGTACGTTGCGCCGCGAGATCGAGCCCGTCACGACCGTCGCGTACGTCACGTTTCTGCAACGTTGGCAGCACGTGGCGCCCGCCTCGCGACTGCACGGAATCGACGGCACGCTGCAGATCGTTCGCCAGCTCGAGGGATATGAAATTCCAGCCTATGCGTGGGAGGAGCAGATCCTACCGGCGCGCGTCGCAGGCTATCGTCCGGAGTTGCTCGACCGGCTCTGTTACGCCGGAGACGTGATGTGGGGCCGGCTCTCGCCGCACCCTGCGCTCGAGGCAAACCTTGGCGACGACCGCACGCGCGTCCGTCCCACCCGGCTCGCTCCGATCGCGCTCTTCTTGCGCACGAACGCCGATCAGCTGATCGTTCGGCGCGACATCGATTGCGCCGCGCTCTCGCATGCGGCCCGCGAGATACTCGACCGGATCGAGATTCTGCACGCGCCGTTCTTTGTTGAGATCGCAAGGGTGACCAAACGGCTCCCGAGCGAAGTCGAGGAAGCCCTCTGGCAGCTCGTTGCGGCCGGTTTGGTAACCGCCGACGGCTTCGATGCGCTCCGGTCGCTCAGCGATGCCAAGCGCCGGCTAGGCGAGAAGGGCTTACGCGCGCGACCCCGCTCCTCGAGCGGACGTTGGACGCTGCTCGCGGCGGCTGCGCCGCGAATCGATCGCGAGGCATTCGCGCGACGTTTGCTGGCACGCTGGGGCGTGGTGTTTCGCGACGTCATTGCGCGTGAGAGCCTCGCGCCGCCGTGGCGCGAGTTGCTTGCGGTTCTGCGGCGGATGGAGGCGCGCGGCGAGATTCGAGGCGGACGCTTCGTCGCTGGATTCGTCGGCGAGCAGTTTGCCTTGCCCGAAGCGGTCGACGCGCTCCGCGCGGCACGCCGCAGCGGCGCCGGTGTCGAGCGCGTCACGCTCGGATCTTACGACCCGCTCAATCTTACCGGCATCATCTTACCCGACGCCGTCGCCTAGCAGCGCGTCGAGGTTTGCTTGCCGGAGTAGATCTCGATAATGCCGCTGGCCGCAAAGGGGACGTCGGCGCCCTTCAAGAGCGTTCCGATCCCTCCGATGAGGCCGCCGTACTTGCTCTTCTTGGCGGCGACATAGCAGGGCCCAAAGGGGAGCTTCAATCCCGAGATCACGGCTTGACCGTACGCTGTGTAAGGCTTGCCGGGAACGATCTTCTTTGCGACGAGGCCGCCCCCAGCCGGCACCTGGTCTCCGAACGCCGTGCCGCTCGAAATCGTAAGCTGCAGATAGAAAATGGCGGTCCCGGATCCGAGTTGCGGCTGATGATTGTAATCGGTGGTGCTGCTGATGAGCGCGAGCTTCACGGAAGGATTCGCAGCTGGGTATTTGATCGTACCGCCGAAGCCACCGAACTCTGGAACGCAGAACGAGCCGCCCTTCGTAGAGAGCGTGACGGTCAGCGACGCGAACTTCTTCGTGCTCTTTTGACCTTTGCACTTGGGCGGAGTGAGATCCGGAAGCGCGATCTGCTGGGGCACGAGCGAAGTCGGGGGTATGAGAGCGCTATGCTGCGCGCAGGCCGAGAGAATGGCTGCCGTCGCGATGCAAAGAGCGCCGCGAATGGAAAAACGAACGAGTGTCATGATGACCTCCGAAAATGGGTTCTGTGAAAGCTCGTTCGCGGTCGCTTGAAGCGTGACCTCGCACTACCTCTGGCTGGCGCTCTTTGTGCTGGGATGCTACCACGGCATCAACCCCGCGATGGGGTGGCTCTTCGCGGTCGCCCTCGGACTGCAGGAACGCAGCGCTTCAGCCGTGCTTCGCGCGGTCGTCCCGCTCACGTTGGGGCACCTGCTCTCCGTTGCCGTCATCGTGCTGGTCACCGTCTTCGCCGTCGCGCAGTTTCCGCACGCGATCGTCCAACGAGTCGCGGCTGGGGTGCTGCTGGGGTTCGGCGGCTATCGGCTGATTCGTGCGCGCCATCCGCGCTGGGTCGGGATGCAGGTCGGCTTTTGGGGTCTAACGGCTTGGGGGTTTCTCATGTCGAGCGCGCACGGGGCCGGTTTGATGCTCGTGCCGTTCGTTACCGCCAGGCATGCAGGGATGCAAGGCGCGATGGCCATGCCGGGGGCGATGCCCGCTGCCCATGCGCCGTACGCGTTCGGGTGGCTCGTCATTACCGTGCATACGCTGGGTTATCTTGTCGCTATGACGACAGCCGCGTTCTTGGTCTACACGAAGTTTGGGGTGAGCTTCTTGCGCACGGCCTGGTTCAACGTCGATCTGGTCTGGGGCGCGGCTCTCCTCGCGACCGGGATTGTGCTGCTGCTCACCTAATACTCCGCCATGCAGATCAAGCCGGACCCCACTTTTTACGCATCGGCGAAAGATGCGATGAAGGCTCCTCCGGAGACGCTCGCCTACGTGGCGCTGCTCAGCGCGACTGGTGACGGATCGCCGGACGCGCTCGCGGTCGTCGACACGAACGGCTCGTCGAAAACCTATGCCGCGGAAGTCGGCCGCGTCGAACTCCCGAACACCAGCGACGAGCTGCATCACTTTGGTTGGAACGCGTGCAGCGCGGCACTCTGCCCGTTTGCACCGCGTCCGCACGTCGAGCGCCGATACCTGATCGTTCCGGGATTGCGATCGTCGCGGATTCATATCATCGACACCAAGCCTGACCCGACGCAGCCACGGATCGTACGAGTGATCGAACCCAAAGAGCTGATCGAGCGGACGGGTTACACGCGACCGCATACCATTCACTGCGGACCTGACGCGATCTACGTCAGCGCGCTCGGAAACGCCGCCGGCGACGGGCCGGGCGGCATCTTCACGATGGATTGCGATACGTTCGACATCATCGGAGCTTGGGAAGCCGATCGCGGGCCGCAATACTTGGCCTACGACTTCTGGTGGCATCTGACGCACGACGTTATGATTACGAGCGAGTGGGGCACGCCGAACATGATCGAGGGCGGTCTCAACCCGAGCCTATTGCTCGAAGGGAAATACGGCCATCAGCTGCACTTCTGGGATTTACGGCGCCGGTCGCACGTCGAGAGTTTCGATCTCGGCGCCGAGCAGCAAATGGTGCTCGAGTTGCGTCCCGCCCACGACCCGGCGAAAACCTATGGGTTTGCCGGAGTCGTCGTTTCGCTCAAAGACTTGTCGAGCTCGATCTGGTTGTGGCATCGCGAGAACGGCAAGTGGGACGTACGGAAAGTCATCGAGATTCCCGCTGAGCGGGCCGATCCGGCGCAGCTGCCGGATCTGCTCAAAGGTTTCTCAGCGGTTCCCCCATTGCTCAGTGATATCGACCTCTCGCTCGACGACCGGTTCCTCTACGCCTCGTGCTGGGGAACCGGCGAAATGCGCCAGTACGATGTGAGCGACCCGTACCATCCCAAACTCGTCGGCTCGGTTCACATCGGAGGCATCACGCGCCGCGCCGCGCATCCGAGCGACCCGTCGAAACCGTTGGCGGGCGGTCCGCAAATGGTGGAGATCAGCCGCGATGGACGGCGCGTCTACTTTACGAACTCGCTCTATCGCGCCTGGGACGACCAGTTCTATCCGGACGGCGTCGGCACGTGGATGGTCAAGCTCGACGTCGCGCAGGACGGCTCAATCGCGTTCGACCCGAAGTTTTTCGTCGAATTCGATCCCGGACACCGAGCGCACCAAGTCCGTCTGCAGGGTGGAGACGCTTCCTCGGACTCTTACTGTTATTCCTGAGGTCGGGCTAGTGCGCTGCTAGGCTCGCCAAACGCGTCTCGCCGGCGCTAGCCAGTGCCTCGAGGTCCTTTGCGGCAGCATACTCGGCCTCGGTCGGCCGAGCGTAGGCGCCTTCGAGCGAGTTCAACAGGAATCCGAGCTGTTCGCGAATCTTCGTCGGATGCACGACGTCGGCTTCGCTTGAATGCACGTCGAGCATCACCAAGTTCGCGACCTCGTCGTCCACCTGCGCGCGTTGCGCCGAGCTGAGCCCGCGCGCATTCTGCGCTGCCGCGATTGCTCGATCCAATCGATCGATCGCGTTGAGCAACTGCATCTCTAGCGCTAAGCGCGCCTCTAGAGCGCCGGCCGGCGGGTGAATCCGCGGATCGAGCCGCACGACGAGCGGCGCGCGAAGCGTCTGCGAGCCATACTGCAGCACGGCCGTGTAGGAGCCCGGCAAAATCGTCGGTCCGTCCGCAACGTCCGGCCAGTCGTCGGTGGGCACCGTTCGGAAGCCGGGCGAGTCGTAAGCGGGAGTGTATTTCAGGTCCCACAGAAACGCGTTCATCCCGGGCTCGACGGCCGTCAACTTGTCGGTATCCCGCCGGCGGTCTTGGGCGGCGTCGAGGTTTGCTTCCTGCTCGGGCGTCAGCTTCGGCTCGTGCTTCGGCTTGATGTGTAGTGTAAAGCTTCGGATGGTCGCGCCGTTCGCGTCGAGGAACAAGAGCGTCGCAGGCGTCGAGCCGTTGTAGCCCGGTGGCAGATTGAAGAAGACCGCCGCGCCGTATCTCGGGTTATCGCCAAAATTCGGAATGCCGGAACTAGGTCCGCCGTACGCATTGCTGAGCCACGCCGTCTGGGGCGCGAAGAGCTGCACGCCGGCGGTCGAAAATGCCGTTTGGTGAGCGAGCTGCTCGAGCAGCGTGAGGTTATCCACGATCCAAAACGCGCGGCCGTGAGTGGCCGCAACGAGTTCACCTTGGCGCATATCGATCGCGAGATCGCGAACCTGGACGCCAGGAAGGTTGAGCGTGAGCGGCTGCCACTGCGCGCCGCCGTCGAGGCTAACGTAGACGGTGCTGCGCGTTCCGGCGAAGAGCAGGTTCGGTTCACGCGGATCCTGCCGAACGACGAAGACGTATTGATCGGCAGGCAATCCGTTCGTTAACGTGCTCCAATGTGCGCCGTAATCGGTCGTTTGGTAGACGTACGGATGGTAGTCGTCCCACATGTAACGCGAGGCGGTCAGATAAGCCGTCCCTTTTGCCGTATGCGACGGCTCGATCGAGCTGATCTGGGTCCACTGCGGAAGCTGCGGCGGCGTCACCAGCGTCCAATGACCGCCGTGATCGGTCGTCACGTGCACGAGCCCATCGGCCGAGCCGGCCCACAACACGTTTGCGTCGAGCGGAGAGACGGCAAGCGACGAGATGTCGGGAAACGTCTCCGCACCGGTCTGATCGTAGTAGACGGGACCGCCGCTCGGTCCTTCGGTGCTGTGATCGTTTCGGGTAAGATCCGGGCTGAGGATCTTCCACGTCTGTCCGTGATCCATGCTCGAAAAGACGACCTGCGCCGCGACGAGCAACTCGTGCGGGTCGGCGGGAGAGAAGAAGATCGGGTGCGTCCATCCGAAGCGGTACGCAGTCTCGCCTGAGGAGTTACCGGCCATGTAGCGGGGCCACGGGCTGACGTTCTTCTCGTTCCCCGTCTTCCAGTTGAGCGCCACGAACGAGCTATAGTAACCGCTTCCGTAGGTGACGTCGTGGTCTTCGGGATCGGGAGCGACAAACGTGCTCTCGCCTAAAGCCACCGGGTGCCATTCGCTGGGGCCGATGCCTGGGCCGGTCGCCGCGCTTGGCCCTTCGAAGGCGCCTTCGTCTTGACTCGCGCCGAAGACGTGGAACGGAAACTGATCGTCGAGGGCGACGTGATAAAACTGTCCCGTCGGCTGATTGAGATCGGTACTGAAGGTATCGCCGCCGTCGGTCGAGACGCTGGCGCCACCGTCGTCACCGACGAGAAGAATTTTCGGATTACGCGGATTGATCCAGACGATATGGTTGTCGCCGTGCGGCGGGCTGATCTCGGTCCACGTCTTTCCGCCGTTCTTCGTTTTGTAGACCGCGTCGACGTTGGGCGCGTACGCGACGTCGGGGTTCGTCGGATCGACAAAGATTGCCGTGTAATAGAATGCGCGTTGGCGCAGCTTCCACTCGGAGTTGACGCGCTTCCACGTGGCCCCTGCGTCGTTCGAACGGAAGACGCCGCCGTTACCCGCCTGCACGATTGCATAGACGATCCGCGGGTTGCTCGCCGCGACCGAGACGCCGATCTTGCCGAAGGTACCGGTCGCAAATCCGGGGTTCGTTGAGATCTTGGTCCAATGCGCGCCGCCGTCCAGACTCTTGTAAAGGGCGCTCCCGGGTCCGCCATTGGTGAGTTTCCAAGGCTGGCGTTGCGCCTGCCACATGGCGGCGTAGAGCACGTTGTGATTTCGCGAGTCCATGTCGAGATCGACGCCGCCGGTGTTGTTGTCTACGAACAGAACTTTGTGCCAGCTCGCGCCGCCATCGGTCGTCTTGAAGATGCCGCGCTCGGCGTTCGGCTTGAAGACGTGGCCCATCGAGGCGGCATAGACCACGTTGGGGTTGCTGCGATCGACGAGCAGCTTGGCGATCATGTGCGTATCGCGCAGGCCTGCATACGTCCACGTCTTCCCGGCGTTGGTCGTCTTGAAGACGCCGTCGCCGGTATCGAAGTCGCCGCGGATATCGGACTCGCCGGTGCCGATGTAGATGACGTTTGGATTCGATGGCGCGACGGCGATCGAGCCGATCGGAGAGGCGACGCCCGGGATCTTGCCGTCGGTGATGTTCGACCAACTCAAGCCATAGTCGGTGCTCTTCCAAACGCCGCCTTCGACGCCGCCAAAATAGAAGAGGTTCGGATCGCTTGGAACCCCTGCCACTGCGACGGACCGGCCGCCGATATAGGGGCCGATGCTGCGCCATTGGAGCTTGCTCATTAGCTGAGCTGACGGCGAAGCCGGAGCGGCTTGGGTTTTAAGCGGAGCGGAGAGTACCGATGCGGCAACGACTGCACCAAGAAGAAGACGGTTCATGTTGCGATTATCGCGCCCCGGAAGCGGAAATCCCTTTTGCAAGGTGCGAACGTGGCGGCACGTAAAGTTGGTTAGGATGACGAGCCGCTCGCCAGCGCCGCCCTTCGCGCTAAAGGGCATCGAGCACGTGCTGCTTTTGGTGGAGGGGATGGACTCCGCGCTCGCGTTCTACGAGGACGTTTTGGGCGCGCAACTCGAGTCGCGAATTCGCCGCTACGCGATGGCCGAACTTCGCGTCGGTGCTTCGCACATCGATCTCGTAGATATTTTGGCGCCCGAGGGCGCCTGGGCTCGGCCGCCGGTCGAAGGCGGACGAAACGTCGATCACTTCGCAGTTCGACTGGATTCGTGCGAAGCCGCCGCCGTGCGCCAACATCTAGTGGCGTGTGGTGCTACAGTTGTTGAAGAGCGTGTCAACGAAGAGCCCGACGGCGAAACGCTGTCGTTCTATCTTCGCGATCCCTCAGGCAACCTCGTCGAGTTGATGGGCGCGCGCCGCTAACACAGGAAAACTCGAAGGCCGCGCACTAAACACACGTACGCGGGACTCCGTTACAGGAGCCGTGATAGGCCGTTTGCTCTATCGCGTTAGTCCGTTTGTCCTACTGCTTCAGAGGAGGCAAAATGAAGCATTTCCCGTGGCTGGGAACGATTGTTCTTTCCCTGTTAGGGGGTGCGAGCACGTCGGCTGGGCTCGCTGCGCCGGCAGCAGCTCACCCATTGGTGTGCGGGTCGTTCGGGGCTTCACGCGAGCTGGTCGAGCCGCCCGATATCGAGGTCTGGAAGCTTCCGCTCAATGCCGGTGGCGAGCACGAGCTGATCCTGGCGGTTCGAACCGACGGGAAGGGTCTGAGTCAGCGGTTCTGTTATCGGTATGAGTGGGATGGCGCGGTGCAAACCGCCGCGCCGACGATTCGCCTGCGGCGCGGCGAGCATTTCGCGCTGCGGGTCGTCAATGAGATTAGCGCTCCCAGCACTGCCGCACACGTTGCGTCAACTGCGATTCCCGCCTGCATGCCGATGGTCATGCCTGCGCCGATTACGCACCACTACGCGGGCTACCTAAACCACACCATCGACGACCGATGGATGGCGATGGCACCGGTCGATACCAACATTCACCTGCACGGATACGAAGGCCCCGAATCGGAAGAGAACATCTTCTTATCGACGCTGAGCACGCCGATGCACGCGTGTGAGTACCATATCACGATACCGCCCACCCAGCCGGCGGGAACGTACATGTACCATCCGCATGCTCACGGTTCGTCGGACGCAGAGGTGGCGTTGGGGCTCGATGGCGTCTGGATCGTCGAACCTGACGAAAGGCAGCTTCCTCGTTCAGCCGAGCACGTGATCATGCTTCGTTACCGGATACCGATTGTGTTTGACAATCCATTTGCTCCCGACGGCGGTGCATTCGTTCCTGCCGCCGTCGCGCACGAGGCAGCGCTGCTTCCCGCGCCGCCGGTTTCGTACGACCCGTTCAACCCGCCGCCGTGGCCGGTAACGTATCCGATGGCCGCGGGAGGAGTGACGCTCGATCGGAGCGGCTGCGACGGGATCGGTTCCGAAGTCTACGTCGCGGCGAACGGAGCCGACACACCGGTTTCGCTCCAAGTGCCTGATGGGGAGCCGCAGTTGCTGCGAATCGTCAACGGGACGTCGGATTCGGCCACGCGCTTGCAGATCCGCGACGCCGAAGGACACTTGCAAGCGATTCATCTCGTTGGGCTTGACGGCGTTCCGGTATCGGGTGACTCGCGGCGTCCGCTTTCGAAGTACATTTCCACGAACGAGCTGATGCTCACGTCGATGTCGCGGGCCGACATTCTGGTGACCGTGGCGCCCAGCGAAAAGCTAACGATCTCCTCGGAGCACTACTGCGAAGGCAAAGACGCCTTCTTTCAAATTCATCACGAGCTCGTGAAGATTTCCGCACTTCCCAACGCGCAAGTGCCATCGCTAGCGTTTGACCCGCAGCCCGCGGACGTCGCCGAAACGCCGGCTGGACGACTCGTCGCGTACGCCCGCGCCCACCCGGCACGCGTTCATCGCCGAGCGTTGACGTTCACGGAGTACGTCTTTCCGAAGAAGGGCACGATTCCGTCGCACCAGGCCTACTACATTACCGATACGACCAACCCCAACTTCCACGAGCATCCATTCTGGCCGATCTATGGCCCAGGTGCTACCGTTCCGTCGAACGCGGACATCGTCGTAAAGCAAGGCACGGTTGAGGAGTGGTATCTCGTCAACGCGACGATGGAGGCGCACGCGTTTCACATTCATCAAATGGCGTTCGTGCAAGAGCGTGCCGTTCGAGGGACGCCGTTGATGGCCGATACGGTCTTCGTTCCGATCGGGACGTTGCTGCCGAATCCGCGCGATCCCAATTATCCGCTCGTCAAACCGCGCATCACAAAGATACTGCTGGATTTTCGGCACGTGCCGCGCGGAACGTTCGTGTTCCACTGCCACATGCTCTTTCACGAAGATCACGGCATGATGGCGGTCATCCGGGTGGTCTAAGGCGGCCCGGTGTAGCCGGGCTTGTAGGGCGGCTCGATGCCGCCGGGAAGGACGAGGGGCTTGCGCGGAGATCGGCTGAAGTCAAAATCCTTGCGCAGGTCGCCGAGCTGGGGCGCGTTCTCTGCGACGCTCGCGCGCGGATCGGGCCGGCCGTCGGTTTTGGGATCGAGCCGCTCGCCGTGTAAGAAATCGTCTTCGATGAACTTGACGTAGGCGTCGTGGCTGAGGGTCTGATGGTCTACGTACCCTTTCCGAGCGTAGGCGCTGATCACCAGCCCTGGAACGCGCAGACCGTAGCCGAAAAAGTTGACGTCCGGCGGTCGGGCGTGGTCGTAGAAGCCGCCCCAATCGTCCCAGCTCAAAAAGATCGCGGTCGAATCCCAATATTTGCTGCGCATCACCGCATTGACTATTCCGGTGACGTATGCTTGTCCGGCGCTCAGAAGCCCGGGAGGGTGCTCGCTATAGCGGTTGCCCGGCGTGAGCCACGCAACCGCGGGCAGCGTGCCGTTGCGCACGTCGCTAAAGAAGAGCGACGTGTCTTTGACGTTTGCGAGCTGGCCATCGTTCTTCACATCCGTAAATGATGGGAGCGGATTCCAGATGCCCGGCGTGCGCGCGCTCTGCGGCTTGAGATTGCAGCTGCTTTGATCGTCAATGCAGTCCGGCTCGAAACCGTCCATCACGTAGTACGCCCAGGATACATCGTTTGCATGGAGGAGATATGTCAGATCGGTCCAGGAATAATCGGGGTGCCCGGGAGCCTGTTGAAATCCGACCGCAAAATCGCGCGGCAGATCGCTGGAGTTAAAATAGGTTCGCTCGGGCTTGCAGCTAGTTGGATCGCCGGTCGTTGCACAACTCGCAGCCCATTCGGAGACCATGTACAGATGCGCCGGCAGGCTCCAGGAACGGACCGGTTCGAACATGTGGTCTTGCAAGACAAAGTTGCGCGCATATGCCCAATAGTTCGGCAGCTCCGCACCGGTGTGATAACCCATGACGCTGCGCTCGTGCCCTTTGACGACGCAGGTAGGGATGTTGGTCGGGCAGCCGCCGGTCGTGAGAGCGCCGCGCATGACGGCGATGAAACCGTCCATCTTGCCGCCGTTAATGGCGAGGTCGGCAGCCTTTGCGCCATGCGGGGCGCCGGTGTTTTCGTCGTTGGTGTCGTGGTACGGTCGAACGCACGTCGTGCTCGCCGGATCGGGAACGCAGACCTGCGCGACGCCGTGACGCATCGGAATTCCGTCGGCGCCAGGGTAGGTGCCGAAGTAACTATCGAACGAGCGATTCTCCTGCATGATAATGACGACGTGTTTGATCTTGTGAATTCCCTCGTCCGGGGTCGCCGCGGCGCCCGAGCCGGCGGCCCGAGCGCCTACGGCACCGGCAGCTAGGATCGCGGGAATCGCGAGGGAGCGCCATCGTAGCGCGAACGACATCGGAGTAGCGTTCGGAAGCCTAAGGATTGCGCCTTCACTTGCGCCGCTGCGCGTTTTTTGCTATCGTGATGGCTCAAGAAAGGAGGACGCCTATGTCTGTCATTTGGTGCGCGCGGCGCTGCGTTTCGCGTTCTCCGTGGAGACTCGCTCTCTAAAAACCGTAAACCGCGGAACCTCAGCGCTCTTTTCTATGCTTTTGAAGAGAGGCGGTTTTTATATGTGGGACAATGGATTTATCTACCGCGTGGCGGACGATCGCGGCATGTCGGTTGGCGTGCTGCTTTCCGATCGCAGCCTGGTGCCTTGCGGGTATCATTGCCCCGAGCGACCCGTCGTCGGCGACGACGTCGTGGTGGACGAAGAGTTGCACCTGATCGTCGAAATTCTACCGCGACGAAGCTGGATTGCGCGCGCTCGTCCGACCGGTACGCCGCAATTCGTGGCGGCCAACGTTACGACCGGCGTGATCGTTACCTCACCAGATCCGCGCGAATTTTCGCCACGGCGGGTCGCGCGCTACCTGATCGCGCTGCGTTCGGGTTGCGTCGATCCCGTAATCGTCCTGAACAAATGCGACGCCGGATTCAACGCTGAGGGCTTCGTTGCGGCGTTACGGTCGGTTGCCGGCGGCGCGCCGGTCGTCCCGATTTCGGCTCGCGACGGCACCAACTGCGGGGCGCTCGAACCGTACCTCGAACCCAGCGCGACGCTGGCCCTGTGCGGCTGGTCCGGGGTTGGAAAATCGACGCTGCTGAATCGGCTGCTAGGATGCGCTGCAATGGCGACCGATCGAACGCGAGACGACGGGCGAGGACGCCATACCACGACGCACCGCCGGCTCTTCGTCCTTCCAAGCGGCACCGCGATCATTGATACGCCCGGGATGCGGACCTTCTCCGCGTGGGCGAGCGCAGGTGACGTTGACGATTCGTTCGGCGACATCGGAACGCTTTCAGAGAGCTGCCGCTTTGGGGACTGCTCGCACTCGAGCGAGCCGGGCTGCGCCGTCGTGGCGGGTGCCGAACCCGAGCGCTTGTCGCAATGGCGCAAGCTGCGGCGCGAAGCCGAGTGGCTCGCCTCGCGCGATAACGCTGCGCTCGCGGCCGAGCGTAAGCGCGAATGGAAACGAATCCACAAGGCCGCGCGCGAGCCACGTCGCATCGCTGATGTAGAGGTGTAGATGAGTTGGGCGTGTCCGCGGTGCAAGCGGGTATTTCGTCGGGCTAGCCAGCGCCATGCGTGCGGCACCGGCGACGCCCCAATCTTGCTCAAAGATCGACCGCCGGCGCTGGTTGATCTCTACCGGCGACTCGAGAAGGACGTCAAGGGTTTCGGCAGCCTCGAAGTGGTGACGCGCGATCGCTACGCGCTCTTCCGGACCACGCGTATCTTTATGGACCTGACTGTCACGCGAGATGCACTGCGTGTCGTGATCCACCTTGATCGCATCGCGAAAGCACCGTGCTTCACCGAGGTTGGGCGCAGCGGCAAGCGCGTCTCGCACGTCGCGCTCGTCAGAACCGTCGCGGAACTGCGCGCCATCACGCCCTTCTTACACGAAGCATTCGACTTGGCCGCGAGCGAGGATCGCTAAGCCGGCTACTAGCTACAGCCCGACGTGGCTCCGCAGGAGTCGCACTTTTCGCAGGCGCCGTTGCGTACCATCGTGAGCTGACCGCACTCCAAGCACGCATTGCCGGTGTAACCCTTTGCCCTCGACGCATTGATTGCTTCCGTACGCGCAAGCACCGCAACCGCAGTTCCTCCGCCGTTGCTGCTGGGCTGGTAGGCCCGTGCCTGAGCTGGGGCATCCTGCGCGACCATTGGGCTTCCGCCTTGCGGAGGCTCTTGACCGGGATGTAAATGCGTGCTGACCGGGTGCAGCTTCTCTGCAACGCCTGCCGGGCGCACTTGGACGCCAGCCTCTTCCTCGGCGACGTACTCCTCTTGCGCTTCGGGTCCCATCGCGTCCATCTGCATTGACGGTTGCACGTGAGCGAGATCGTAACGGCCGAGATAACTTACCGCGAGCTCGCGGAAAATGTAGTCGAGGATCGAGGTCGCCATCTTGATGTGATCGTGCCCGATGACCGGGCCGTTCGGCTCGAAACGCGTAAAGGTGAAGGCCTCGACGAACTCTTCGAGCGGAACGCCGTGCTGCAAGCCTAGTGAGATCGCGATCGCAAAGTTATTCATGAGCGAGCGGAAGGCCGCGCCTTCCTTGTGCATGTCGATGAAAATCTCGCCGAGTTGGCCGCCCTCGTATTCGCCGGTACGCAAATATACTTTGTGCCCCGAGATCGTGGCTTTTTGCGTATAGCCGCTACGCCGCTGCGGCATCGATCGCCGCTTGGCGATATAGCGATAGACGATCTTCTCAGCGATCTGCATCGGCGTTACAAAAGGCTGCGTCTGTGCAGCTACCGATTCTTGCTCGCCGGCATCGCCGCCGAAGTCATAGCTCGCGGCGAGAGGTTGCGAGAGCTTCGAGCCGTCACGATAAAGCGCAACCGCTTTGATCATGCGTTCCCAAGAGTAGCGATACGCCTCTTTGACATCTGCCAACGTTGCAGTCTGTGGATAGTTGATCGTCTTGCTTATGGCGCCGGAAACCCACGGTTGCGCCGCCGCCATCATGTCGACGTGGGCGAGCGGCCGAATGTAGCGCGTCCCATATCTGCCGCACGGAGTAGCGCAGTCAAAGACTGCGAGATGCTCATCTTTAAGGTACGGCGCGCCCTCAACAGTCATCCGTCCGCAAATATGCGCTGATGCTTCTTCGATCTGCCGCGCACTGAATCCGAGCCCATCACGCAACAGGGAGAAGCTCCAATCGTTGAGCCGCTCTTCACTAAGGCCGAGCTTCTCTTTGCAGAAATCCTCGCCGAGTACGAATTTGTTGAAGACGAATGGGAGCTCGAATGCGGTCGGAAGCGCGGCTTCGACGCGCGCGATAGCGTCGTCATCGAAGCCCTTCGCTTTAAGCGTGGCGCGATTTATATGGGGCGCCTCCTCAAGGGTGCCGGTGCCTTTCGCGTACGTTTCTATCGCCTCGATCTGCTCTTGCGAGTAGCCGAGCTTATGCAGCGCCGCATCGACGGATTGGTTTACGATTTTGAAGTAACCGCCGCCGGCTAGCTTCTTGAACTTTACGAGCGCGAAGTCGGGTTCGATGCCTGTCGTATCGCAATCCATCACGAGCCCTATGGTTCCAGTAGGAGCGGTGACCGTCACCTGTGAATTGCGATAGCCGGTTACCTCGCCGATTGAGAGCGCTTCGTCCCACATTTTTCTGGCTAACGCCCACGTTTGTTGTGTGAACAACGTAGGAGTGTGCGTTACGGGCTTGACCGTGAGGCCTTCGTATTCGCTAGGGTCGACTGCATAGGCGGCTCGGCGATGGTTGCGAATGACGCGGAGCATCGGCTCACGATTCGCGTCGAAGCGTGCGAACGGCCCGAGCTTCTGTGCTATCTCCGCGGACGTGCGATACGCCATACCGGTCTGTAACGCATTGATTGCCCCGCACCAGCCGAAGCTCTCTTCGGAGTCATACGGCAAGCCCATGCGCATCAGCAGCGTGCCGAGATTGGCGTAGCCGAGGCCGAGGGTGCGGTAACCGTGATTCTTTTCGGCGATCCGTCTCGAAGGCATCTGTCCCATCGCAACCGAGATCTCCAGCGTCGTCGTCCAAATGCGTGTAGCATTGGCAAATCGTAATGCATCAAAATTGCCGTCGTCATTCAGAAACTTGACCAGGTTGAGGCTGGCAAGATTACACGCCGTATCATTTATGAACAAAAATTCCGAGCACGGATTTGTTGCCTCGATGCGTTCGTCGTTCGAACACGTGTGCCACTCTTGAATCGTGTCGTCGAATTGCAGGCCGGGATCGGCACATTGCCACGCGGCAAGCGCGATCTGCTCCCATAAGTCGCGCGCTTTGAGGCGCTTGACTACATCGCCGGTCGTGCGCGCCGTCAGCAGCCAATCGTCGTCGCGATCGAGCGCTTCGAAGAAGCCGTTCGTTAGGCGAACCGAGTTATTGGAGTTCTGACCTGAAACCGTAATGTATGCTTCCGAATCCCAGCTCGTTTCGTACTGCTCGACTTCAAGCCGCGTATAGCCCTGGCGCGCGTAGTCGAGCGCATTCTGCGCGGCACCGGACGGCACGCCGGCAGCGATCGCTTCGCGAATCGCAGTGCGAAGGGATGCGTTAAGCGCGGGATCGAGTCGAGCGTGCTCCGGAACGCGCGTGTCGTGCGCGGCAGAGATAATCGCGTTGAGACGCTTTTCAAAGATGCGCGAGCCGATAACGAGATCGGCAACTTTGCATTCCTCGCGCACTTTCCAGTTGACGAACTCCTCGATATCGGGATGATCGGCGTTGAGCACGACCATCTTCGCGGCGCGGCGCGTGGTGCCACCCGATTTGATCGCGCCCGCGGCACGATCGAAGACTTTGAGGAACGACATCAGCCCGCTCGACGTGCCGCCGCCGGTAAGCTTCTCGCCCGCCGCTCTCAGCTTCGAAAAGTTTGCGCCCGATCCTGAGCCGCCCTTAAAAATCCGGGCCTCACGAACTACGCCGTCAAAAATCCCGCCCTCGTTAACGAGATCGTCCTCGATGCCCAGGATATAACAGTTATGCACGACGACGTTCCGAGTTAGGAAAGTCCCGCTCTCTGTCTGGATATCGTAAACGAGCGTCGTGCCAAGTGGCTCAACGGAGGTTACCCGAACTAGCCGCTCGGGACGCGCCTCCTTACCAGGGCGTACGAACGTTTGGATTAAGCGTTCACTCTTCTCTCGGTCCACAAAGCCAATTTGCTCGGCAAAGCGCTGCCTTGCATGATGCAGGCCAATGATGATCTTCGAAAAAGGTTTGCGCGCTCCATCGTAAGGCCCGTTGGTATGCACCGAGTGAGAGATTCCAAGGTTACGTAAAAGTGCGGATACATCGTCGGCAAGAGGCCGCGATATCGTTCCGAACTCGACCTTCCCTTGAGCTGTCACGCAGCCATCGGCCTGAAAAAGAGAACGCAAATATTCGCACACAGCCTCGCGTCCAAGGCGCATAACGATCTTTGGCACTCGAAGGGAATCGCTGCGTCGTTCGAGTTGATACTTTTCAACGAAGGGCCGGAGAACCTCGCCGTAATAGCGTCTACGCGTCACGAGCACAGCACCAATCGGTGTCGTGTTCGTCGATTCGACGCAGTGACACGCGGTTAGAACGGCACCGGTGCTGGCACAGATGTGTTCATATTCTTCATTGTTGACTGCCATGGCTTCCAGAGTTAAGCTGCGATTTGTGCCGTGTCGGTATTGCCCAACGTAACCGTCGCCTTGGACCCAACCGGCTAACGAGGCTTCGGCGACGTCCGCGAATGACGCAGATCGCTTGAGAATAGTCGTTCGCGTCTTCTCAATTACCCGATCGTCTGGGGTGAGTTCATCTACGCGCTTCCATGAAGTGCTCTTCATTCTATCCGGGCGCGTAAGTATTAAATGATCCGCAGTTGCTTCAATGAAGTTGCCGTCTGACAGATTAACGCGAAATACCGGTTTAGTACCGTTTGCCTTAGCTGCGATAACGCGAGTGATTCCACGGTGATCGAAGACGAATTGACCGATCATCTTGCCTTCGACAATATCCCCGATTGGGATGGATCCGTCGGGCGTTGAAACGAGCGCATGGTACGGAAGGCAGGCCGAGACTTGCGGATGAGAATACGTGTCCGGCGATGCGTTTGCAATGCCGTCGGTTGCGTCGACGTACCAATGACCCTGTGCCGGTCCTGAGATGCCGTACGCCCAATGCAGGCCGGTGTTGAACCATTGGGGAGAATTTGGCGCGCCGATTTGGCGCGCGAGCATCGCGCACATCTCGTCGTAATAAATTTGCGCGTCGTTTTCGGAGTCAAAATAGCCGTGCTTCCAGCCCCAGTAGGTCCAGCATCCGGCCATTCGGCTGAAGACCTGGCGTGCGTCGCGTTCCGAACCAAATTGGTCGTCGCGCGAAACTGCATCGAGGGCAGGCCCGTCGGCGATCGAGCGCTGCAACCACTCGGGCACGCCCTCTTCGGCGACCCGCAAGGTCGCCTTGGGGATGCCGGCTTTGCGGCAATACTTCTGAGCCAGGACGTCGACGGCGACCTGGCTCCAGCTGGCGGGAACCATCACGTCCTTGGCTTCGAAGATAACCGAGCCGTCGGGGTTGACGATCCGCGAATCTCGCGGCTCGAAGGTGACGCCCGCGTAGGGATCGCCGGGGGCCGAATAAGTACGCACGAACTTCATCTGCTGGGACTCCTTGCTCCATATCGAACACACGTTCGCATTCGATAGATTCTCCGGCGCCTGTGGGGATACCTATTGTGCCACATTGGGCTGGATACCACAAGATATTGGGGTCACGGCAAAACTCCTTGCGAATTGAGGGCGATTTGCCGGCGGAAATCTTGTGGAGGAACGCAGCGAAGCTAGCAGGCAGGTGGAGGCCGTGTGGACAGGGCCGAGGATACCGGGGATAACCGGTACAAGGCACAGGCCATGTTTGGACCGGATCGCTTCGCGCCGCGGCTCCACGACGTGTCGCACGAAGAGCTCGAAGCGGCCGGCATCCGGGGCCTGATCGTCGATCTCGACAACACGCTTTTGGGCTTTCGCGAGACCGAACTGGCCCAAGAGCATCTCGACTGGGTCGCGCGCGCTCGCGAGCGCGGCTTTCGTATCGTGATGCTCTCGAATAACTTTTCCGAGCGCGTTCGCGGTCTGGCGGCGCGGCTCGACGTTGCGTGCTTCCCCAACGCCCTCAAACCGCTGCCGTTCGGCTTTTTGCGCGCCAAGCGGTGCCTCCAACTGCGCCGCCGAGAGATTGCCGTCGTCGGCGATCAGCTATTTACCGACGTCCTCGGGGGCAAGCTCTGCGGACACTACACTATCCTTACCGAGCCGATCGAGCGCAAAGACTTTCCGGTGACGCAATTTTTCCGCTTTTTCGAGCGATTGATGCTGCGAGGTCGCCGCGGATGAAGCTCGCGCTGATCGGTGACCCCGTCGAGCACAGCGGCAGCCCACGTCTGCACCGCGGTTTTCTCGAAGAGGGCGAGATCGACGGCAGTTACGTTGCGATCCGCGTCCCCCGCGGCGATGGTGCGGCCGCAATCGCTCGGCTGCGAGAAGCAGGGTACACCGGGTGCAACGTCACGTATCCACTCAAGGAAGAGGTGCTCGCCGCCTGCGACGTGCTGACCGACGAAGCGCGGCGGGCCGAGGCCGTCAACACGATCTTCTTCGGGCACCGGACCGTCGGCACGAACACCGACGGCACCGGCGCTCGCGCGGCAGTCGAGACCTTGCTCGACGAACCAGTGGCGCTCAAGCGCGTCGGAGTTCTGGGCTACGGCGCGACGGCGCGCGCGATTCTCGCCGAGCTTCACGACAACGATGCGTATACGTTTCTATGGGGACGGGATCCCGAGCGCGCGCGCGCAGCTTGCCGGCAGTTCGAAGCAAGACTCTGGCTAAATGAGAATCCGCCCGAGATCGTGATTAGCACGCTGCCGCCGGAGGCGCGTCTGCCTGAGGAGCTCGTAGCGTCGCTGCGGATTCCAGACCTGGTGATGGACGCAAACTATGGCCCTCGCGCGATGCTTGGGCGTGACCTCGGCCGAGAGGTCGTTGCGGGTGATGCAATGCTCGAAGCGCAAGCGCGGGCCAGCTTTGACTTTTGGCTGGCACATCTCGACCGTGTCGCCGGCGGCTGATCCGCAAAGAATGGCGAACCGGAAAGCCCCGGAGAGGGAGGGATTCGAACCCTCGAGAGGCTTGTCACCTCTGCTCGCTTTCCAAGCGAGTGCCTTCAACCGCTCGACCACCTCTCCAAACGGGCGTTCCGCACGCCCCCCGACTTCGTCGAATGGGGGCCCCAGTCGTTTTTACAGGACCCCGACCACGTTGCCGACGGTTGTTGCGGTGTTTCTTCTGGTGCTCCTCGTTGGCGCGGCCCCCGGCGCGGAGCACCGGCGCGCCGTGCCGAGCCACTTTAACCTGCCGCGTCTGCCGGCTTCGCGTCCCACATCCTCGCCATCGCTTAATCTGGTGACGAACTCGAGTTTCGAGAGCGGCAGCGTCGACGGCGGTTGGTACCAATGCGGCGACGTCAAGGCCTACACAACCACAGAACATCCATACCTGGGTAGATACGAAGAGTACTCCGGCGTACCGAGCGGCGTCGGCGAGCCGCTCGGAAACTCCGGCATCTGCCAACGCGTGACAATTCCACCCGGCGGAGTGCTCACCGCACGGCTCTATCAGCTTTCCAATGAAAACGGCACCGCATTTGCATACCAGGAGGCCGATCTGCTCGACGATCGCGGCAACGTGGTGCTGAATCTCTTCCGGGCGGTCAACAACCGGCCCGAATGGGTGCTCGGCCGCTGGAATCTCGACGGTTACGCGGGGCGGACCCTTTGGATGTACTTTGGGGTGCACGGCGACGGTTATCCGAAACTCTCGACGCAACAGTTCCTCGACGACGTGATCTTGACGAGTGCCGGTTCGGCGCCTGCGAAACAGGCTCACCGCCACCACGAGCGCGAAGAATAAAGCCATGCAATCGGAACGGCAGGAAGAAGAGCGCCTCGACGGCGCCGACGAGCGAGGACTCGCGCGCACGCTTTTCTGGATTGGTATCGGCGTCAGCGTCGCCGCGCTGGGTGCGACCGTCGCGTATCTCTCGCTGCGGATGGCCGCGGCCGGCCGGCGCGAAGACCCGACCACCCAACGCATTCAAGAGTTGATCGACGAAGCCAACTCGCTGCTCAAGGCGCTTGACGAGCAGAGAAACAGCGCCTAACCTCGCCGCGACGCTGCGCAGGGGCGTCGAACTCGAGCTCGCGTTCACGGATCTTCTTGCCAACGGCCAGGGCGTCGGCCGCGCCGACGGCGCCGTCGTTTTTTGCTTTGGCCCGATTCCCGGCGAGCTCGCTCGCGTTCGGATAAGCGAAGTAAAACCGCGTTATGCGGTCGCCGATCTCGTGGAAGTTTTGCGCGAATCTCCAGCGCGCGCACGACCCTTTTGCCCGGTCTTCGGGGCCTGCGGCGGGTGCCAGCTCCAACAGCTGCGTTATCCCGCACAGCTCGAGTGGAAGCGCAGGGTCGTGCAAGAAGCGCTTCGGCGAATCGGCGGATTGGACGGTGCAGAGGTTAGCGAAACGATCGGCATGAGCGAGCCACGAGCCTATCGCAACAAGATGGCGCTGGTCGTCGACCATCGCGGCGACTCCCCCACACTGGGCTTCTACCGCCAACGAACGCACGACGTCGTCCCGATCGACGCCTGTCCGATCGTGACCCCCAAGCTAAACGCCGACCTCGCTCGGCTCCACGACCTTCGCACGGAGGAAGCGGTCGCGATGATGCTGCGTGACGCGCGTCATCTGATCGCGCGCAGCGCGGACTCGAGCGGAGAGAGCATTTTGACCGTCACCACCGCGCACCGCTCGGAGAGTGCTCGTCGCGCCGCGCCGTTATTGCTGCACAACCTGCCGGGCTTGGCCGGCATAACGAACTCCTTCGACCTCCCTAGCGCTAATGCGATCGCCGGCCGGCATCATCGTTCGCTTGGCGGGGAGGCTGAGATCGAAGAGACGATCGGCGGGGTGCGCTATCGTTTCTCGGCCGCCTCGTTCTTCCAAGTCAACGTCGAAATGGTCACGCGAATCTTTGATTATCTCGGGCAGCACGTCAAAACGCCGCGACGCCTCATAGACCTCTACTGCGGCGTCGGCACGTTCGCGCTCTTCTTCGCCAAGCAGGGGTGGCAAGTTTACGGGGTCGAGGAGAACGCGTTGGCGATTGCGGAGGCCGCCGCCAACGCGCGGCGCAACGGGCTCGCGCAGCGAGCGCGTTTCCGAGCGGCAAAGGTCGAACGGCTCGGCGTCACACCGGAGCTGCGCGACGCGCTGAACGAAGCCGACGTGTGTTTTCTCGACCCGCCGCGAAAAGGCTGCGACGAAGCGACGCTCGACACGATCGCGCAGGCGCGCGTTGGGACGATTTGGTATCTCTCGTGCGACCCGGCGACGCTCGCACGGGATTCCAAGTTCCTAGTGGCCAAGGGCTACCGGCTCGGCACCGTTCAACCATTCGATATGTTTCCGCAGACCGGGCACGTAGAGGCACTCGCCCAACTGGAGTATCCGTAAACTTGCCGTCCGATGCCATCGACATAGGTTACGTCGCGAAGCTCGCGCGAATCGAATTAACGGAGGAGGAAGTGGAAATCTTCGGGCGCCAGCTCGGAGATCTGCTCGGTCACGTCAACGCGCTCGCCGAGCTCGACACCGCTAGCGTCCCGGCGACCGCGCAAGTCGTGGAGTCCCGAAACGTGACGCGCGAAGACCTGCGCAGCCCGTGTCTCGACCGCGAACGTGTCCTGGCGCAAGCACCGCAGCGGCAGGGTGCGTTCTTCCGCGTGCCGCGGATTATCGCCGAATAAGGACCCGCCGTGTCTTTGGATATTATCGAGAAGAACGCCGCGGAAATCGCGCGTATCGTCCGTACCGGAGAGTGCAGCGCGCTCGAAGTTGCCAACGCAACGCTCGCGCACGTCGACGCGGTCGAGGGAATCTGCGGTTCATACTTAACCGTGCTGGCCGATCTCGCGCGCGCCCAAGCGGCTCGTGTCGACGAACGCGTGCGCATGGGTGAGGCCCCGCCGCTCGCCGGCGTACCGCTTGCGGTCAAAGATAATATGTGTTTGGACGGCACGCGCACGACGTGCGGAAGCAAGATTTTGGAGCACTGGATCGCGCCGTATACCGCGACCGCGGTCGCGCGGATGCTTGAGGCCGGCGCGGTGCCGATTGGGAAAGCCAACTGCGACGAGTTCGCGATGGGCAGCTCGTGCGAGAACTCGGCGCTCGGCGTGACGCGCAATCCTTACGATCCAGCGCGCGTTCCGGGCGGATCGAGCGGCGGCTCGGCCGCGGCGGTCGCCGCGTACGAGGCGGCAATCGGTTTGGGCAGCGACACGGGCGGCTCTATTCGCGAGCCCGGAGCTTTCTGCAATCTTGTCGGCTTCAAACCAACGTACGGTCGAGTCTCACGCTACGGGCTCATCGCATTTGCATCGAGTCTCGATCAAATCGGTCCGCTAACGCGCACGGTCGAAGACGCCGCTTTAGCCTACGACGTTATGGCAGGGTACGACTCAATGGATGCGACCTCGATCGATCGGCCGGTCGAGCCGGCCGCGAGCGCGTTGCGCGCGGACTTGCGAGGGTTGCGCATCGGTCTCGTGCGCGAGTTCGACTCCAAAGCGCTCGGCGGCCAGCTCGACGCGATCTATCGGGCAGCCTATGCCGATCTGGAACGGCTTGGCGCCGAGCTCGTCGAGGTCTCGCTCCCGACCGCCTACTATGGGGTCGCGACTTATTACTTGATCGCTCCCGCGGAATGCTCGTCAAATCTGGCTCGTTACGACGGCGTGCGCTACGGTCTGCGCGTCGACGCCGAAGACGTGCGCTCGATGTACGATAAGACGCGCGCGGCCGGATTCGGACCGGAGGTTAAGCGCCGCATACTTATCGGCACGCATGCGCTCTCGAGCGGTTACTACGATGCGTACTACGTGCGTGCGCAGAAGGCCCGAACGCTCATCGCGCGCGACTTTGAACGCGCCTTCGCGCACTGCGACCTGATCGCGTGTCCGGCGGCAAGTTGTCCGGCGTTCGAGTTCGGGGCCAAGAGCGATCCGTACAGTATGTACTTGATGGACTACTACACCATCCCGATGGCGCTGGCCGGGTTACCGGCGATCTCGGTTCCGTGCGGCTGGAACGCGCCGGAAGGCGGCAGCGTGCCGATGCCGATCGGGCTGCAGCTCTGCGCCCCGCTCTTCGCCGAGCGTCTGCTGCTCGGCGCCGCACACGCTTACGAACGCGCGACGGGTCACGCGGCGGCGCGCAAGCCGATGCTCGAGATTGCGCGCACGTGAGTTCCGCGTATGAGGCGGTCATCGGCATCGAGTGCCACGTCGAGCTGAAAACCCTCACCAAGATGTTCTGCGGTTGTCTCAACGAGTTCGGCGGCGAGCCGAACACGAAGATCTGTCCGGTCTGCCTCGGCATGCCGGGCGCCCTCCCGGTGCCCAACGCAAAGGCGATCCAGCACATCATAACCGCGGGGCTCGCATTCGGCGCCGAGATTCCGGCCTTTTCGAAGTTCGACCGGAAGAACTACTTCTATCCGGATATGCCGAAGGATTATCAGATCTCGCAGTACGACACGCCGTTGGCGGTGGGCGGCGTCGTGAAGTATTGGCTCGAGGACGGCGCGATGCGCGAGTGCCGCCTAACCCGCATTCACCTCGAAGAAGATACCGGCAAATCGACGCATGCGGGCTCCGGCGACGGCCGGATCGCCGGCAGCGCGTACTCGCTGGTCGACTTCAACCGCTCCGGCGTCCCGCTCATGGAGTGCGTCTCCGAGCCCGAGCTGCACACCGCGGAGGAGGCAATAGCCTACTTGGAATCCCTGCGTCGCACGTTGCTCGCGCTCGGCGTCAGCGACGTGAAGATGGAAGAAGGCTCGTTGCGCTGCGATGCCAACGTCTCGATTCGGCCGGCCGGTTCGGCCGAGCTGGGCACGAAAGCGGAAATCAAGAACATGAACTCATTTCGCTCGGTGCAACGCGCGATCGAGAGCGAGATTGAACGTCAGCTCGAGATCGTCACATCGGGTGGCCGTATCGTCCAAGAGACGCGCGGGTGGGATGAGGTCAACGGCGTGACCCACTCGATGCGCAGCAAAGAAGAGGCGCACGATTACCGGTACTTTCCCGATCCGGATCTGGTGCCGTTGGAACCGGCGAGCGCCGACGTCGCCCGGATCCGCGCCGCGCTCCCAGCGCCGCCGTGGGAGCGCTTCGAACGCTATACCGCGGGTTACGGACTCGGTGTGAAACAGGCGACACAGCTGATCGATAACTTCGCGCTGGGAAGTTACTTCGATCGCGTCGTCGCATGCAGTCGCAACCCGCAGCAATCGAGCAACTTCGTGCTCGGCGATCTCTCGCGGCTCGCCAACGAGACGGGCGTGCCGGCCGCCGAATCCAAGGTGTCGCCCGAGGATTTGGCCGAGCTGATCGCGCTGGTCGAAACGAAACGCGTCAATTCGAAGATCGCCAAAGAGCTGCTCGCCCGAATGTGGGACGGCGCGGGGTCGCCCGCGGCGATCGTAGAGCGCGAGGGACTCGCTCAAACGAGCGATCCTGCAGCGATCGAGCAGTTCGTCAACGACGTCTTGGCCGCGCACCCTGACGTCGCAGCCGACTACCGTGCGGGAAAGAGCAACGTCATCGGCTTCCTCGTCGGTCAAGTTATGAAGGCCTCGCGCGGGAAGGCCGATCCGGCGCTCGTGAACGAGCTGGTGCGCGCGAAACTATCGTCCTAAGCTATCGGGTTCATCGATGAGCTTGACTGACGACCGAACGCTCGAAGCACTCGATTTTACCGCCGTGCGCGAAGCGGTGATAGCGACGACACGGACGCAGCGCGGACGATCGTACGCGCGCGAGCTGGCGCCGCTCCCCGACTTCGAAGATGTTCGCCGCGAACAGCTGCGCACCGAAGCAATGCGAACGCTCGTGGCCGGCTCGGATTTCCGCGTCATGCCTGCGATTGAAACCGCGGCGCTTACCGAGGCGGCGGGGGTAGGTCACACGCTGGGGGCCGCAGATCTCCGCTCGATCGGCGACGCCATCGCGGCCGCCGCTGCAGCTCACCGCGCGGTCCACGGCAACCCCGATCTCGCAGGCGTGCTCGCCGGTTATACGTCATTGCGCGAACTCGGGCGCTCGATCATCGACGCGATCGACGAACGTGCAAACGTGCTCGATCGCGCTTCGCCGGCCCTGGCGCGCATACGGCGAAGCCTCGCCCAGGCGCACGCCGACGCGCGCGACCGCGCAACGTCGATCCTTGGCTCGGCGAAATACGCGAAGGCGATACAAGAGCGGCTCGTCACAATCCGCAACGGGCGCTTCGTGATTCCGATCAAAGCTGAGTTCGCGGGAACGCTGCCAAGCATCGTCCACGACACGAGCTCGAGCGGACAGACGCTCTTCGTCGAGCCACTCGCCGTCCTCGAGGCGAACAATCGCGTGCGCACGCTGCAAATCGAAGAGGAACGCGAGGTTGCGCGAATTCTCGAGGCGCTCTCGCGCTCGGTAGGAAGTCATGCCGCCGAGATCGAGGCGAACGTCGAGATGCTTGCGCGCCTCGATCTGCTGGCCGCAAAGGCGGAGCTTGCGCACAGGAGCCAAAGCACCGCTCCCGAGTTGAGCGATTTACCGGTCCTCACCGTCGAGAAGGGGCGTCATCCGCTGCTGGGGGACCGCGCCGTGCCACAGTCGCTGGCGGTTGACGATACAACGCGATTGCTGGTCGTCAGCGGCCCAAACATGGGTGGAAAGACGGTTGCGCTAAAAATGGCGGGCCTGTTTGTCGTCATGACCTACTGCGGAATGCAGATTCCCGCCGCTCGAAGCTGCGTCGGACGCTTCGACCGCGTGATTGCCGACATTGGCGACGAACAGTCGCTGGTCGCCAACGCGTCGACATTCTCGGCCCATCTGGAACGCATGCGAGAAATACTGGAGCGCGCGAATAACCGAACGCTCGCAGTCGTCGACGAGATCGGAGGCGGCACGGAGCCCAGCGCAGGCGCCGCGCTCGCCATTGCGATGCTGGAGCGGCTGCTCGCCCGCGGCGCGCGTGCGGTCGTATCGACTCACTCGGTCGAGCTCAAACTCTTCGCGCACGCTACGCCGGGCGTTGCCAATGCTAGCGTTCGCTTCGACGCAAAGACCTTTGCGCCGACCTTTGAGCTCGACGTCGGTACGCCGGGGCAGTCGTTGGCGTTTCCGCTTGCAACTCGTCTAGGAATCGATCCGCAGATCGTCGAGCGCGCGGGAGCGCTGCTCGAGCGGCGCGAGCTCGACTACGAAGCCGCTTTGAGCGAGCTCGCAGAACGTAACGGCGAACTCAGAGAAGAACGGCTCCGGCTCGAAGCCGAACGGCGCGCGGCCAGCGCCGAGCTCGACCTCCTGCGGCGCGGTCGCGACGATCTTGAGAGCGAGCGGCGACGCTTCGGCGCGCGTGCCGAAGAGCGTTTGCAGCAAGGCCTACGCGACTTCGTGCGCGAGCTGCACGGGCGCAAGGTGACGCGCTCGCAGACGCGGTTGCTAACGGATACGATCGAGGCGATGCGCCGCGAACTCGGGATCCGGACAGACGAAAAGACCGCGCCGGAGGGGGTGCCGTTCGCGCAGGGGGATCGAGTACGAATCGTTTCGCTCGATCAGGAAGGCATAGTCGTCGAAGATTGGGACGAAAGGTTGCTCGTTTCAATCGGTTCAATGAAGACGACGGTGGAGAAGAGTGACGTGCGCCTCGAAAGCCGCGCCGTCAAGCCGGCGCAGCGATCGACAGTGCAGGCGGACGCGCGAATTGCGGCCACCCAGCGCTCCGCCGCCGAACTCGACGTGCGCGGCAAGCGCTATGCCGAGGCCGAGCCGCTCGTCGAGCGATGGATCGATAACGCGATGCTAGCCGGAAACTCTCCGCTGCGTTTGATTCACGGCAAGGGGACGGGCATGCTCGGGCGCGGTCTTCAAGAGTATCTACGCGGCCACGCCGGCGTCAAAAGCCTGCGATACGGCAATGAAGAGGAAGGCTCGACCGGCGTGACGTTGATCGAGCTGCGAACGTGAAGGCGTCCGGCGCGAGCGATTTGCTCGAGGGATTCGAGCACGTCGAAACCGTCACGGATTTCGAGGAGCGGCTGCGTTTGGGGCGGCCGTTGCGAGTTAAGCTCGGGGTCGATCCCACCAGTCCCGACCTGCATCTGGGCTTCATGGTCGTGCTGCATCCGTTGCAACGTTTTGCCGAGGCCGGCCATCGAGTTACGCTGATCATCGGCGACTTCACCGCGCGGATCGGTGATCCGAGCGGCCGGAACGTAACGCGACCGCAGCTTTCGCGCGAAGAGATCGAAGCCAACATGCGCGCCTATCTCGACCAGGCCGGCAAAGTACTCGACCTCGAGCGTATCGAGGTGCGCTATAATTCGCAGTGGCTGGCGCCGCTCTCGCTTGCCGATCTCGTAAAGATGCTGGCAAAAACGACGGTCGCGCAGATGCTCGAGCGCAACGACTTTCGCGAACGCTACGATTCCGGCACGCCGATCTCGCTTCATGAGCTTCTCTATCCGGTCGCACAAGCGTACGATTCCGTCGCGATCGAGGCGGACGTCGAGCTTGGCGGGACCGATCAGCTCTTCAACTTGCTCTTGGGGCGTCAGTTCCAACGCGACTTTGGCCAGCTTCCCCAGATCTGCGCGACGGTTCCGCTGCTCGTCGGGCTCGACGGTGAAAAGAAGATGAGCAAGTCGCTGGACAACTATGTTGGCGTCTCCGAGCCGCCGCAAGAGCAGTTCGGAAAGCTGATGAAGATGCCGGACGAGTTGATACCAGTTTACGCTCGGCTCGCCGCGTTCCGCTCGTCGCCGGACGCCGAGCGCCTCACCGCAGAGCTAGCGGCCGGGCGTGCCAAGCCGATGGAAGAGAAAAAGCGCGTCGCAGAAGACATCGTCGCGCGCTATCACGATCCGGCCGCCGCGGCGCAGGCCCGCGATTACTTCGAGCGGACGGTCCAGCGCCGCGAGATTCCGTCCGGCGAGCTCGACGAGATAGAACTCGGCGAATGCCGGCGAATCGCGGAGGTTCTCGTAAAGGCCGGCTTCGCGGAGAGCCGGCGCGCGGCCGAACGGCTGATCTCAGGAAACGCGGTGAAGGTCGACGGCGAGGTGGTACGCGATCCGAACGCGGGGTGGACGGCCGGTACGCCGGCGGTACTTTCGGTAGGCTCGCGCCGATTCGTCCGCGTGCTCCCGCGCGACGCGGCGTAGCCGGTTAGAGACGTTCGGCGAGCTCGCGAATCTCCTGAGCGCTGAAAACGTAACGAGTCTTGCAGTACTCGCAAGTCGCCTCGGTGAGGTCGCGCTCGCGCGTTAGCTCCAAGAGCTCGTCGGCCCCAAGCCCGAGCAGGACTGCTTCGACCTTGCTGCGATCGCAGCGGCAAGCGAAGCGTACGTCGATCGTGTGATGCGAACGCAGCTCGACGTCGCCCGCCAGCGCTGCAAGCAACGCGTGAGCGTCGGCGCCTTGCGTGATGAGCTGCGTTACGGGCGGCATGTTCACCGCGCGTTCCTCTAGCGCGACCAGAACGCGTTCCTCCGCGCCGGGGAGCGCCCGGGCGAGGATGCCGCCGGCAGCGACGACGCCGTTGGGGTTGGCGAGCACGCCAAGCGCGACTATGCTCGGGATCTGTTCGGATTGTGCCAGATAGGCGGCGAGATCTTCGCCGATCTCGCCGGATCGTAGCGGCACCACGCCGACGTACGGCTGACCGACGTCGCTCGAGCGCGTGACCTGCAGCGAACCTGTGCCGACCGCTCCAGCGACGTCGAATTTGCCACGGTGGTCGATCGGAAGCTCGACGCGTCCGTTGCGCGCGAACCCCCGCGCGCCGGCCGTATGGCCGTCGAGGAGCCACGCTTCCGCAGCGATCGTCTGGAGCGGCCCGTTGCCTGCGATCTGCAACGAAATCCGTTCGTTGCCTTTCAGGCTCGCACTGAAGAGCGCGGCGCCGGTCGTCAGCCGTCCGACGGCAGCGGCAGCGGTCGGCCAGAGGTCGTGCCGGTCTCTGATCTCGGCCACCAGCTCGGTCGTGATCGCAGCGACCAGCGCAACCCCGGCGTCGAGGTTCGTTGCGGCTACCAGACTGTCGGGCATGAGCGCCTCTGGTTCGAAGGCACACGCTTTTCCTTCAAAGAAGCGAAAACGATGCGCGTTTTGGTTTTACATGGACCGAACCTCAACTTGCTCGGTGAACGCGAGCCCGAACTGTACGGAACCCAGACGCTCGCAGAGTTGAACGACGCGATCGCCGCGGCGGCGAAGGATCTTGGCGTCGAGGTTCGCTGCGCACAGCACAGCGGTGAGGGGGAAATCGTCGATGCGCTTCACGCGGCCCGGACGAGCTGCGACGGCGTTGTGATCAACCCCGGCGCGTACGCGCACTACTCGTATGCAATTGCGGACGCGATCGCCGCGATCCGAATTCCCGTCGTCGAGGTCCACATCTCGAACATCGCCGCGCGCGAAGCTTTTCGCCGTACCAGCGTGACGGCAGCCGCTTGCCGAGGCGTCGTGAGCGGTCTCGGCACGTCGGGCTATATCCTCGCATTACGCGCGATCGGCGAAATCCTTGCGCGGTAAGGCGACCGCCGGTGGAAGGAGCGTCCATCCGGCCTGCGTATACTCCAGCCAGGCGGCCCCCGTTGAACGATTTCTCCGTCGTGCCGCCGATAAGGAGATGCGACGTTGACGAAGGCGGATGTGATTGACGCTGTAGCCGTCGAAGCGGAGCTTTCGCGGCGTCAAGCGGGCGAGATCGTCGATTTCATTTTGAATCAAATCAAAGCAGCGTTGCGCAAGGGCGATCGCGTCGCGCTCAACCCGTTCGGGAGCTTCGTCGTTCGACCGCGGCGAGCTCGCGAGGGGCGCAATCCAAAAACCGGCGAAAAGCTCACAATCGCCGCCCACAACGTTCCGGCCTTCGTCGCGGGCCCATCGCTCAAAGAGGCCGTCGGCGGAATCCGCTCGCGCAAGAAGAAACAGTCGAGAAAATCAAACGGGCTGTAGCGAAGCTTGGTTATCGCGCTAGTCTGGGGGACTAGAGATCGCTGGTTCGAATCCAGTCAGCCCGATTCCATCGCCTTACCACAATTGCGGCCATAGCCGCAATTGGCGTTCTCCCGGACGTAACGCTCTCAAAACGAGGTGAGTGCGAAATGAAGATCGGTACGCTTGAGATGAAGATTGCCCGCGTCGAGGGCTTTCAGGTTCGCGTCCGTACTTCTGACGGACGCGACATTCGCTCGGACCGCGAAGGGATGCCGCCGTGGCCGTACGAGAAAGGCGCTCGCGATCGCTGGTCGGTTGCACGATGGAAGGAGGACCGCTTCGTCAGCCTTTATCCGGGCTTCGGCGTCGACGTTCTCGACGGCAACGGCGAAATCGTCGAATTTGGTCAAACGTTGCTCGAAACCGTGCGTGAAAGTTACGATTGATCGCCGCGTGCCAAAACGATAAACTAAGTCAACTTATCGTTATTAAAGAGGAGAGAGCGCAGCCTTCCGGCCAAGTACGCCCCGCTGTATTTTAGGAGGTGCGTTTGCAGTACCGGGCGGCCGGTTTGTTATTCTTTTTGATCGCTGTCGGGGGCGGCATAGTTGCATGCAGCGGCGGCTCGGGCGGAACGTCGAACGGATTGCTACCGTCGATGGGCGGATCGCGCAGCTCTAAGCCGGTCACACCGATCAAACACATCATCGTCGTGATTCAAGAGAACCGCAGCTTCGATGACCTTTTCGCGGACTTTCCAGGTGCAAACGGCGCCAAAGTTGGCCTTGCCGAGCCGATGCCCACGACGATCGCGCAGTATTGCGCCTCGAAGAAACAGCCGGTGATAAAGAAGCCAACCAGCGTACCGTTAACCAAAGTGAACCTGTTAGGCCAGGGTTTCAAAAATAACTTCGATTGGGATCAAGACCTGTCTCACGATTACACGCACGGCTACCTCGGCGACTGTGACTCTGCTGCCTCGCGGCCGACTGACTCGAATCCGTGCAAGATGGATGGCTTCGACTTATCGTATTCGGGCGCGAACGGTAATGGATCCAAGACGAGTCATCCGACCTGCACGTACACGTATCAATACGTCGATCCCAACGACATTAGCCCCTATTGGGCTATCGCGCAGCAATACGTGCTGGCCGACAATGCGTTTCAGACGCAAGGCAGTCTCAGTTTTACGGCACATCAGGACCTGATCGCAGGCGGCACGGCGATCAACTCGTACGAGAGCGTCATCGACGACCCGACCTATTGGCCTTGGGGCTGCGGCGGGCCGCCTGGCGTAAAAACGTCGCTGATCGAAACCAACGGTCAGTATCTCGGTAATCAAGGGCCGTTTCCATGCTTCACGTACGCTACGATTCGCGATCAGCTCGATGCTAAGAAGATTAGCTGGAAGTTCTACGCGACGAAAGTAATGGGCGGCAATGCCGGCATTTGGAGCGCCTTCCAGGCTATCCAAGCGGTGTACAATAGCAAGGAGTGGGGGACGAAGGTAACCTGGCCGGACACCAACATTTTCAAGGATATCAAGGCCGGTCGTCTCCCTGCGGTCTCGTGGATTACCCCTGATGCCGTGAACTCGGACCATCCTGCCGAGGTCAATAAGCAGAAAGTCGCCGTCGACCTTGGTCCAGCGTGGGTCGCTTCGGTCGTCAACGCGATCGGCGGGAGCAAGTATTGGGATAGCACCGCCATCGTGATTCTTTGGGACGATTGGGGCGGCTTTTTCGACCACGTTCCACCGCCGTTTTACGACGGACAGGGTGGACTTGGCTTCCGGTTCCCGATGCTGATCGTGTCGCCGTATGTACAGGCTCACGTTGAGCACACGCAATACGAGACGGCGAGCGTCGTTCGCTTCATTGAGGATAACTGGGACCTTCAAACGCTTGGGCAAGAGGACGCCCGTGCGACTGGAATCGAGAACGCGTTCGACTTCAATCAGGCCCCACGACCGTTCCAGGTGATTCCTTCAAAATTCTCCCAGTCGTTTTTCTTGCATCAGAAGCCCTCGGGCTTGGCGCCCGACACCGAATAGACGCAGATAATGCGGGCGAACGCCGCGGCCCTCGCCTTTCTGACGCTCGCGATGGTCGCGGGCGTCGTCGCGTGCGGCGGTAAGGCGAGCGTCGGCTTGCCGCTCGTCCCAAACCAGCTGCGCGCCGCCGGAGGTTCGACGCCGATCGATCACGTCGTGATCGTGATTCAAGAGAACCGCAGCTTCGATAACTTCTTCGCGACCTTTCCCGGCGCGGACGGCACCAAGACGGGAAAGGTGGCGAAGATGTCGCCGGACGAGCGTACCTTTTGTCACCAGCAAGGTTTACCGGCGATCGCGGAGCCGACCAGCGTTCCCCTGCAGAAAACCGATCTCTTCGGCGCGGGCTTTGGCAAGGGTGGAGACTTCGACTACAATGCCGACCTCGATCACATCCATACCGGCTTTATGACCGATCGCGACGGCGGGAAGATGGACGGCTTCGACCTGACTGGGAAGAACGCCGACGGCAGCGGCTTTCCCGTCTGCACGTATCCGTATCAGTACGTAGATCCGAGCGACATCGCGCCGTATTGGGATATCGCTAAGCAGTACGTGCTCGCCGACCACACGTTTTCCTCGCAGGGCAGCGGGAGTTTCACCGGTCATCAAGATTTGATCGCGGCAGGAACGCAGATATCGTCGGATGAGGCGCTGATCGACAATCCGAGCTATTTTCCCTGGGGCTGCGACGCAAACAGCTCGGTGAGAACGGCGATCATCAAACGCGGAAGCCAAAAAGTCTATCCGTTCGGCGGCCCCTTCCCGTGCCTCACGTATTCAACCCTGCGTGACTTGCTCGATGCCAAGAGCGTGTCGTGGAAATTCTATGCGATGGCGGTACAGAAGGAATCGGGTTGCGTTCACGGCGACACGGCCGGCATCTGGAGCGCGTTCGACGCGATCAAAGCCGTTCGTTATAGTTCGGAGTGGCACAAGAACGTCAGCCGAAACTCGAACGTCTTCTTTACCGACGTCTCGAAGCGCGCGCTTCCGGCAGTGTCATGGATTACGCCCGACGGCGCGAACTCGGATCACCCGTCCGAATATAAGCACGCCCTTTGCGCGACGCCTGGTCCTACGCCGGTCGATAACGGTCCGTCGTGGGTCGCGTCGATCGTCAACGCGATCGGCCAGAGCCCATATTGGAAGTCGACCGCGGTCATAGTCGTTTGGGACGATTGGGGCGGATACTACGATCACGTCGCGCCGCCGCGGCTAAACTGGCAGGGCGGTCCGGGTTTCCGGGTGCCGATGCTGATCGTTTCGCCCTACGTCAAGCCCCACGTCGACCACACCGTCTATCAGTTCGGCAGTATTCTTCGCTTTATTGAGGAGACGTGGAATCTGGGTTCGCTCGGCAAGAACGACGCGCACTCGGCGAGCATCGGTAACGCCTTCGACTTCAGCATTGCGCCGCGGAAGTTCGTAAAGATTGACTCGAGGTATTCTCAGAGCTACTTCCTGCGTCAGCCACCCTCGGGCTTGCCGCCCGACACCGAATAGGACGGAACTCTTATCAAGCGAGCATCGTTATCTCTACGGCCGAGCGCGTTATGGACGCTCCTCGCGCTCGGCGGCTGTGTCTCCGGCTCGTCGGCGCTTCCGAACGGAACGTTTCTCGATGCGATGGGCGCGAAGGCTTCGCCGATCAAACACGTCGTGATCGTTGTCCAAGAGAATCGCAGTTTCGACGATTTCTTTGCAAAGTTTCCCGGCGCTAACGGCGCGACGCGAGGTAAGGAAAAAATAAAGCGCGGCGACAAATACGTGGACAAATGGGTCACGCTCACTGCGGAAAACTTGGTCTGGCCGCACGACATCGCCCACTGTCACGCCTCCTTCGAGAGCGCTTACGACGGGGGAAAGATGGACGGCTTCAACCTCGAGACGCCCGCCGGTTCATGCGGCAAGGGCAGGACCATCGGAACGCTGCCGTACCAATACGTGACCCAAAGCCAGATTCAACCCTATTGGGATATGGCCGAGCAGTGGGTCTTGGCCGATGCGATGTTCCAAACGCAAGGCAGCGGCAGCTTTACCGCGCATCAAGACCTGATCCGCGGGGGAACTTGCGTTACATCTATAGCGTCGTGTAAGACGCCATCGGGATCGACCAAGAGTCTGGTCGACACGCCGTCTGGAATGCCATGGGGCTGCGATGCGCCGCCCGGCGTTACGACGTCGCTGATCAACAGCTCCGGTCAGGTGACCGCGGGCGGCCCGAAGCCGTGTTCGAGCGACTTTCCCGATTACGGATCGGGCGGCTACGTGACGATTCGCGATCGCCTCGACGCGGCCGGCGTCTCGTGGAAATACTATACGCCCTGCTTCAAACTAAGCGGCTGCAGTCCGAGCCAGGGCTGTCCGAATTGCGACGCTGCGCTCTTGAACGCGTTCGACGTGATCGCTCCGGTCCGTTACGGCTCCGAGTGGGGGACCAATGTCTCGATGCCCGAGACCAACATCTTCGGCGACGTGACGGCCGGCATGCTGCCCGCGGTCTCGTGGGTCATCCCGGAAGACGATGAAAACGACCATCCAAACGAGTCGGTCGATAACGGGCCGGAGTGGGTTGCCAGCGTCGTCAACGCGGTCGGGCAGAGCTCCTACTGGAAGTCCAGCGTTATCGTCGTCATCTGGGACGATTGGGGCGGCTTCTACGACAACGCCGCGCCGCCGTTTCAGGATAAGTACGGCGGACTCGGGTTCCGAGTGCCGGCGATCATCATCTCGCCGTACGCAATCGCGGGCACCTCCAAACAGGGAGGTTATATCGCGAACACGCCCTTCGAGTTCGGCAGCATCCTCAAGTTCATCGAAAACAACTGGAACCTCATGGCGACGGGCCAGACCGATGCGCGGGCCACGAGCATCGGTAAAGTCTTGAACTACACTCAGCCGCCTCGCGCCTTCACCGCGATCTCGTCGAAGCACTCCGCGCAGTACTTCATCGACCGGCCCCATCCGCCACAGCATGGCGATTCCGAATAGATCGGCACTCGCACTCGCGGCCCTATTGCCGTTCTCCGCGTGCGCATCGCACGCGTCGCAGTCGTTACCATCATCTGCGAACGACCCGTTGCGAAGTCTCGCGCAAACCGGTGCTGGTAAGATCACACACGTCGTTTACATCGTCCAAGAGAACCGCAGCTTCGACGACCTCTTCCAGGGATATCCCGACGCCGATACCGTTTCGTCGGGAAAGAACTCCAAAGGCAAGACGATCGAGCTGACGCCTACCAGCCTCGCGTCGGATTACGATATCGATCACTCGGCGCAGTCGATGTTCGCGGCCTGCGACGGAACCGGAAGACTTCCCGGCACCAAGTGCCGGATGGACGGGTTCGACCGCGAGCTCACGTACGGCGGCCCGCCGAATCCGCAGTACGTCTACGTGCCGCACGCGGAGTCAAAACCGTACTTCGACATGGCGCATGAAGGCGTCTTGGCCGATAGAATGTTCCAGTCGCAGCTCGACGAGAGCTTCGTGGCGCATCAGTACGTGATCGCCGCGCAGGCGGCGTCGAGCGTGAATTTGCCCTTCGGGCAATGGGGCTGCGCCGGCGGAAGCACCGACCGGGTCGGCACCGTGACGGAAGACCGAAACCTAAACGGTCCTCAGCAGAACCCGTGTTACGATTATGAAACGCTCGGCGACGAGCTCGATGCCGCCGGCGTGTCGTGGCGGTTTTACACGAGCAAATACTTGGCGCCCTCGAGCGACGGCGGCTCGTACTGGTCGGGCTATCAGGCGGTCAAGCACATCTACGATGGGCCGGATTGGCTCAAGGACGTGATCGTGCCCCAGAACCGTTTCATCACCGACGTGCGCGCCGGCAAGCTCGCCAATTTCACGTGGATCACGCCACAGTGTTTCGACTCCGACCACGTTAACTGCGGCGGGGGATACGGCCCCTCGTGGGTCGCGGCGCTCGTCAATACTGTAGGGAAGAGCAAGTATTGGAACTCAACCGCGATCTTCGTGCAATGGGATGACTGGGGTGGCCTCTACGACCACGTGCCGCCGCCCTTCAAAGATTACGACGGCCTCGGCTTTCGCGTACCGCTGCTGATCCTCTCTCCGTATGCAAAGGAAAACCACGTCTCCCACGTGCAATACGAAACCGCGAGCGTGCTGCGCTTTGCCGAGGACCTCTGGGCGCTCGGTCAACTCGCTGCAGCCGACAAGCGAGCAACCTCACCGGCCGGCGATTGTTTCGATTTCAAGCAACAGCCGCGGGGGTTCGTCCCGATCAAGTCCCCCAAAGGCCCGAATTTTTTTCTGCACCGACGTTACGACTATCGCATCCCCGATGACGAATAGATGAGGTTGTCTTCGATGAAAACCGCAATTGCCTCCGGCTTGCTCTCGGTCGCATGTATCGTGCCGGCGGGCTGCTCGATGGGACAACAATCGTCATTACCGTATATGACCGAGGGCGCGCCGTTGCGCGCCCTTTCGAAAACCGGCGCTGGGAAGATCACGCACGTCATCTACATCGTGCAAGAAAACCGGAGCTTCGACAACCTCTTTCAGGGCTATCCCGGTGCCGACACGGTCAACCACGGAAAGAACTCGAGAGGAGAGACGGTTTACTTAAAACCCGTGGCGCTCTCGCGTCAATACGTCATCGATCATTCCGCCAACTCGATGTTCCTGGCCTGCGACGGGCGCGGTAAGATCCCGGGTACGGACTGCCGGAATGACGGGTTCGATCGCGAGCAAAGTGAAAGCGGTCCCCCGGATCCGGAGTACGTCTACGTTCCGCACAGCGATTCCAAGCCGTACTTCGACATGGCGCACGAATGGGTCGTCGCCGACCGTATGTTCCAATCGCATCTCGACGAGAGTTTCGTCAGCCATCAGTACGTCATCGCCGCGCAGGCCGCGTCGAGCGTCAACCTTCCGTATGGGAACTGGGGCTGTGGGGGCGGCTCGTTGGTTGGGACGATCGGCAAGAACCGGGAGTCGGGAGGACAGGAACTGGCCTGCTTCGATTACCAGACGCTCGGCGACGAGCTCGATGCGGCGCACCTTTCATGGCGATTCTACTCCAGCACGTACGGGAGCGCCTCGAGCGGCGACGCAAGCTATTGGTCGAGCTATCAAGCCGTCAAACACATTTATTACGGGCCCGATTGGAAGAAGGTCTTGACGCCGAATTGGCGTTTTATCACCGACGTGCGCGCCGGGCAGCTCGCCAACTTCACGTGGATCACGCCGGTCTGCGACGACTCCGACCACGTCAACTGCGGCGGAGGACACGGCCCCTCGTGGGTCGCGGCGCTCGTCAATACGGTCGGGAGGAGCAAGTTCTGGAACTCGACCGCGATCTTCGTGCAGTGGGACGATTGGGGCGGCCTTTACGATCACGTCCCGCCGCCCTATGAAGATTACGACGGACTCGGCTTCCGCGTTCCGCTGCTGGTGATCTCGTCGTACGCTAAGAAGAACTACGTTTCGCACGTGCAGTACGAGACTGCCAGCGTGCTGCGCTTCGCCGAGGATCTCTTTGGCCTGGGCCAGCTCGCAGCCGCCGATAAACGCGCCGACTCGCCCGCCGTGGATTGCTTCGACTTCTCGCGCAAACCGCGCAAGTTCGTCGCGATCGCCGCGCCGCTGCCGCCCAAGTACTTCATGACCCAATACGGAGAATATCAGGCTCCCGACTATGAATAAGTTCTTCGCTTCAGTCACCGCGCTCGCGATGCTGGCGGGCTGCGCTCTTCCCTTCAACTCCGCTCAGGGCAGGCTGGTTCAGAGCGGCACCGGACTGCTCCCGTACATGCAGAGCGGCGCGGCGCTGCGCGCGCTCAGCGCAACGGGCGCGGGCAAGATCACGCACATCGTGTACATCGTGCAGGAGAACCGCAGCTTCGATAATCTCTTTCAAGGGTATCCGGGAGCCGACACGGTCTCGCGCGGAAAGGATTCCGGCGGCAGGACCATCCAGCTTCAGCCCGCGAGCCTCAACGCCTATTACATCCTCGATCATTCGGCAACGGCGATGTTTCTGGACTGTAACGCAACGGGCAAGATTCCGGGAACCGATTGTCGCATGAACGGGTTCGACCGCGAGGGGCACATGAACGCGCCGTCGAGCCTGAAGCGCCCGATGTACGTGTACGTGCCGCACAGCGAGTCGAAGCCGTACTTCGACATGGCCCACCAATGGGTGCTCGCCGACAAGATGTTTCAATCGCAGCTCGACGAGAGCTTTGTCGCGCACCAGTACATCATCGCCGCGCAGGCGGGGTCGAGCGTCAATCTTCCGTTCGCCGCATGGGGATGTCCGGGCGGGTCAGGCGACATCGTGCAGACTATCCGGCAAAACCGGAAATACGGACCGTTCATCACCCCCTGCTGGGATTACCAAACGCTCGGCGACGAGCTTGACAACGCGCACCTCTCGTGGCGGTTCTATGCCAGCCAATTCGGCAGCGCGTCGAGCGGCGATTCCAGCGAGTGGTCCGCCTATCAGGCCGTAAAGCACATTTACTACGGGCCCGATTGGAAAAAAGACGTCGTCACCCCGAATTGGAAGTTCATCACCGACGTGCGCGCCGGGAAGCTCGCCAACTTTAGCTGGGTGGTGCCGGTCTGCGACGATTCCGATCACGTGAACTGCTGGGGTGGTTATGGACCATCCTGGGTCTCGGCGCTGGTCAACACGGTTGGCAAGAGCAAGTTCTGGGATTCGACCGCGATCTTCGTGCAGTGGGACGACTGGGGCGGCCTCTACGATCACGTGCCGCCACCCTTTAAGGATTACGACGGGCTAGGCTTTCGGGTTCCGCTGCTCGTGATCTCACCCTATGCGAAGCACGACTACGTCTCGCACGTGCAGTACGAAACCGCTAGCGTGCTGCGCTTTGCCGAGGATCTATGGGGCCTCGGTCATCTCGCTGCGGCCGACAAGCGGGCGAACTCGCCGGCGCTCGATTGCTTCGACTTCTCGCAGAAACCTCGCCCGTTCGTAAAGATTAAAGCCCCGAAGGGTCCCGATTTCTTCCTGCATCAGTACGGCGGCTACTTCGCCCCCGACTACGAATAGCGTGTTCCGCTTCGCCGCCGCTGCGCTCGCGGTAATACTCTGCGGTATCGTGCCGGTTCCGGTCACCACCACCCCGCAACCCGATAACTCGGGCGCGCTCGCCGACCGTCAGTTTTTGGTCCGTACCGCGCTTGGCAGCGGCTATGCGCGTTACTTCGGGACTTCGTCGCTCGACGGCGATGCGTCGGTAACTCGAGCGATAGTCGTCGTCCACGGCGTCCTACGCGATGCCGACTACTACTACGACACCGGCGTAATCGCGGCCAACGCCGCGCACGGCTTGAGCGACACGCTGGTAATCGCGCCTCAGTTCGTTGAGAAGAGCGACCTTGCCGGCCATCGCGTCGCAGCGCAGACGCTCTACTGGAGCTCGCAGTGGCCCGGCGGTTCCGACGCGATCGAGCCCGCACCGATCAGTACCTATGACGTCTTCGATGCGATGATTGCACGGCTTTCCGACGCGCGGCGATTTCCGAAGCTGCGCGAGATCGTCGTGGTCGGACATTCCGCAGGCGGTCAGATCGTTCAGCGCTATGCCGTCGTGGGCAAAGCACCGGAGCTCGACGGCGGTCGGATCCCGGTGCGCCTGATCGTCTCCAACCCGTCGTCGTACTTCTATTTTACGGATTGGCGTCCGTATCCGCAGAGCAACTGCAGCGACTTCAACGAGTGGCGTTACGGCCTGCGCGGTGCGCCGCGTTACGTTACTGGAACGTCGGCCGATCTGGAAGCGCGCTACGTAAAGCGGCAGGTGGTTTACCTAATGGGAACGGCCGACGTGAATCCTAAAGAAGACGATCTCGACCGCTCCTGCGGAGGCGAAGCTCAAGGCCCGTACCGGTTTGCCCGGGCAAAGTACTTCATCGAATACCTCGGCCGGCGCCATCCTGAGGGTACGGCGCAACGCTATGCGTTAGTCGAAGGCGTGCCGCACGACAATCGCCGCATGTTTACATCAGCCTGCGGTCTTGCCGTCATCTTCGGCGGCAACACGGGCTCTTGTGCGGCGGTCGGCCGCGTTTAAACCGCCCGCGCCGCCCGACGTGCCGCTCAGCGCGGTAATTTCAAACCGGTCGGCGATCCCCGCTTCGAACAACGCCTGCAGCGCGCCGGCAGTGAAGGCCGCCTGACTCCCACCGCCTTGGCAGGCTATCGCGATTTTCGTCTTCATCGTCCGCAGCGCCATAGGAGTTGTTTCTCTAATATGCCAATAACGCAGACCCCTCTGCGCGTACGGAGCGACATCATGGCACACGGTCCATTGGAATACTACGTGATCGGCTTTAACGGTCACCGTTTCAGCGGCGAGATCGCCCCGGCCATCAAAGAAGCAGTCGATTTGGGTGCGATCCGCGTTCTCGACCTGGTCTTCGTTTCGAAAGATCGTTCGGGTGCGGTTGCTCGCCTGGAGTATCAGGACTTTGACGGCGAGGTCGCGCGTGCGTTCGCAGCGCTCGATCAGAGCGGCGACGGCATGTTTTCGGGCGAGGATCTCGACGAGATCGGGACCGGACTCGAAAACGATTCGTCGGCGGCCCTCGTGCTGGTCGAACATCTTTGGGCTAAGAAGATCCGGGAAGCGGTTCTGGCCGCAAACGGCCGGCTCATCCAAAACGGCATCCTTACCGAGGAAGCGGCACCCGTAGTCGAATCCACCACAGCGTAACGCGAGGAAGAACGAGCATGAGAAGACGAATTGGCCGCCCCAGCTTGCTGGCCACGGCGGCGCGCACCGCGGTTATTGCCGGTACCGCTACTGCAACCATGAACGCGGTTGGCGGAGCGGGGAGGCGCGGAGCTCCGCCACAAGCCGAACCGCCTGCGCCTGCGGCTGCACCGCAAAACGCGGCGTCGATGGACGAGTCCATCGCGAAACTCAAGGAGCTTGGCGAGCTTCATGCTGCCGGCGTGCTGACCGATCAAGAGTTCGCGCAGGCCAAGGCCAAGTGGCTCGGCCTGGGCTAAACCCCCTTAGCAGCTCCCGGGGCCGGGAATAGCACGAGGCCGATTGCGCCGCCCCACCTTCGCCCGCAAAGAATACTCGTTCCGTCGGCGACCAGCGCGGATTGGTGAACTCACCCGAAGCATCGGTCAGCTGCTGCGGTGCGCTTCCGTCGCGATTCATCACAAAAATCTGGAAGCCGTTGGTCAAGTGTCGCGAGAAGACGATACGCGCGCCATCCGGAGACCACGACGGCCAACCATCGGAGGTAAATGATCCGGAGAGATTATGCTCGCGCAGGTCGTTGCGGCCCATTACGAAGATCTGCGATTCGCCGCGCCGCTGCCTCCGGTAGAGAATGGTTCGTCCGTCCGGCGAAAACGAGGCGTAGGTGAATCCGCCGCCGCGCGTGATGCGCGCAAGGTCGGTTCCATCGGGACGTATCGTCGCCAGGTCCATCGCGTAATCTGACGTCTCTCCGATGAAATCGTTCGGCTTGGCGGTCGGCGTTCCGGATCGATCGGTCTGTTGAAACAGCGTGGTGTCAAAGAGAATTCGCGATCCGTCGGGACTCCACGCAGGATGAATCTCTTGACCGCTTCCAGTGGTGACCTGCCGGACGTTGCGACCGTCGGCGTTCATAACGTAGATGTGAGAAGCACCGCGGCGGACCGAGACGAAGGCAATCTCCGACCCGTCAGGCGACCAGGCGGGAGAGTCATCTTCGGCGTCGCCGTTCGTGATCTGCAGCATTTTGCTGCCGTGGTCCGCATCGACCGGCGCGACGACATGCACGTGCATTCCACCGTGACGATTGGAGATCAAGACGATCTGGCAGCCGTTGGGAGACCAAGAGGCCTCGTAGTCGACGACGTACGTCAGCATCGGTATTCGTTTGAGTGGGAACGTGCTTGCAGCTGCAAGCAACGGTAGCAAACCAACTATCGACGCGGCCGCCAATACCGCTTTTGACATCGAAATCCTTTCCGCGGCGCGACCCGAATTACCGGGCCTAGATTACTCCGTATCGACCGGTTTGTAAGAGGGCGGCTGATGCAGGAAGTACTCGCGCGAATACTTTGACGGAATAGAGCTAAAGTGGCGTGCCGGCTGCGAAAAGTCGAAGCCGTCGACGATGCTCGTTGCGCGCATGTCGGTCGTCCCCAAGCGGCCGAGATCCCAGTTGTCCTCGATGAATTTTACGATGCTGCCGAACTCGTACTGCGTGTTGGAGATGTAGCCACCTTGGCTCCCCGACCCCTTGCGCGCGTAGGCCGAGATCAGGAGCATCGGCACGCGAAATCCGAGGCCGCCCCAATGATCGAACGGCTGTGGCGGCTTAACGTGATCGTAAAAACCACCCCAATCGTCCCACACGACGATAATCGCGGTGGAGTCCCAATACGAGCTTTGACCGACGGCGTTGACGACGCTGGCAATCCATGACGGGCCGTTGTCGTGAGCGACGCCGGGGTGATCGGAGTTGGAATCGTCGGGAATCAGCCACGATACAGCCGGCAGCGTTCCATAGCTTATGTCTTGGAAGATGAGATTCTCCCAAGGCGAGGCGGTGGTGACGTTCTTCCCCCATTCCGCACTATTGCGAACCGGCCAGATCATATCGAATGCATTCCAGTAGCCGCCCACGCCGTTTTTGACCACGGGTGAGTAATATTTCCACGAAACCGATTTGGCATCGAGCAGGTCGCGCAATGTCGGATAGTATGTGCCCGAGCCGGGAAACTGATTGGTACACGGGTAGGGGCCCTTCGCGCGCGTGAAGCCGCTCCCGGTCCAGACGAGCAACGTCGTCGAAGTGCCTTGTTTGGCGTCGCAGCCCCATGGATGGCTGCTTGGATAATCGATCAGGCTTTGGGTCTGAGCTTGATCGATTGTCGTACCGCCGCGAATCAAATCTTGATGCGCGGTAAAGCTCCCGCTGCCTTGCGTCTGGAACATCTGATCGGCGAGCACGTACTGTTTAGCGATATCCCAGTATGGCGCGACCTGCTGCGGATTGACGTATTGGTATGGCTTCTTGCCGGCCGCTCCGGGACATTGCGGACCGCCTGCCGGGAGGTTGAACCCATCCATCTTGCCGCCGTCGTAATCGCCGATGAAGCCGGCGTACGAGTGGCCGAAATCGCACGGATAGGCGAGATTTTCGACCTGCAGCTTGAGCTGTTTGGTTTTGCCGCCGACCTTCTCTTTACCGTGCGTCGCACCATCGGCTCCGGGGAAAGTCGCGAAGAGATTGTCAAAACTGCGATTTTCTTGAATCATCACGATGACGTGCTTGATGTACCGGGAGCTGGTGTGGTGATGTGCGCTGAGAATCTGCGGTAACGTGCCGCCCGGCGCAACGCCGCGCGAGGCGTTGCACGAAGCCAGAACGACGGCGATCCACGCCGCAAAGAATACGCGGTTCACGCCCTGCGGCTTCGACGAACCAGCTCCCCTTACCCACCGCCCTTGCGTAAACGATCGAGCAGAATGCCGAGGTAATCGGGTTCGCCGGCGAGCTGATGCTTGCGGTATTCGGCGTCATCGAAGAGCCAGTCGGGGAGCGTCGCGGGCAGCCCGATCTCGTCGTTCTGCACGTCGAAGTTAAACGACAGCGGAGCGTTGTCGTAGGTCCAAATCGCGTGCGTAACGACCCAGCAGCCAAGCACGTTGCGAAAGTAGACGGTGACATCCGTCGGGCTCGAGGGTGCCTTGAGCGTCGGCCTGTACGTTCCGACGAAGTGTGCCTTCCGCAAGTCATAAGTCCGTGTGTCGATCCAAAGATCACGCAGGTTATGTTTTTGCGGATTGTCGCGCGGCTCCAACCGCAAGTGGTAGGTCTCGTGTCCCTCCACCTCTTCGATCGGCGGAGTCTGCCCGGTCTTTCCGATCGTGTAGGCAGGCTTGGCGACCGCGACAACCCTCGCGATCGTCTTGAAGCCTGCAACGTCGGGGAGCATCGAAACGTCGCCGCCGGTGGGTGCCACGCGCACCGACGTGCGCGTCACCCAAGCGAACGGGCCGAGAAACTCCGGCAAGATCAGCGCCGGCGGGAGCTTTCCACTGGGAATTGGATCGCTGACGTTCTCCATGCCGTCGGCGAGTCGCACGGCATAGCGATGGAATTCCACGCCGGAGCTCGTCCCGGTGTAGAAGCCCATCGGAATCGCGCTGATGTGCCAGGTCGTCGTCCAAATCGCATACGGGGGAACCGGATACGTCTGCCAGCGGCGGAACGCTTCGTCGAAGATTCGTTGCACCGGCGAAAGCGATGCGGATTGCGGCGTTGGTGGGGATGCCAAGACGATCTTCATCGCATCGAAATCGGCCGTGTACGCGTAGTGCTTGAGAAAGTCGTTTGAAACGGCGCCCCAGACCGTAAACGGAAATATCGTCAGCGGCGAGCCTTGCGGGGTATAGATGCCTGCGACGTTTTGCTGAACGGCCTCTCCGAGTGCGATCCGGCGTGCGACGAAGGGAATCGCCGTGACCGCTCCGCCCCCGCCAAATCCGGTACCGGCCGCGGCCGCATTGAGTTGAATCTTCGCGGCGGCGACCAGCTGCTGGGAAGCCATCAGTCCGCCGCCGGCGAGACCGGAATCCAGGAGGAAGAGCCCGGGGGCGGCGTCGTTCACTTGCGCGCGCGACATCACGAAGTGATCGCCGGCCAAATAGAAGGGAACGACGGCCGCGTTTGCAGCGACGGCGCTCGCCTCAAAGGCGGCCGAAGCCGAACGCGGCCGCAGAATCAGTTGCCCGTGAGGATAGTCGATCGTTACCAGAAAACGCTCGAAGTATGTCGTGCCGACGATCCCGTCGATCTGCAGCTTCGGAAAGAGCCCCGAAGCGTGCGTCACGATGACGTGGACCGGGACGTCGTACGCGGTCGCGCCGCCGAGCGCAAGCGACGCGAGCATGCCGCTTTCGGTTGGGGCGCGGCGGCCGCCCGCGAAGATGCCGCTGCCCGAGCCGGCCGTCTTGACGCCGATACGCGCGGCAAAGCTCGGTTCGAGGTCGACGTCGGCGCCCGTGTCGACGATAAAGTTCGCGGGCGTGCCGTTAGCGACAATGCGTACGACCGGCAGCGGGTCGGCGGTCAGAAACGGGACGTGCGTCTCGCTCCCCTCCAGCGTCGTTCGCCGCGCAGCTTCGGCGCGACGTCGTGCGACTTCACCCAGAAGCCGCGCGACGCGATCGGCTTGGGCGCCTGCCGTCGCGACCGGATCCAAGAGGGCCTCCGCCGCGCTCAGTTTGTTCTCGTACAATCGAATCGCGCCGAGATCGATCTCGGCTTCCCGATCGCCGGGGTGCGCTCGCAGGTAGGTTTGGTAGGCGGCCGCGGCCGTCGAAAAATCGCCGCGTGCAAAGAGCGCGGCTGCCGAATCGTCCGCGGCGAGCGCAGAAGAAGTCGTGCCAAGCAGGGCAATCGCGGCGGCGCCAATGACCCTTCCGATCATGAACGAGCCTACTTTCGCCGGTTCCCCGCGGTTACGCTCCGTTTCACGTAGGGGCGTGCTCGAGCTCGCCTCATCCTTCGCCCTCCTGACGACGCTGGGCGACGTCGCGCCGGTCGCCGCGCCGGCTCGTGAAGGGGTCGTCGGCGCGTGGAGCCTTGTCAGCTTCAACGTCGACGAAGGGAAAGGCTCGACGAAGCCCCGCTTCGGCCCCGATCCGGTCGGGTACCTCATCTACAGCGCGGACAGCCGCATGGCCGCAGTTCTCGCGGGAACGCAC
>JBAUMX010000071.1:0-12421 GCA_049578945.1 Candidatus Cybelea sp. | reverse complement strand
GGCGAGCGCCGCCGGATCGGCCGCCTCCGCAACGCCGGTGGTCCGCAACCGATCGAGTGCTTCGCGCCGGCGGTGGACGCTGGCGGTCACTTCGTAACCGCTGCGAAGCAGCGCCGCTGCCATCGGTTCACCCATCGCACCCAAACCGACGAAGCCGACACGCGCAATCACGAGCGGCCCATTGGAGGTAGGCTCAGGATAACCTTCGCGAGGCGGCGAAGGCGCGGTGACTATGACTGCAACCGCCACGCCCGCCATTTCGCGCCCAACGTTCGACGCGATGGATCTCTCGATCGGTAAGCGCACCCGTCTGCACCGTCTAATGTACGAGCACGGCCCAGCAAACGGGACGCTCATGATGCTCCCGATCGATCAGGGGCTCGAACATGGGCCGATCGATTTCTTCGATAATCCCGCGTCGGTCGATACCGATTGGATCTACCGGCTAGCGGTCGAAGGAAACTTTTCCGGCATCGCGCTCCACGTTGGGCTCGCGGAAAAGTATCAAAAGCAGTATGCCGGACGCGTCCCGCTTTTGCTCAAAGTCAACGGCAAGACGAACATTCCACCCGACGACGAGGCGTTCAGCCCGCTGACGTCGTCGGTCGAAGACGCAATTCGATTGGGCGCCGATGCGGTAGGCTACACGCTCTACGTCGGAAGCCCGGCGCAAGAGGTGGACATCGCGCAGTGCAATGAGATACGCCAAGGGTGCGATCGTTACGGCATGCCGTTGGTGGTGTGGGCATACCCGCGCGGTTCGGCGATCAAAGGCAAGGGCGGCATCGACTCGCTGTATGCGGTCGACTATGCGGCGCGCGTGGCGTGCGAACTGGGGGCTGACGTCATCAAACTTAACGAGCCCGTCTGGAAGCCCGATGACGCCGCGAAGCTGCCCAAGCCCTACGACACGCTCCAGTTCGACGATGTCGAAGGCCTACGCAAGGTCGTAAAATCGGCCGGACGGAGTCTCGTCCTCGTTTCCGGCGGAAGCAAGATGGGTGACGATGCGACCGTTCACAAAGCGCACGTCGCCATGGCTGCGGGTTGCGTCGGGTTAATCTTCGGGCGGAACATGTGGCAGCGCAAGTGGGATCAGGCGCTTTCGATGGCGTCGCGGATACACGACGTGCTCGCAGATTACGGCCAGCAGCAGTAATCGTCGTCCTAAATCTGTCCCGACCTTGCGGAACGGGACTTAGCGATTTTCGAGCAACACACGGATGTGTTCTTCAAAACTTCGTTTTTCGAGAAAATCGCGTACGAGCGACCGGAGGACAGGATGTCCGCAGGGAGCGATCCCGCGGAGCAAGGTCGGGACAGATTTAGGAAGGTTAGTGCGCGGTGGCGTGCGAGGAAGTCGCGCAGTTAGCGCACTGCCACGTTATGGCGCCGCCGTGGTTCTGTGGAACCATTTGCTCGCGCGTCCCGCGGCGGCCGCAGACCGCGCAGGCATACGTCTGACCGGCGGAGACCGGGACGGCCGCGACCTCATCGCGCTTGGCGATATAGAAAGTGGCGTAGATTACGATCCCGATGACCCAGGGCGCCCATGCAAAGAACGTGGCGAAACTGTGAGGCGAGATCTCGGCGATCACTTCTTGAAATATTCCGCGTTGATCTCCGTGTAGTTCTGCCACTTCTCGGGAACGTCGGAGTCGGCGAAAATCGCCTCTACCGGACAGGCCGATACGCAAGCGCCGCAGTCGATGCAGACTTCCGGATCGATATAGAGCATCTCGTCTTCATCCTTGCCGTGAATGCAATCGACAGGACAGACGTCTACGCAGGACTTGTCCTTGGTGCCGATGCACGGCTCGGTGATAATGTAGGCCATAGATAGATTTTCAGCTTCCCTCGTCGGGGGGCGGCGCCCTTCAGAGCGCCGGCTTGCCTCGGATCACGCGCGCGAGTCGGAGCAAAACGATCGCGCCGATCGAGGCGCAGACGATACCGGGAAGGCTGACCGCCCAGCGGGTACCTCCGAATGCGACATAAATCCAACCCCCGATGTTGGCGCCGAGAATACCGACGGCGAGATCGGCGACGACGCCGCCACGCGCTTCGCCCGGCACGATCCAGCGGGCGACAAAACCCAAGATGGCGCCGCAGACGATCCAAGCAAGAATCACCATTGCATGCCGCGTCTTTCTCGCTGGTGAACAGGGACGAAACGCCCCCGTGGTGGACGTTAGTCGTATTATGAAGCGCACTTTCCTTTGCCTGCTCGTTACGTGCGCCGCTGCAGTCGCGTGCGTCACGGCCGCGCGGGCAGCGCCCACCGAGATCACCGCCTCGGGAACCGGCAGCGTCTCGCTGCCGCCGGATACTGCAACGGTGAACGCTGCGGTCGAAACCTACGCCGCGAATGCCAACGACGCCATCTCGAAGAACAACGCGATTTACGATCGCATCGTCGCAAGCCTTGCTAAACTGGGCATCGCGCGCGGCGACATCTCGCTGGTCTATTACAACGTCAGCTACAATCCGCCGCCGCGAACGCGCGCCGAAAACTCGCCGGACGAACGTTACGGGTACACAGTCTCGCGAAACTTCTCGGTTAAAGTGCGTGAGATCGCTTCGGCCGGACGCGTCAGCGACGCGAGCATCGGCGCCGGCGCAACGGCGATCAACGGCGTCAGTTTTGGCTTGTCGAATCCGAACGTGGCGCGCGAGCAGGCCACGGCCAAGGCCATCGCCGAGGCGCGAGCCAACGCGGAGGCCTTAGCCGCGGCGGCCGGCCTGCATATCAGTTCGATCAAGAGCATCGAGCTGCTCGCCGGAGTCCCCGGACCTGGGCCCGTCCCGTTGATGCGGGCTGCCGCCGCGGCGCCGACGGAGTTCGATCAGTCGAACGTCAACGTCACGGTCGCCGTCAGCGTCGTTTTCCTTGCCGAGCCGTAGGAGCCCGGCGAAACCCGTGGCATCCATGTCAAGTAGACGAGGCTGATGAAGCGTACCTGTGAAGCATGCGGCGCCAAGCCCGCGACGATCACCTACGCCGGGCGGCATTTCTGCACCGCCTGCGCAAAGAAGCGGACCGCAGCGAGTGCGCTGCCGTTTGTCGGCGCCGCTCTTGCTGCCGCCGGCATCATCGCCGGCGGCGCGCTGCTCGCCGAGAAGATGCAAGGTGAGGGCCGGCCTTCGACGCTCGACGAGCTAGGCAAGCGTATTCGGGGCGGAACGCCGACGCTGGCCGCTTTTTCTCGCGATTTAACCGAGCTCGCCCGCGAAGGAAAACTCGATCCCGTCATCGGGCGCGACCGTGAAATCGATCGCATCATTTCGATCCTCGCGCGCCGCAGCAAGAACAACCCATGCCTCGTCGGCGAACCGGGAGTCGGAAAGACCGCGATCGTGGAAGGCCTTGCGCAGCGCATCGCAGGTGGCGATGCGCCTCGCTCGCTGCAAGGCAAACGGGTGCTAGCGCTATCGCTCGGTCCGCTTGTCGCAGGCACGAAGTACCGCGGCGAATTCGAAGGCCGCGTGAAACGAATCCTCGACGAAGTGAAGCGCAGCGCGCGCGACGTCGTGCTTTTTATCGATGAGTTGCACACGCTCGTCGGCGCCGGCTCGGCCGAAGGTGCGCCCCTCGACTTGAGCGCAATGATCAAGCCCGAACTGGCCCGCGGCGATTTGCAGTGCATCGGCGCGACGACCTTCGACGAATATCGAAAGTACGTCGAGTCGGATGCCGCGCTGGAGCGGCGATTCCAGCCGGTCATGGTCGAGGAGCCGAGTATCGACGAGACGATCGAAATCCTTCGTGGCCTGCGCGAGCGGTACGCGCGGCATCATCGCGTGAGGATCGACGAACCGGCGATCGAAGCGGCGGCCCAGCTGTCGGCTCGCTTTATCGCCGACCGCTTCATGCCGGACAAGGCGATCGATCTGATCGACGAAGCCGCGGCCTCGGTCGCACTCGCCAACAAAGGAAGCCTCGAGTACCCGGGCGTTACGAGCGCCGACGTCGCGGCGGTAGTCACTCGCTGGACGGGGATCCCGCAATCGTCGCTGACCGAATCCCAAGCCGGGCTGTTGCTCGATCTCGAAAAGGTTCTTGCAAAGCGAGTCGTCGGTCAGGAGCGCGCGATTGCGGCCGTCTCGGAAGCTATTCGCCGTGCCCGCACCGGCTTGCACGACCCGCGCAAACCGCTGGGCACCTTTCTCTTTCGCGGGCCGAGCGGCATCGGAAAGACCGAACTCGCCAAGACACTCGCCGAAGCGCTCTTCGGGAGCGAGGCGGCGCTCGTGCGCGTCGACCTTTCGGAGTTCACCGAGCCGCATACCATCTCGCGGCTGCTCGGTGCGCCCCCGGGATACGCCGGGCACGACGAACCCGGCCAACTCACCGAGCCGGTGCGCCGCCGCCCGTATTGCGTCGTGCTCTTCGACGAGGTGGAGAAGGCGCATCCCGACGTCGCATCGATTCTGCTGCAGATTCTCGACGATGGACGGCTGACCGACTCGAAGGGTCGCACGATAGACTTTCGTCACGCGCTCATCATCTTGACGACGAACCTGCAAGACGACGAGCTTGGCGTAGCCTTTCGACTGGAGCTGCTCGACCGGATCGACGAAATCGTTGCGTTCCGCGAGCTGGGCCTCGAGCAAATCGAAGCGATCGTTACGATTCACGTCGACGCGCTCGCGCAGCGTTTGGGGGCGCGCAACGTTTCTCTCAACCTTTCGGACGAGGCTAAGCTCTATTTGGCGCGCGTATCGATGGCCTCCGGAAGCGGCGCTCGATACGTGCAGCGGACCGTCTCGCACTACGTCTCGACGCCGCTCTCGACCGCGCTTTTGCGTGGCGAGTTGCGCGACGGATGCGCGGCCGACGTTACGCTCGAGGGCGACGCCCTGCGCGTGCGCGCGGCGTAAATTCCTTAAGGCAATAACGGCTTTAGGGTAACAAGGTCGCGCCGCCGTTGGTGGCCGGCGAAAGCGCCAGCGCGAGCGGAGCCGTGATACCGTTGGAAATCGTCGCCCACGAGCCGGGGGCGTAGGGTGCGGCGTATACCGTGACCGTGTTGTTTCCGTAGTTCGCCACGTAGAGATTTCCGGTCGCGTCGATCGCCAATGCAACCGGCTGGCTCTGTCCGCCGATGATCGTAGTCGGCGAGCCCGTGTAGGGAGCCGCGTACTCGGTAACCGTATTCGCACCTTGGTTCGGAACGAAAAGATTCGTCGAGAGCACGGCGATCGACCCTTGCTCGTTAACGCCGCTGGTTATCGTGGCGACCGGCCCACTCGAGTTCGAGAACGGCGGAGAGTACTCCACTACCGAGTTCGGCGTCGAGTTGAGATTTGCGACGAAGAGGTTGCCGCGGCCATCGAGCGCCAGCGAATTCGGCGTGTTGAGCCCGCGCGAGATCGTCGTCGGAACGCCGGCGTAGGGCGGCGCGTAGGCGGTAACGGTGTTGTTTGCGGAATTGACGACGAATAAATCGCCGTTCGAATCGAGCGCGAGGCTCACCGGATCGTCGACGTTCGACGAAATCGTCGCCGCTGGAGCGCCGCCGTACGGCGGCGAGTAGAGCGTGACGGTGTTGCTGCCGCTGCCGTTGGCCACGAACAAGTTGCCTCGCGCGTCGACGGCAAGAGCTTGCGGATGGTTGATGCCGTTGGCTATCGCAATCGGTCCTTGATTATACGGCGGAACGTATTCGCTGATGCTGCCTGGCTGATTTGCGACAAACAGATCGCCCGCGGCGTCGAAGATGACCGCCTGCGGGCTCGTCACGCCGCTTTGGATCATCGCGAGCGGAGCGTTTTGGCCGTTTGCGTAGAGCGTGATGCTGTTCGCTCCGGAGTTCGCGACGGCGAGGATCTGGCGAACGTCAACGTGCACCGTTCCGCTGCAGAGTGCCCCGGAGGCCGCGCAGGGATTGCCGGGCCCCGCGTAATTTGCGGTCGTCCGAAGAATCGCCGATCCTCCGTTCGTTGCGCCCGCGGGGGTCACATAAAAGAGATTTGCGGAGGTCGGCGCCTGCGAAACGGTAATCGGGAGCGAGCCGCCGGCCTGACTGATCCCAAAGGTTGCGCCGGCGCCGCCGACCATCACGTTTTGATTTGCGTCGAGCATCTCGACCATCAGCAGGTGCTTACCGGCGCCGTAAAGATCGATCCCGCCCTGCGCGTTGGGGACGCTCATCGACGAAGCCGGAACGGCGACGACGGAAGAGGGCGTGCCGCCCAAGGTGAGGTTGAGCACGTTGTTGGCGGCCGAACCGACCGTAAACGCGATCGCGGAGCCGCCGATCGTGCCGGTATAGGTTCCGAGCGGAAGCGAAAGCGCGAGCTGACACGTTGAACCGCCGGGTGACGGAGTGCATCCGCTCGAGTTCGGACCGACCGAAACCGTCTGACTGATGGTCGTGGGGCCGCTGACGTTGATGGCGAGCGCCTGCGAACCGGCGACGGGCGGCGGCGTTGCAACCGGAGCTACGGTCGCGGTCGTAACGTTCGGACCGACCGCAGGCATCCCGCCGCCTGCGGGCGGAGACTGAACGTTAGCGACTTTCGAAATCGAACTCGTTTGAGTGCCGGCCGGAACGTAAATCCGCACCACGGTGTTGCCGGCTCCTGCACCGACGGGTCCGCCGCTGCCCGGGAGCATCATCCCGTTGCCCTGGCCGCCGCCACCGGCACATCCCGCCGCTAGCGCAGCGGCGATAAACGCAGCGGGCGCGCGGGCGACCGGGACCGGCCTTTTGATCCGCACGGCTCGACCGTCTAACGGAGAACGGCTTCGATGTTGGCGCGCATCGACGCGGGCGAGAGCTCACCAACCACGATCTTACGCACGACTCCCCCACGGTCGATGAAGACGTGGACGGGCAGCCCGTTGATCTCGTACTGGTTGCGCAACGGACCCGTGTCGATGACGACGGGGTAGCTTAGGTCATGTTCGCTGCGAAAGACGGCGGCCTTACGCGCGCTCTCCAACACGTCCACGCCGACGACCCGCAACCCCCGAGCCGCGTAGCTGCGGGCCAGCGAATCGATCGCGGGCGCTTCAGCGTTGCACGGCGGGCACCAGCTCGCAAAAAAGTTGAGGTAGACGGCATTGCCGCGCAACGAAGCAAGCGATAGGCTTGGGCCTGGGATGCTCGGTTCCGACCAGCTCGGTGCCGTTTGCCCGACGCGCGCCCGATCCGACGACGAGGCGTTCGCGTCGCCACCGTTCCCGTGCCCACAAGCCGCCGTCCAGCACGTAGCGGCGACCGCGAGCCAGGCGATCTTGCTACCCATAGGCGGGGTAGCCGATCGCTTGAAGGTCAAGCTGCATCTGACGCACCAGTTCGCTCACTTCGGCAAAATGCCGCTGTTCCCGCACGTAGCGCAGGTCGCGCAACGCAAGCTCGCGCCCGTAAATGCTCTCCTGGAAATCTCGCAGCCAAGCCTCGATCGTGCGCGCGCCCCCGCCGAACTGTGGATTCGTCCCAATCGAAACGAGCGCCGCGTAATCCCGGCCATCGTACCGAGCCACCGCCGAGTAGACGCCGTCATGAGGAAGCAGCTTTTGCGGGACGGTAACATTCGCGGTTGGGAAGCCGAGCGCGTGGCCACGACCGGCGCCGATCTCGACGAGGCCCCGAATCTCGTAGCCGGTTCCGCCGAGCAAACTATCGGCTTGGGCAAGCTCGCCCTCCCGGATAAGCCCGCGAATGCGCGTGCTGGAAATACGCTCGCCGGAGTCAGCGACCGGCTCTACCGAAACGAAGCCGACCCCGCGCCCGGCAAGAAAGTCGCGCATCAGCGCGACGTCACCGCCGCGCTTGTGCCCGAATCGAAAAGTCGTGCCGACGACGACCCCGCGCACGCCGAGACGAGCGACCAGAATCTCGAGGAAGCTGTCGGGCGAAAGTGTAGCGACCGCTTCGTCAAACGTTACGAAGAAACACTCGTCGAAGCCCGCGCGAGCAAAGAGCGCAAGCCGCTCTTCCGGCGTGCAGATCAGCGCGGGTTCGGTCCCAGGTCTCAAATGCGACGCGGGGTGGTTCGCAAACGTCAGCAAGCCGGATCGCCAGCCGGGTTTTCGCATCCGCAAGGTTTGGCGTGCGATCTCGCGATGCCCGCGATGAAATCCATCGAAGAATCCGATCGCGAGCACTAATGGACGGATGCTTTCGCGCGCGAGGGTGTGATTGATCTTCACGCGCGTAGCTACACGAAAACTTTGCGCGGCGCGAGCAGCGCTCCCAGCGCCTCGCCGACGCCGACGAGCGTGCGTGACTCGTCACGCACAAAGACGTGTTTTCCGGTCGCTCCTTCAGGCAGCGGAACGACGCGCCCGGCGCGGAAATCGGCCGATCCGCGCAGGTCGAGCACGATGGTGGGGAACGGGATAATGTGCTCGGGCGCGATCAGCGCTCGCTCCGGCTCGCTCGCAACTTCATCGAGCGTGCGCGCTTCGTAGAGCACGAACGGCCCGGAACCTTCGCGCAGCAGCGCTCCCATATGGGCCGGGATCCCGATTGCACTTCCGAGATCCTGGCAGAGCGTGCGAACGTAGGTTCCCTCGCTGCAAGCGACCCGCAGACGCGCCACCGCTTGATCCGAGTTTGGCTCGACGCCGAGCAGCCGCAGTCCATAAATCGTTACGGTGCGGCGCTTGCGCTCGACGCTCTTACCTTCGCGCGCGAGTTCGTAGAGCCGCTTGCCCTGGTGGTGTACCGCCGAGAACATCGGCGGCGTTTGCTCGATCCGCCCGACGAATGCGGGGAGTGCCGCTTCCAAGCGTGCCGCCCAATCTTTTGGAAGTGGTCCGGTGCCGACCGTTTCACCGTGAGCGTCCTGCGTCGTGGTCGAACGGCCAAGGACCAGCGTAAAGGCGTAACTCTTGCGTTGGTCGACGAGCAGTGGAATCAATCGCGTTGCTTTCCCGATTGCGACCGGCAGCACGCCCGCCGCCTGCGGATCGAGAGTTCCCATATGACCGGCCGAGAGGCGCCGGTCGCCGGCCCGAAGCGCGTAGATCCGGCGCACGCGCGCGACGGCGCGTGCCGAGCTCGGACCCGCCGCTTTGAAGAGGTTAACGAACCCGATCATCCTTCGACTCCGCTCAGGACAGGCTCTGATACGCTTGCGTAAAGCTGGCCTCTACCTGACGCTATAAGCCTTCGGCAACTAACGCCGCTTCGACCGACGAAATCGCCTCGGGCATCGGACCGTGAAACGTCAAGCCGGAGGCGCGAAAGTGTCCACCCCCGCCCAGACGCTGCGCCGTCGCTTGGACGTTGAGCTTACCACTCGAACGTAAGCTGACCCGAATCTCGCCGTCTATCGCTTTGAAGAGCGCCGCGACCTCGACGCCATCCTGCCCCAGCAGCGTGTTGACCGCGTCTTCGGTGTCTTCGCCGTCGGCGCCGGTTTGAGCGAGCATCGCGTCGTCGACGTACGAGTAGCAATAGCGTCCGTCGTGTTCGAATCGCATCGATTCGATGATGCGACCTAAGAGCTTCGTCGCCGCAACGCGCTTGCGCAAGAAGATCTCCTTGGTGATCTCTTCTTTATCGGCGCCCAGGCGCATCAGCTCCGCCCCCAACTCGAGCGTTGCCGGCGTGGTGTTCGAGTGCATGAAGCCACCCGTATCGGTCATCACGGCGGCAAGAATGCAGGTTGCGATTTGGCGATCGATCGTTACGTCAAGTTCGCGCAAGAGGTGCATCACGACGCTTCCCGTGGAACACTCGTTTTCGAGGACAAAGTTCAACGTTCCGAAGAGCGAGTTGCCGAGGTGATGGTCGATATCGAGCATGTTCTCCCGCTCGACGGGCGGCAGATACTCGCCGGCGCGTCGCCAGTCGCTCATGTCGCAGAAGACGTACAGCGTATCGGGCGGTAAGTCGGACGGCAGATCCCGCGTGACCAGCTCGGTCTCGGGCAGAAAACGGAGATTGCGCGGCACGCCGTCTTGCTGAAAATACGTGACCCGCTTGCCGAGACGTTTGAGCGCCAATCCCAACGCTAACCCGGCGCCGAGCGTATCGCCGTCCGGCTTCACGTGGCTCACCATCACGAAGGTACTGCGCCGGCGCAGCTCGGCTGCGACCTCTTCGGCGCAAGCGCGCCGCGGCGTGCTCTCGATCATTCGCTTACCTCAGACGACCGTCGCGCCGCCTCGCGCAGCGTCTTCGCCAGCGCGATCGCGCGCTCGGCCGATCGATCTTCAACGAAGATCAGCTCGGGAGTGTGACGCAGATCGATCTTGCGCCCGAGCTCACCTCGAAGAAAGCGTCCCGCGTGCCTGAGCGCGTCGAGCGATTGGCGGGCCTGATGCCGATCGCCGATCACCGAAACGAAGACCTTGCAGTGGCGCAGGTCGTCGCTGACTTCGGCCCGCGTCACGGTCACGAAGGCGAGCCGCGGATCTTGCAGCTCCTGAGAGATGAGCGTGCCGAGGATGCGTTGGATCTCATGATCGATCTTCGCAATTCGTTGCGGTTTCACGCGCGCACCAGCTCCGCGGCCACGTGCTCGAGCGCGTAAGCCTCGATCACATCGCCTTCCTTAAGATCCTGGAAGCGCGCGATCTGGATGCCGCACTCGAACCCTTCAGCGACCTCGCGTACGTCATCTTTGAATCGCCGCAGGCTTTCTATCTCCCCGTCGAAGACGACGGCGCTGTCACGCACGACCCGCGCCTTCGCATTGCGGGTAATTTTGCCGCTGGTCACGTAGCAGCCGACGATCGTGCCCACCCTGCTGACCTTGAAAACCTGACGAACCTCGGCGCGGCCCAGCACGACCTCGCGCTCGACCGGCGAGAGCATACCGCGCATCGCCTTTTTGAGATCGTCCTCGATCTCGTAGATTACCTGATAGAAGCGCAGGTCGACGCCTTCGTTTTCGGCCAGCCGGCGAGCCGTCTCGTCGGGGCGGATGTTGAAGCCGATTAACACGGCATTCGAGGCGCTCGCGAGGTTGACGTCGTTGGGGGAAATCGCTCCGACGCCGCCATGAATGACGCGAATCTCCACGTCGTCGGTCGATAGTGATTCCATACGCGCGCGCAGCGCCTCGAGCGAACCCTGTCCGTCGGCCTTGATGATGAGGTTCAGCACCTTTCCACCCTCGGCCGGCATCGACATAAACGTCTCGAGCGAGACGCGCTGCGTTCCGGTGGCGGCCATCCGCACGTCGCGGCGACGCGTCGCGCGTTTCTCTGCCGTCTCGCGCGCGACGCGCTCGTCGCTCACGACGCTAAGCGTGTCGCCGGCCGACGGAACGTCGGAGAGGCCCATGACCTCGACCGGGATCGACGGTCCGGCCTTTTTGACCTGTTTGCCCTTGTCGTCGATCAGAGCGCGCACCTTGCCGAACGTCCCTCCCGCCACGACGATGTCGCCGACGCGCAGCGTACCGTTTTGCACGAGCACCGTTGCCACCGCACCACGCCCCCGGTGGAGAGCCGATTCAATGACGACCCCGCTCGCGCGGCGATTCTTGTTCGCGCGCAGCTCGCGGATGTCGGCCTCGAGCAGCACCGTGTCGAGAAGTCCGTCGATGCCGTCGCCGGTTTTCGCGGAGACGGGAACCATTTCGACGCTACCACCCCAGTCGACGGGCTGTAGGCCTTGTTCGACGAGCTGCTGCTTAACGCGATCGGGCTGTGCCTCCGGACGATCGATCTTGTTGATCGCGACCACGATTGGAACGTTCGCGGCCTTGACGTGCGCGATCGCCTCTTTCGTTTGCGGCATGACGCCGTCGTCGGCCGCGACCACGAGTATCGCCACGTCGGTGACCTTCGCGCCGCGCGCACGCATCGCCGTAAATGCTTCGTGACCCGGCGTATCGACGAAGGTGATCTTTCGATCGTTGCGCTCGACGGTGTACGCCCCGATCTTCTGCGTGATACCCCCCGCCTCGCCTGCCGCGACGTTTGCCTGACGGATCTTGTCGAGGAGTGAGGTTTTGCCGTGGTCCACGTGGCCAAGCACGGTGACGACCGGCGGACGCGGCGTCAGCATCTCCGGCTTGTCTTCCTCTTGTTCGACCGTGACTTCTTCGCCGGCTTCCTTGACGACGGCGTTGAACCCGAAGCGCTTAGCGACCTGGATCGCGACGTCGTTCGAGATGTTCTGATTGATCGTCGCCATTGTACCGATTTTGATCAGCTCCGTGATCACATCTTTGACCGGCACGATCATCGACGTCGCAAGTTCCTGCACCGTTAGCAGATCGGGTAACTCGATTGTTTCAAGAGTGCGCGCCGGGGCAGCCGGAGCGGACTCGGCCTTTTTCTTGCGCTGACGCTCTTTTTCGAGCAACAGCTCCTTCTCGCGGTCTTTTTTGGCAGTCGCCTTATCCTCGTGCGACCGCGTCCGGTCTCCCGGCCGCCCTCCGGTGGAAGGCGAGGGCATCTCGGCCGGCGTGGCACCGGGTCGGCCCGGTGCCTGGCGCAGGCCGGGCG
>JBAUMX010000070.1:0-11812 GCA_049578945.1 Candidatus Cybelea sp. | reverse complement strand
CCCGGCAGCATCGCGACGACGCCGCCGTCAGCCGGCGCCGGCGCACGCAACGGGCGCGTCCGATACCGGCTCGCAAGCGGATGCCCGAAGAAATCGATGCGGCACCCGATGCTTCGATAGAATGCGTACTGATGCGCGAAGGCCGTCACCGGAACCGTCAGCGAGCTCACGCGCCGCGCCTTCTCCGCGTTGTCGAGCCACGTTCCGGGCGGAAAGAGATCCAAAATCGCCCCGGCGTAACGAAACCGGCGCAGCGTGCTCGCCAAACGAAGATTGAAAACGCCGAAATCGACGAGCACGACGAGATCGGGTTTCGATGCGCGGATGTGAAAGGCCGTGCGCAGCATCGCATCGAGCAGCTTGGGAATGCGTGGAATCGCCGCCAGCGGACCCATGCTCGCCCAGCCCTTATGGTTGCGCCACAGCGTAAAGCCGGCTCCGCGCATTCGGATGCTGCCGATCCCCTCGAACGTCGCCTCCGGATCCAGGGCGCGAATCTGCTCGGCCAACAGAATCGCGATCGCCTCGCCGCTCGGCTCTCCCGTCGAAAAGAAATATCTCACGCTTCGGGGCCCTATTTCAGAACACTTCGCTGCGGGCCTCGTTTGAAAGACCCTAGCCGAAGCAACGACCCTTCGCCGAGCGGTGCGCGGGCGCTATTTCAACACGCCGCGTTGTGAGGGCGCTTCGAGGAAGGCGATAATCTCGCGGCCCGGATTCGACCTAACCTCTTCTTTCATCGCCTCGATCGCTTGCGAGACGTTGAGCTTCGGGTCGTAGAGCAGCTTGTAGAAGCGTTTGATCTCGTTGCGCTCCTCGCCCGAGAATCCGGCGCGCCGCAAACCGACGCTGTTGAGCCCGTAGGGCTCGCACGGGTTTCCTTCGACGAGGAAGAACGGCGGAACGTCTTTTATGCACTTGCTCATCCCGCCGATCATCGCATGCCGGCCGATGCGAGTGAACTGATGCACGCCGGTCTGACCGCCGATCGTGACGTAGTCGCCGACGTTGACGTGCCCAGCAAGTTGCGCCAAATTGCTCATCGTCACGCCGTTACCGAGAATGCAGTTGTGCGCGATGTGCGTGTAGGCAAGAAGCAGGCAATCGTCGCCCACGGCGGTCATCTCGTCGTGACCCGTGGCGCGCTGAATGCTGACATACTCGCGCACGATCGTACGGTTCCCGATTCGCGTGTACGCGCGCTCGCCGGCGTATTTACGATCCTGTGAGGCCGCGCCGATCGTGGAGTACGGGTAGAGAAGGCAATCTGCGCCGATCTCGGTCCAACCGTTGACGATCACGTGCGCTTGCAGAATCGTACCCGCGCCAATCGAGACGTGCTCGCCGACGACGCAGAACGGTCCAACCTCGACGTTCTTGCCAATCTCGGCAGCCGGATGGACGATGGCAGTTGGATGCAGCATCGCGCGATGTATTAAATGTGAAGGACGCTTGAATCGACGCCGAACATGCGCGGATCGGACGCGATCGAGAACATCAGCTCCGCGGAACAGGCGAATTGACCGTCGACCGTCGCCTCGCCTAAAACCCAGCCGATGTTACGCTTATGGCGCAGCATCGTCACTTCCATGTCGAGGCGGTCGCCCGGAATCACCGGACGCCGGAACTTCGCCTTGTCGATTCCGGCGAGGTAGGGGGTCTTCCGGGAGAACTCGCCGGGTTCGAGAATCATCGCGCCACCGAGCTGCGCAAGCGCTTCGATCATATAGACGCCGGGAAGAACCGGATTACCCGGAAAGTGGCCGGCAAAGATTTGCTCGTTGTACGTGATGTTCTTATAACCACGGACGCGCACCATGTGTTCAAACTCCAGGATGCGATCGACGAGCAGCATCGGGTAGCGGTGCGGCAGGATTTCGAAGATCGCGCGAATATCCAGCTCGGCCAAGCTTTCTCTCCTATGCGGACGGCACGCGCAGCTGCGTGCGCAGTGCGCGCGTTAACGATGCGTGGAGCTCGTGACCGCTTTTGATCGCGACGATCTCGCATTGCGGCCACGCTTCAAGCAACGCGAGATCGCCGATCAGATCGAGCACCTTATGGCGCACCGCTTCGTCCGGCCAGCGCAGCGCCTGCATCGGTCCGTCGGGCGTAAAGACGAGCGCGTTCTCTAGGCTTCCGCCGCGTCCCAGGCCGCGCGCCCACAACGCCTCGATTTCGTGCAGATAAGCGAACGTCCGCGCACCGGCGATCTCCGCCTGATATTGCTGCGAATCGATTTCACCGTCGAAGTATTGCGTACCGATCGGCGCCGCGAAATCGGCAACGAAGCGCACCCGAAAGGAGGGCGATGGGAAGGCTGCGATCATCCGGTCGCCGGATCGCAGCCAGAAGGGTGCTTCGATCTCCAAGACCTTGCGCGCGCCGGCCTGCATTTCGAGACCGCATGCGACGATCGCGGCGACGAACTCTTCCGAGCTTCCATCGCCCGCCGGAATTTCGGGGCCGTCGACGTGGATCTCGGCGTTGCTCACGCCCATCGCCAACAGTGCCGAGAGGAGGTGCTCGGTCGTCGAAACGGTCGCTCCGTCGCGACCTAGCACCGTGGCACGCGCCGTGTCGACGACGAAGTCCACGGTGGCAGGCACGCGCGTCGCTCCCAGCACGAACGATATTCCATCGCCGGCGGGCGCCGGTCGAACGTCAACCGCGGCCGGCGCACCCGTGTGAAGTCCGATTCCCTCAAAATGAAGGGTCTTGCGAAGCGTCGCTTGCGTCACGCGTCGTTATTCGGCCGAGCGCGAACGCTCCAGCGCCTCAACACGATCGAACAGCTTTGGCAGCTTGCGAATCATGACCTCTCGGCGGAGATCCTCGCGATGGTCGCGCGCAGGATTTCCGGAGATCGTTGCGCCGTCGGCAATGTCGCCCCAGACTCCCGATTGGCCGGCGATGGTCACGCCGGAACCGACGGTGACGTGGCCTTTGAAACCGACCTGTCCGGCAACTTTAACGTAGTCGCCGATAACCGTCGAGCCGGCCAAACCCGTCAAGGCCGCGATCAGGCAGTGCTTGCCCACGCGGCAGTTGTGCCCGATCTGCACGAGATTGTCGATCTTGGTACCGGCGCCGATGCGCGTGCTGCCCGTTTGCGCGCGGTCGATGCACGTATTCGCGCCGACCTCGACGTCGCTTTCAAGCACCACGTTTCCGACTTGCGGGATTCGTTCCGACCGGCCGTCGCCGAAGGCCCAACCGAAGCCATCGCTGCCGATAACGCAGCCCGCGTGCAGCACGACGCGGTCGCCGATGGAGGTGCCCGACATGACTGTCGCATGCGGATGAATCCAGACTGCCTCGCCGATCGAGACTCCGTCACCGACGTACGCTCCGGCGCTCACGACGCTCCCCGCCCCGATCGTGGCACGATTGCCGACGTAAGCGTGCGCGCCGACGTATACGTCCGGGGCGAGCTGCGCATCCGGTTCGATCGCGGCGCTCGGGTGGCGAAAGGGACCGCGCGGTCGCGGCGGACGTAAAGATTCCAGCAGCACGACCAAAGCCTGGCGCGCGTTTTCGACGACCAGCAACGGCTTGGCGAGGGCGTCCTGCGCGAACGAGGCATCGACCAGGACCGCCGCCGCCCGGCTCGCAAGCGCGGCGGCGAGATATGCTTGCGAGGTCGCGAAGGTCAACGCGTCATCGGTAGCCTCTTCGACCGTCGAGATTCGCCCGATCCGAATGCTCCCGTCGCCGGCGACGCGTCCGCCGACCCTCACGGCTATTTCGTCAAGGGTGCCGAGCGTCATTAGTATTCGGTGCTACGTACCCGGCGTGGGCGTCGCCTTCTCCGTTATATTGAGCGCCTTCTCGACGTCGGCCGTGATGTCGACGCCGCCGTATCCGATCCCCTCGCGCGTCAGCACCAGCTTGAGCTTCCGTTGCGACGCGATCTTTCCGGCGGCGTCGCGAATCTGCGACGAAAGCTGATCGGTTACTCGCGCGTACTTGCGTTGGAGTTCGACGGCCTCACGCTGCTTGCGGCGGGTGCTCTCCCGGCGCCCCTGAATTGCGCGCTCGTCCGCGTAGAGCTGGTTCTGATACCCTTGATACTCCCCCCAGTTCGCGACGATCCGCTGCATGTCTACCAATCCGATGGGACTGGACGTCGCGCAACCCGCGAGCGCGGCGACCGTGCAGAGGATCAGAATGTGCTTGTGCTTTTTCACTCGTGTTGACTTTCGACGTCCTTGATGAGTTCGTTGGTTAAATCGTAGCCGCCCGCCGCAGACCAGATATTGACGAAGACGATGCTGAACCCTTGCTCCTTCGCGATCCGCTTGGCGTCGCGCTCTACCTGCGCTGTGATCTGCGCATAGAGGTCGTTGCGGCGCTTCTGCAGCGCATTGAGCTCCTTTCCGGCAGCTCCGGTTGCGCCGACATCGGCTCCATGGAGCGCTGCGAACTGCTGATCGAGATCGCTCTTGGTCGCGTTGTACTCTTGGATCGTCTTCGCGGCGTCAGCCTGAAACTGCCCGACAAACTGACGGTGGATCCCGGCAATTTGCGCCCGCACGTTTGGCGGAAGATTCGTCGGCAGCGACGGCGGCCCGATGCTGCGCAACTGCGATCCGACCTGATTGCGGCGTTCCTCGAGCTTCGCTCGCGTCTGCTGCGCGATCGCGCCCACCTGGCTGCGAATCGCGTCGCCGGTCTCACGATCGAGCTGGGCGCGGTAGGCGCGGAGCGTGGCGGCGTCGGTGTTGCGCTGCGTCTCGAGCGCGGCGGTCTCTCTGGCGTCGATCGCCGCCAGCTGCGATTGCGCCTCCTTGCGGGCGCCCGGATCCAACGCCAGGTTGTTGAGGCGCATCTTGATCGCCAAACGTTGGGTGGCATCCTGCTGAGTCAGTCGCAGCGAGAGATCGGTCTCGTTCTGCTGCAGCTGCTCGGCCTTGGCTCGATACTTGTCGGAAGCCTGCGTCTGAAGCTGCCTCTGGATAGAAGAGCTTGCCGCATTGTTTTGCGCGATCACGTTCTGCTGGTAGGCCATGAGGTCGGCATTGGCCGCATTGGTGGCCTGCGCGACCTGCGCGGCCGAAACGCCGCTCATTTGCTGCGCGGCGAGCGCGCCCGAGCCTTTGACGCCGGCGGCGGTCAGCGCGGCGCTAACGGCCTGCTGCTCGCGGCGCACGTAATCTTGCTGCTTTTGCGCGAGGATTTTGTTCGTTCGCACTTGGGCGTCGCGCAACTCGCGATTGAGCTGAGCAGTCTGGGTCGCGATCTGGGCCGCGCCCAGCGGCACCTGCGGCCCCGCCGCTCGCAGATTGATCGCGGCAATCGCATCGTCGAGCGCAGAGATCTGTCCGTAAAGCGGATGGTGCTTGACGACCTCGTCGATCCTCACGTAGCCGGCTCCGCGGATCGCGGAGGAATGCACGTTCGGCGCGCAGCCGGCGATTGTAAGTAACGCGACGCAGCTCAGAATTCTATCTCGTAAGCTCATTTTGGACATCCGTCGTGATGTCCGTCCCCCCAGAAATCACGTCCGCCTTATCGAGGACGAGCAGTAGGTTCTTCCTGCGGGCTACATCCGCCGTAGCCGCACGGGTCTGATCGACGAGCGGCTTGAGAAGCTGATCTTGCTTGTCAGAGATCGACTTGTTAAACTCTTGCAGCAGCTTAGTCTTATCGCTCGCGTTGCGCGTTTGCGCCATACGCGCCGCGTAGACCTGGCGCTGCGTCGTCTCGAACTGCTGCATTGCGCTATTGGCGGTCTGCACCTTCGGTACGCCGTCGAGTACCGATTGATCGACGAATCCGATCTCGGAGGGCGGAGGTGTCGCAGCCGGTGGCGCAATGGCCTGCGGGCTCGAAAAAACGGCTTCGACGTCTTTGGTTATGTCTTGACCGCCGTAGATTACGATGCGCTTGTCGACGATGATCGACAGATTCCGCGACGAGCTCACGGCGGCAATCGCCAGCTGTGCGCGCTGAAAGAGCGGCCCGACGATTTCGCGCTGCTTATCGTTGAGCTGCTGCTGGAACTGCATCGCGAGCTGCTGCTTGCCGGCGTCGGAACGCGCGCCTCGGAGTTGTCCGTTGAACTGCGCGTCGAGCTGCGACTTATACGCGGCGAGCTGACGGTTAGCGTAGACAAAGACCGGCAAGTTCGCAAGCTCCGCTTGGTCTACGTAGCCGACGTCGGTGAGGTCCGCCGCGATCGCGCCGCGGCCCGTCCATACTGCGAGTGCAAATGCGCCGGCGAAGAGTATCGCTGACCGAATGTTCATATCGTTCTATTTTGCTCCAGGCCTAAGGTCGTACTAGGAGGCAAGCTTCTAGAAACTCTGCCCAATTCCAAAGCTCGTGTGCGTGCCGTTGACACCTTTTGCGAAATCGATTCGAACGGTTCGCAGGCCGAGTTGCGGGACGTCAAAGCGTATGCCGAAGCCGGCGTCTCCGTACAGCGCCCAATCGGCCGGATAACCGGTGATGCGGTTCGTAAACGGATCGAGCAGCGGATACGCGCCTCGGATGTGATAATCCAGCTCGTCGACGAAGAGGGCCAGTGTGATGCGCCGGTCGAGCGCGACGGGTTGGCGCAGCTCGATCTGGCCGAGATACGCGTTGGTCGCGTAAAAGACCTGATTATAACCTCGCATCTGCTGATCGGAGAAATAAAAGAGCGAACTAGGGGGAATCACACCGGTCGAATTGTAGGCGGCGCCGTGAACGCCCAGCGTAGCGTCCTTGAGGATCGGAAAGAACTTCGCGATATCGAGAGTGGTCTGGGTGAACGAGAAGTTCGACCCGATCGCGGGCGCCGAGAAGACTGCGTTGAACAAAGCCTTGACGCCGTCGCGTGGATTGAAGGGATCGTCGAGCGTAACCGACTGCAGGCTGAGGCCGCTCGTCACCAGGTTGTACGGTGCCCCGGTGTTCACGTTGGCAATCGAGGTGGCTGCGATTCCGAAGGAGCCGCCAAAAGCCGTTGGACTCGAGTTGATCGGGCTGGGAGTCGGTCCGACGAATATGTTCGGCTGATTACCCTGGAAAAAGAACGGGGATGGAACCGTGGTGTCGTAACGAATCCGCTGTCCGCTCAGCGAAAGAGACAGGATCGTGTAGTCGCTGAGCCGGCGGCCGATGTTCCCGGTGGCGCCGTTCGCGCTCGAAACGCTCGTAGCGTCGGCGCTGGAGACCAGCTGCGAGTTGGTGCTTGAATAGAGCGTCACCGGAATGGGGACCGTCGAATTGCTGCGCACCGACGTTCCCGACCCGGCTACTGCGTAGATCGGATAGAAGTACGTCGTGTGGTTCGTAAAGATCGAGGCACCGGCCGTGTACTTTTGACCCTGCGGCGTATTGCCGAGATACGGCACCGTGAGGTTAAGCTGCGCAATGCCCGCCCGCGCGCCCTCTTCGAACTGTAGGCCGGCCGAGTTACCGGTGCCATGCAGATTAGAGTCCGAAAAGCCGAGCGTCGCGTAGAGCCCAAGCCCGGTCAGACCACCGGAGTAGCCGAAGCCGACCGAGGCCGTCGCGGTGCGCTGCTCCGTAACGTGCCAGACGAGCGTGACGTCCTGCGGCTTCTTCGGGTCGGGACCCGGCCTGACGTCGGGCTCGACCTTCGAGAAGAAGTTCAACGCGTTGAGACGTTCGTAGTCGTGCTTGATCGCGTCGGTGTTGAGTACCATGCCGGGCCGCTCGCGCAACTCGCGGCGGATGACGTTGTCTCTCGTCCGAGTATTGCCGGTGATTTCCACGACCGCGATACGCGCGACGTAAATGTTGTATTTGACGTTAGCCGTCCCGGCCTGCAGGTTGATCGACGACGGATCGATGCCGCCCTCAAAGTTGCCCAGTTCGAGGCGGAACTTGTCTTCGTAGAGCTTCTGCAGCACTTTGTAGTCGGCGTCGCGCACCGCTTCGGAGAAGATGTCCCCGGGCTTCAAGGTCAGGTGCGGCAGGATGTAGGGTGGGGGCAACAAGGGGTCGCCGCCGATGATGATCTCCTTGACGACCAAACCTTCTTGAATGGTCAGCGTCAGCACGCCGCTCTGGGGATCGATATGAACGTCTTTGACGTGGGTCGGCACCTGACCGCCGTAACCGATGCGCTCGTAATAGTTATTGATCTTCAGGACGTCTTGGCGAAACGTATTTGTGTTGAATACCTGGCCGACCGAAAGATCCATGAGCGCCTGGAGCGTGTCGCTGGGGACCTTCTGGTTTCCGACAAAGGCAATTTTGGTAAGGACCGGATTCTCGACGACGCGATACGTGATCGCGATGCCGTTAGGGCGCTGGCGCACCAGCGGCGGGGCGATATCGGCAAAGTAGCCGAGAGCGTTGATTCGGGCAAGGTCCTCCTGCACGACCTTCGCGTTATAGGGCTGGCCGGGCCGCGCCGCTACGACGGACATGATGACCTGCGTCGGCACGCGAAGGTTGCCCGTGACGTCAACGGAGACGATCTTCGGGGACGCGCTTAGCGCGTCGCTCGGCGCGGGCGACGCGTTCGGCGCGGCGCTCGACGCAGCGATCGGAGTGAGAGCCAACCCGGTCAGCGCGAAGAGCGAAAGAAGCGCCAAGTACCGCTGTAACGGTCCGACGCGCCGCCCGGGGTTAAAGGTCATGTGAAAAAGTCGTCCTCAATCTATCACGAGGTCCTCTGTTGGCCTCAGCTTGGCGGCGCGCACCAGCGCGTGCGCACGACCCGGGACGCCTGTTCCGCCCCCCTCCGCCCGTGTCCTTGCGCATGCCCGAAGCCTGAATCTGCGTCTAATCAAGGCACCGTTTACCAGAAATGGCGTTGTAGAGTCAAGCTGAAGCCGGTGTTCCCGATGAGCGGCTCGGTCGCCAGATAACTGGAGCCGAATCCCGTCGGCGTGTTGGGCAGCTGCAAGAGCTTCGTCGGTCCACTGACCAAGAAGAAGTTGAGCGACGCGGTGGTCTCCGGGCTCGGCTGCACCATTAGACCAAATGATTGCGTTTGAGGAATCCCAAACGTGACCGCGTACACGGCGCTGACCGATCTACCGAGCAACCGACTCGCGGTGAATCCGACGTTGCCGTAGTAGCCGAGCGTGAGGTTGATGCTCGAGAGCCCGAGCCCTTGGCCGAGCGTCGACTCGATCGGCGACAACAAGCCGGCGGTAAACTGCGCGTTGAGCAAATTGAAGGCCTCTTGACCGACCGTGATCGTGCTGCGCTGGGCGATACCCACGTTCGGAATCGGCGAGACCGCGCCGATCGGCGCTATTCCGTTGGGTTGCTGTTGGGCCAGCTCGCCCTGGCGTGTGAAACCAATGCCGTTGACGAACCCCCCAAAGGGCGCAATTAACCCGAGGATCTGCTCCTTGCTATAGCCCGGAGGATTGGAGTCGAGATCGACCCGCAGGCCGGCGATCGGTCCGTTGACGCGGATCGTGATATCGGCACTGCCGTAAGGATTTCGCGCTCGATCGGGATCGGGATTCACGACGGTCGTCGACGCGACCGCGTTGAGCGTCGGCAGCACGCCGTCGGCCGGATTGAAAACCACGCTTCCTTGCTGGACGCGAAAGGCTCGGTCGAAGTACGTGAGCGTACCGCCGGTCGACTTGAACGTGCCGGTCAGCCTCGGCGCGGCAAGCGTGCCGGCCAGCTTCGCAGAACCTGCGACGCCAATATCGAGCCCAGCCCCATAGCCCTTCCCGCGAACGCGAACGTTCTTCCCCGCCGTAGCCTGCATGTTGAACGCCAGCGGTATCGAGAGTGCCAAACCCGCTCCCGATTGCTGGGCTGCGCTGACGAACGCGGCGAACGAAAGGGCGGCGTCGCTTACCGTGACGTTTCCTGCGAGCAGCGCGTCCGAGTTTGCATGCTTCGTCAGCGTAATCGCGCCGTCCAGCGTCCCATTCCCATAAGCCGGGAGATCGAGCTGCGCGCCGCGGCCCACGGCCTTGAGCGCGACCACCGCGCCGCCGGATCCGAGGCCGTTTGGAAACGCAACGCTCCCCGAGCCCACGATCGTGCCGTTGCCAAACCGCGCCGACGCGTGCTGGATCGTCGCGGAGCTATGGTTAAACGCGAGCTCGGCGGCGATTTGCGATATCGGCACCCGCTGGAGATCGCTGACATAAGAGCCGTTCGTCAGCGACATGCGCCCAACGATTGCCGGTTCGCGGATCGTGCCGGCGAGCCCGACGTGACCGTCGATCAGCCCGCTCAGCTTGGTGTTGTTGCCGAGGGCGTCGTTGAACATCCCCGGGTCGAGTCCGACGACGTCAAGATCGAAGCTGATCGGCTGATCGGGTGCCGCCAAACGGAGCGGCGAGAGTTGAAGCGGAAGCGAGCCGGCCAGCGTTGCCTCGCCTCGGGCGAAGCTTGCGCCGGCATTGGAGAGCACTAACGCCCCGCGCGAGACGCGCACTTCGCCGAAGAGCGCGGCAATTGGGATGCCGCGCGCGACGACGTTGCTCGCGTCGAAGCCCGCGACGAAGGTCGGTGCCTTGTAAGTGCCGCCGACTCGCAAGGTCGATTCGAAGGAACCGGTTACCGGCACTCTCACATGCGAGACGTTATAGACGAGCTCGGCGAGCTGGTCGGTCTGCGCGTGCGCTTGCACGTCGATCGGTTCGTTTGGTGCCATGCCAAGCGTCCCCGAAGCCGTCGCCGCGAGCGCCGACGTCGCCAATTCGGCGCGATCGATAACGATCCGCCGGCCGGCGGAGTGGAGCGACATCTCCGCGCGGTCGAGCGTGAGCGGGCCGAGCGTCCCGCCGGCGATCCGGGCGTTGCCGCGAACGTCGATACTTGGAAAGCGCCCTCGAAGCGTCGCCTGACCCGAGGCGCGCCCGGTGATCGGAAGCGTATGCATGCCGAGGGCCGGCAGCCAGAGCCCCAGATCGAGATCGTCGATCTTGCCGGCGAGATCGTATCGTGAACGCATCAGCGTCGACTGCCAGGCGTTCGTGGGAGTCAAGGCGATCGAGCCGTGGGAGCGGAGCATTCCCTCACTCCCTCCGACCGCGAGCGAACCGGTGATGACGTCGAGTACGCTCGTCCAGACGGCCCTGGTGTCCCCGATCGGCAAGTTGCGGTATCGAAAAGCGCGGATGTCGATATCACCGCTTGACGAGACCCGTGCGCCGTGCGCGGCGGCCGCGAGCTTCAGGCTTCCGTCGCCGTCCAGCGTATCGCCGGTATCGAAGAAGTTGTTGAAGTCGGAGAGATCGGCATGCGGCGCGCGGACGTCGATAAGGTTCTCGCGCGGTCGAACGACGGCCGTGAAGCGCGTCGCGGTCGTGCCGACGAGCACCGAGCCGGCGCGCATCGCGACGCCGTGCGGATCGGCGGCGAGCACCGCGCTTCCGTTGATGAAGGATAACCCGTTCACCTGGCCGGCGGGAACTCCAACCGAACCGCTGACGTTCGGCTCGATACTGCGCCCAGCGATGTGAAGGCGCGCGTTGAACGTGCCGTCGGTCATATAGTTGGGCAATCCGAACGTCTGCAGTGCCGGCGCGATTTGGGCGGCCGGAACTTGCGCGTCCAGCGCGTAGGCCGGCGAGCCGGACGTTAGCGCGCCGATGCTTCCGTCAACGTACGTGTAGGTGCTGCCGAATGCGCCGAGTATCCGGTGCAGCGCGACCGCGTTTCCGGAGACGTGGACGTCGCCATTGCCGGTTAGCGGGAAGCGATCCATTCGACCGTCGTCGATTGCGACGCCGCCGTCGAACGTCGGAATCGGCGTCCCAGCCGAGAGCTCGCCGGTAGCCGAGAGCGTTCCGGATTCGAGCGGCAGGCCGATACCGCGAAGTTGCGGAGCCTTTAGCCTTTTTGCGACGAGCGCAACGGCGTCGGC
>JBAUMX010000069.1:0-28005 GCA_049578945.1 Candidatus Cybelea sp. | reverse complement strand
ACCGTCAAAACTGGCCAGAGCTCGGTAGCAGCGACCGTCAGAACGAACAGCGGAATGATCGGGCCAGGAATCACGATCCACACCGACAGGAACAATGCGAACAATGCGAGCGCGAACGGCACCGTGTACGTATCATGTCCGAAAAGCAAGTCTGCTCCTTCCGGAGTTGGCCCGCTTTCGTGGAGAGGTAGGGTTTGGACATCAGGCGGCTTGATCCACGTCTTCCGCGCTCTGACGCGCTCGATGAATGCAGTCGATACGCGCTGGCAGTGAGCCCGAGCTTTCGTATCCGAGCGCGTCGGTCGTTTGCACGCTGGAGCAGGGCCGCTCGTGAGCACGGGTATTCGCGTTGCCTGCGCGTGGACAACGGCCCCGAGTTTATTGCTTCTGCCCTCGAAGTTTGGGCTCACGATCACAACGTTGAGTTGCTCTTCATTCAACCTGAAAAGCCCACTCAGAACGCTTTCATCGAGTCGTTGGAGACGAGCTGCTGATGACCAATCGTTTTAGAATGATCTTTGAAGCGCGATTTGCGGCTGAGGATTGGCGCAACGAACATAATACCAAACACTCGCATAGCTCACTGGGCGGGATGACTCCCGAGGAGTTCCTCGCTCGTTACGAAATTACTAACCCGCCACAGAAATCACTGGCCGCAGGATGGAGCCTATCCCACAGCTCGTGCGGTCTCGCGGCTTCAGGTTTAGCGTGCCAAGCTCTCGGTTATAAGGTCTGGAGTAGCCCACAAATATTTCTAAATACAAAGGATTTGTCGTGATCAAAACGCTCAGCGACCTGTTTTACGAAACCCTTCGAGACATGTTCTATGCCGAGAAGAAGATTCTTCGAACGCTTCCGAAGCTGGCGAAGGCCGTTAGCTCGGACGAGCTGCGCGCGGCGTTCCTGCATCATCGGGACGAAACCGAAGGACAAGTCGAACGGATCGAGCGAGTCTTCGAGATTATCGGCAAACCCGCGCGCGGAAAGACTTGCGACGCCATCGACGGGATCCTTGAGGAAGGCAACGAGGTCATGCAGGGCTTCAAGGGCAGCCCGGCATTGGATGCGGGTCTCCTTGCAGGAGCGCAAGCGGTTGAGCACTACGAGATCTCTCGCTATGGAACGTTGATCGCCTGGGCCCGAAAAATGCGGTTGTCGGGAGCGCCGGAACTCCTGCAAGAGACGCTCGAGCAGGAAATCAAGGCTGATGAGACGCTGACACAGATCGCGAAGAAGGCCGTCAACGCCGCCGCGGTTGCAACGTAGCATTTCACAGTTTGCGCCCGTCGACTGCACCTTCGGGTTATGGTCAGCATTTCCGGACGCTTGGATCGACAGTTGCGCAGGATTAGCTGGGCCGCAAGGTGCTCGCCCGCGGCGCCTGCTCGGCTAGAAGAACGATACGCGAGGCCATCCGGTTGAAAATGAGCGCGTGAAATGGAAATGCGAGATACCAATACAGAGATCCAAACAGGCCGCGTGGCTCGAAGAACGCCGTCTGTGTCAGGCGCGTCCGCCCGTCGCTCAGCCGATCCGCGTCGAACTCTAGCCACGCTTTGCCCGGAAGTTTCATCTCGGCCCTCAGCCGCAGAAGGTGATCCGGCTCCAAAGCGTCGACGCGCCAAAAATCGACCGCATCCCCGAGGCGGAGATCTGTCCCGCTACGCCGGCCGCGTCGCAAACCAATGCCCCCAAACGCGCGATCAACGAGGCCGCGCAGCTGCCATAAAGCGTTGCCGTACAGCCAGCCTCTCTTTCCACCCAGCTGCGTAAATACGGACGCGACCTGCTGCGGCACCGCCTCGGTGATGCGCTCCTTACGGTCGATAAGCATTCCTTCACGCGCGCCAGTGAATGTTGCGGGCAACGTGCGCACGTCGAACGCATCAAACCACGTCGTGTCCGGCCCGTTGACACGGTAGCGGTCCAAAGCGCGCGCTACCGCAGTGTCAAAGTCGATCGGCGCGATTTCTGGAAAATCCCGCGTCGCGGCGCTATCGCGTACAATCACTTCGTTGCAGAGTCCCAAAATTAGCGGTTGCGCGAGGTGTGCAGAAATCGGGGTTACGAGATGGATCCAGTACGATGAAAGGCGCGGCGTAAGAAACGGTACGGTGATGACTTTACGCTTAAGATCGCGCAGTCGCGCGTAGCGGAGCATCATGTCGCAATAGGTCACAATGTCCGCGCCGCCGATTTCGTAGATACGAGAATCACCATGCGGAAGGTCGAGCGCAGATACGAGGTAGCGCAAGACGTCGACGACAGATATCGGCTGCGAACGCGTGATCACCCATCGCGGCGCAATCATCAGGGGCAAGCGCTCCGTGAGATACCGCATCATCTCAAACGAGATGCTTCCGCTGCCGACGATCATAGCAGCACGAAATTCGATAACCTCGATGCCACTTGACCGCAGGACGTCGCCGACTTCGTGGCGGCTAGCGAGATGATGGGAGAGTGCTGCGTCGTCGGCACCCAGCCCACCCAGGTAGATAATGCGCTGCACACCGGCTTTGCGAGCGGCCTTCCCGAAGAGTACAGCGGCCTCGCGATCACGCTCGGCAAATCTGTGGGAGTCGCTCATCGAATGTACGAGGTAATAAGTGGCATCGACACCTTCGAATACGTCGTGCAGATGCTCCTCGTCGAAAATATCTCCGTCGAGCACTTCGGCTCCGGAAAATCTTCCGGTGAGGCGTTGAGCGTCGCGAGCTAGGCAACGGACGGAATAGCCGGCCTCGAGTAAGCGAGGCACAAGGCGCCCCCCGATATATCCCGTCGCGCCGGTTACCAGAACTCTCATACTGCGCGCAACCATAAACCGACCGAAAGCGTTACGACCGTTTTGATCCACGGGCTTTCCTTAAGCTGGCCAGAGCGATAGTAGGTGGAGCGCCATCGGGGCGGCGGCTTCACCGTAGTCGAGCCCGGACGTGCGCGCGGTTGACCATGCGCTAAAAAGGGCATAAGGCAAGAAGCTAAAGGGAGGTACTACATGGGCGGTATTCTGTGGACCATCATTTCCGTGTTATTTGTCTTGTGGCTGTTAGGGTTTCTGCTGCATTTCGGTGGCGCTTTAATCCATATCATTCTCTTGGTTGTCGTTATTCTTGTCGTGATCAATCTACTGACGGGGCGCGGTGCCCGCGTATGATCCCGATACACCTGCTTTGACGGTCGGCAACATATCGAGAGTGGCAATCGTCGACGTCGACTAGGCTTAGAAAAACGTCGAACTCTTCATCCAGCCGGTTCGTGTTCATGCTGTAAAATTGCGCGAGCGCTTGCCTAGCCGCCGCGATTCAGACTCGTTCATTTCTACCGTCGCTGCGGCTAGATACTCGACGGCATTCTAAATGGTTCCCACGACAGCGAGCCAGAGAAAAGCAAGGGAGACCATTGTGAGTTGCATGTCAGCAATTATGATTCTTCGGCCATATTGGTCGTAGAAGCGTTTGACTCCGTCGTATCTCGGTGAGAGCGGCGTCAGTGCCGCGAGTGCGAAACCGGCGCCATTGACGCAGAAAATCACGAGTGTAAGATATAGTGAGGAATACGGGGAGCGAATGCCCGGGAGCATCCACGCAATCCCGCCGTACGCGAGCGTCAGCACAGTCCCTACTGCCGCAGAGAAATACGTTTCCTTGACGCGCAGAAGACCCAGTCCATCGGTGGCCATGGCCAGGAGCAGAGATCCGAGCACCAGTGATATGGGAAGGAGGAAGCAGAGAATCGGCACGAGACGGGTAAGACCGTTTGCCTGAAGCAGTGGCAGTAGCGCAAACCAGGAGAGAAAGACAGTACGGTATTCGATGGTCGAGGCGAGGCTGAAGTGAACGCGCTGCACGAAGTCACCGCTCGTTCGGACATGTGGCAGATATGAGATCAGGAATGCGCTGCCCACCCAGTACAAATATGCGACGAGGAACATGAGAATGGCAGCGTCAAGCGCAACTCCCGCAGCGCCCGTTCTATCGCGCGCAAGCGTCACCACAAGTACAACGCCCGTAAAGGCGAACCCGGCGAGACTGCCGACGGTGTTCACGTGGAGTTTCGAAACTTCGTCTAGCAGCCACGGATAATCGTCGCGTAGAGCCGAGCCGCGACAGCCCACGCTAAGCACTGTCGCCAACCCGATGGCCGCAGCGACGAGAAAGCCCAGAACTGCCCACATGGCCGCAGAACCTCCAAACGTCGTCAATATGTCCGCATCGTTCTACGACATCGCGTCGACGATGCACAGACCGTGTTGATCCCCAAGCAGAAGTTCCGATGTGGCGCCCCCTTCGAAGTTACCAATTGGCACCTGTCGGAGGTCCACGGTAATGCGCTGGATCCTGACACGTTATGCGGCGCCCATGCGCCGCTGCCGCTGAATCACACCATAAGGCTGCTGCCGTCGGTCGTCGCAAATATCGGATCTTCCGTAATAGCGATGTGTGAAGCCTAAAACGGCCCGACTTCACTCCACTCCGATTTGACCATACCACCCGCTCTGAGATTTGAGCGCCGTTATTCCGTATACGCTCGCGACAAAAAATCCTGAAAAGCTTCCCGCGAGAGTGAAGATCGTACTGCCCGTGACATCCGCGAGAGGAAGAGAGTCCTGGAACAAATAGCCGGTGAAGACAAAACTTTCCATAGCGAAGCCCTGATTTTGAGATGTATCGAGTAGAAATGTGATCCTCTGTGACTCCTCCTCCCAGTATCCCCCAAAATGCATCGAGAGACCAAGCCCTGGAAGTCCTGTCAAAGTTCCGCTGACATTTCCTTGCGCGTCGACGGTTTCAATCACGAGCTGGCCCACGGTGCCACCGACATTGGTCTTCCAGGTTCCAATTTGCAGAGGCATAGGTGCTCCTTTCAAAAATCTTCTTCGGAAGGATTAAGGAACCCCGATCTGCGCATACCAACCGAACTCGAACTGATCCGTGGTTGCGGGAAGGGAGAAAACCTGAAAGCTTCCGACGAGCGTGAAGACGACGCTACCCGTAACTCCTGGCATTCTAAGAGAGTCTTTGAATAGAAATCCCGTATAGGTCTGGGCTCCGCTTAACAAGGTATTAACGACCAGCATCAGCCGCTGTGCAACCTCATCCCATATGCCAGCGATGGAAACTGACTTGATTCCCGCAAACCCTGAGGTCAAGGAGCCTGTGACATTTCCTAGCCCGTCGACGCTCGTAATCACGAGCTGACCTACGGTTCCACCGGCATTAATCTTCCAGGTTCCCGTTTGCAGAGGCATGGCGCTTCTCCTCAGAGCTTCGAAAGCTCTGTCCCGTCAACTCATTTCAGAACCCTGTCGTTCCTCGATTCCCAACGCACGGCCTTCTCCTTGAGGGCGATCTGAAGTTCGGTGATAACGAGTTGCTCGTTTCGCGCTCTTAAACTTTACCGGCATGATCTTCCGACCGGGAATCAATTGTGGCCTGGGGGACGCCTGAAATGCGGCCCGCTCCTAATTATTCATTTAGTGCGCCGAACCAGGGCTATTGTTGCGATGCGACGTGCTTGATGCTGCCCCGTCACGCCCTCTCTTGCCCACAGGGTCGTCACTTTACTCAACAACCGCGCATTTACGTGGTTTTGACGTGAAAGCTACCTTGAGCGTCAACCCCGCAGCTGTGGACTCGATAGATAGCGCCCGCTTGGAGGGAGCTCGGCGTGGTGACATTGAGGTGTGCCACAGCGGGGGTTTCGTTGTCTTAGCTACTAGCGGCGATGACCGGGGTCCGCCGGGGAGAGCTGTTGGCGCTCCATGGCAGAACGTCGATTTCAAGCGCAAGCGTTTTGTGATTTCTGAGTTTCTCGAGAAGACAAAGGAGTTCGGGCTTCGCTTCAAGGGACCAAAGTCAGGGAGAGTCCAGGTGATTCCAATCGCCGATGCCGTGGTCGATGCGCTTGGCGCGTACAAGGTGAAGCAGAACACAGAGCGACTCCGAGTAGGGGCGGCCTATGCCGATCAGGACCTGGTATTCTGCAATGAGGATGGGTCGCCATGGCCACCGGATACCCTAACGAAATAGTTCGCCAGCGTAGAGAACAAGGTCGGCATGAAAGGCTTTAGACTGCATGACTTGCGTCACTGCTTCGCCTCGATAAGCCTCAAGCAGAAAACCTCCGTAAAGGACGTTTCGAGTTGCTCGGACATTCTTATCCCTTGGTCACATTATCGACGTATGCTCACGCGATGGAAGGGGTCCGACAGCGAAGCGGATGCATTTATCTTCGATGACGCGCCCCCTGCAACGGGATCGCTCACCTTCACGCCGCTCCTACGCTGCGATCTCTGGTCGGAGCATCTCGGCATTCCGGCCGGAAACCTGACCGACGGTGTCGCGAGCGTCAGCAACTGGATTACCTCGTCACCTTCGTCGCGCGTTCTTCCCTACGATCCGGCCGGCGACACCACACGGCCCTCTGCGACACCGACAGCGTTCACAACGCCATCGATCCGCCGAGCCCGTAGTTATGGCGCTTCGAGCGCGCCCTTCAAGGCGTACACGCGCTGACGCAACGCGTCACCACGTTGCGGGACCCATGCCGTGCTCAGCGACCTTCCGGCTGGAACGGCTGGTAGCGAGCCAAGATCCCAGCGACTTTGGATCGGTTTTGAAAACCGTGCAAATATCGGCCGATGCTCGTGTATTCGGCTATGGCGTGGTTTTGGAGGCCGAGACACCCGACGAAACTACTTGCGCCTGCGCCCGGATTTACTGCATCACGCCCAGCGCGCCGACCGGCGGTCGATCCGCCGCATGCAGCGAGGCATTGCAGTCCTCCAGCCATCAATGCCGAACCGCCGCAATCGAGTAGCGGCCAAGACGATCGAATCAGGAAGCAGAGCTTCTCCCCCGATCGCTCTCAGTGGCCCTGAGTTGTTACAATCGTGCCGCCGTAAAGAAACTCGACTGCAGTTGGAAATCGCGCACCAAAGGCGGACGCTGTGTGGCTCGCGCATTCCGTCACGTTTAACAAAATGAGCGCCAAGCGATGCGAGGTCTCTACCAGTGCATCTCGCAAACGTAGGGTATCCTTCATCTCGTCCTCCGGCGGATGTCCCGGAGCACACGTGGCAAATCCGTCCTCATTCGTACCAACGCCGATGGAGATGCGCTCAGGAGTCGTTCCCATTGAGCGGACGATCTTTAATAGCCGATAGCTGTCCGAATATACTGAGGGGCTTTCGATCAGTAATCGCCCGAATCGTCCCGGCTCACGGGCAACCGTATAGATCGCGATTTGCGCGCCATATGAAGCGCCACCGATCCCGACGTATTTTGCGTCGCTTAAGGTCCGAAAATGCTTTTGGACATACGGCATCACTTCGCGCACCATAAAGGTTGGGTACTCTGCGCCGTGCGGATGCGGCATCGGTGGACGGAGAGTATTATCCGGCCACGGAAGATATTCATTGGGCCGCATTCGATGCCCGGCGTTGTCGATGCCAACGATTATTATCGGTCGAATGTCTGCGTTAGCATAGAGCTTGTCCATACGATCGCGAAGTAGCCACGAGCCACTGTGGAACGTTGAAGCTTCCGGATCAAAAAGGTCCTGGCCATCGCTAAGATAGAGCACGGGGTATCGTGAGTGCCGCCGTGCTAGCAAGTTGTATCCTGGAGGAAGCAGTACCCTCAAGAAGCGGTCATTATTGAACACGCTACTGTGAAAGTTAATCAAACGTAGCGTGGTCGCTGTTGTGGGAAGGTGAGCTTCCAAACGTGGCGACATCACTAGAAACGCAAACAGGCAGGCTGCAGCCCCCAGCCATCGCATTTTTCGGAAATAGCAGCTCCTCCCATCAGACCCCTCTAATCAAAGTTTTTCAAGCGCAACCTAGCTCGGCGAATCGGACCGCGTTCGGGACAACGAGGCCCCGCGCAACGGGTCGTGACTCACCGGGAGACCCATTGAACTTCGGCGCGGGGCGGTATAGGCAGCACGGCTTACGCGATACGGATGCAAGCTTCGATCTACGGCTGGGCACCGATCGAGTTGTCTTTTCAACGTCGCGGACACGCTTTTCAGTCCATTTCCGCCGCTCCTGAGTGTGACCAGGACGCTCGATAAAGTGCGCTGAGGAACAAAACCACCCGCGAATAATCGTTGCGGATAACGGTTGTGAACGTACCAGCACATGCTGCACCGGCTGGCGCAAGAGAAAAATCGAGCTGCCCTTCATCGATCCGGGAAAGCCGACGCAGAATTGCTGCGAAAGGACGAATAAAATAGCCCTGCGGAATCCGAACCATTTTGTCGGGAGTTCCGGAGAGTCCCCACCGCTGCCAATCCGTGTTATTCTGCAAGGCTTTTTCGTCACACTGGATCCCGGCCGTTAGCGCCCATTCCCCGCCCTTCCCGACCGCTTCCTTAGAAAGTGCAAGAAAGCAAGCCGCCCTCTCTTTTGACGGCGTCGCAGAATGTCAACACGCGTGCACATGAGGCGACCACTAAGTCGATTTTTAGGGCAACACTTCGGCGAGTTCGATCAGGTTGCCGAACGGGTCAGCGAAGAAAGCGAGCTTGCGGCTTATGGCCGGTTCGTGCCCGACGTCGGGAGCGACGACGTGCAAGTTTTGAGCTACCCTTCCGGGAAAAACGTTATGAATAAGGCGGGGCACGCGATTTGCAGATCCATACAGCGCCGTTGAGACGAGCAACGCAGTATATTAAACCGTCGCTTCCGATGCTATACCAGGCCTGCAGCGGGATACTTGCCATCGTCGGCGTTCCCGAAGCTATGCAGCACTTTCTCTGTGCCGCCGGTCGTTACAAGGAAAAAAAGCACCGGTACCATGGCTGCCGTACGCGCCCCCCTTTTAAAGGTCGTGCCGTAAAATGTGCCAGCCCTACCGATCACGCCCGCATCGGGAGAAGTCCCATCGGGGGGCGCGCCGAAGCTATGCAACAAGCTGGGCTACTTCGCCTATCACTTCGTTTGTAGCCGGCAATTCGCCGAGCGTGCGAGTCCCGCCGTATGGCGTTCTGAGCTTGACCACTGCATGCGCGCAACCTTTACTCGAAAGAGGGCGCGTTTCCGATGGGCCGCTGAAGCGCGCCCGTTTATGTGTTCTTCGACTCAAACGCTACTTATTGCTGATTGCCGCCCCGACCGGCTCGACAGTACCCGTAGCGTAATTGGTCGGCGTTCCGCCGGCCGGGAAGGCCCAGCGGTCGACCGTGCTGATGATGGACGTACTACCGAACGAGAAGCAGCCACCCGTGATGTACTTGCCGAACGGAGCCAGTGTTGGCTGATCGACATCGCAGGCGGTTCCGTCGTAGTCGGACAGGGCCGTCGTGCTGGTGACCGTGTAAGTATTACCCGAGACGGTGCCCGCGTAGGCGCAAGATTCCAGATTGCCGCCGCACTTCTGATCGACGACAACAAGTTGGCTGGTGACTTTATTCCAGTTCACGCCGCCGGGGAAACCGACCGATGCACCCGAGACCGTGAGCGTGTGGCAGGAGCCACTACCCGACCGGCACTCCGAGAGAGCGAAGTCGTAGTTGTGCGTGCCGTCGACGTACAGGTTGCCGCTTGTATCGTAGGCATCGAAGAAGTACTCGTCCTGTTGGGGGTTGTTGATCTCGGTGCCCGAGCCCGAACCGTTGGGGTAGATCACAATGCCGCCGTCGTAGTACGTGTTGTTGACGATGTTCGCGATTGCAACGTCGCCGTTGCCGTTGTTGACGGCGCAGCCAGTCGGATAGCCGTAGCTATCGTTGATGGTCTTGATCAGCGTTCCGGTGCGCGAGTACTGGAAGACTTGGCGCGTGTTCGTGTTGGTAACCCAGACGTTGCCGCTGGGGTCGCTGCATGCACCCTGCGGGCCGTTGAGGCCGGTGATTTGGCCCTTGAGCGCCATGTTCGGCTCGGTATACATGTCGACGACGCCGCTGCCGTAGTCGGTTTCGAAGAGGATACGCGGAGCGCGCTTCACGTCGGGAGAGATCCACGACTTGCGGTGATCCTGGCGCATGACGGGCGGCTTGACCCCGGTGAAGCTTGGGAACCGCTCATTGAGCAGGAAGGGCTGGTGTGCGCCCATGCCCGAGTTGTCCATCGGATTGGGGTAAGCCCCCGTATTCGTCCCGCCGCCGCTACAGGCGGCGAGTAAGGCGGCGCCGGCCAACGCGCTGAGCACGTAGGCGGGCGACCTCGAGATTTTCATTGCGTGTTGCTCCTTTTTCCTTTCATGAAAGTGCCGAGAAATTGTTTTCCGCTTCACCGGCCGGTTCGTCATGCTAGCGTTGCTGTTCACAGAACAGCCGATCGCGTAACCGCCGGTCGAAAACGTCCTCCGGACTCGATCCGCCGTGCGCGTACTCCGCAACGTTCATATCTAAGAAATCGGAAATATAGGCGTCGCCTTTTGCGCCGATGTACTGGCCTTCCGGTATACCGAAGCCCGTCAACGTCCCGACCTGCTTGCCGTTCTTGTAATTGTAGACGGCAACTTCGCTGTTGCCGTTCTCCGATACGTACAGCAGGTACTTGGTTCGCTTTGCCGCAGGCGCCATCCATGACTTACGGTGATCGGGATGCGCCGTCTGCGCCGTGTGGTTCCGCACTCACGCTCCTAACGATAATCCCCAACCGGACAGGCTGGGCGATACGATCATACGGTAACGGTCGGCTACGACGCATCCGTAGGTGCAAGCAAAATTACGTAGATCCGGACCCGGGGGAGGCGGCCGAGAGCTTTAGAGCTTCTTCCGTCGCGCGTTCCTCGGACCACTGGGCCCCTTCCGCCGCGAGCATTTCGATTTCGGGATCGCTCATCTGCACGTGCAGGGCGGCTACGAGCTTCTCGTGACTCCATTTTTCGGTATACTCGCGCTGATACCCGAGTTGCTCGAGTTGCGCATTCAAGTAGCCGATCAGACGGGCGGCGTTGAGGGCATGTCCGCTTAGCGCTCCAAGTAGTGCGACGTGTTGCAGGGCAGTCGCAACCGTGAGCGCGTCTTGCCTTCGCGCGAAACGCAGCACCTGGCGCAATGCGCCGCGTGCTTCTTCTATGTCGCCTAAAGCGATGCGGTAGGCGGCGATGTTGTTATTGGCTATCGCGAGGATCCTGGTGGGCTTGTAGCGCCGGCACATCTCTAGGGCTTCGCCGCCCAAGCTCAGCGCTCGCTCGACATCGCCGTCCGCGAATTCCAGTTCCGCAAAATTTAAAAGGAGGGCACCCGTTCCAAGCTCATCGCAGAGCGCTCTGCAGGCGTCAAATGCCTGCGCAAATAGCTCGCGTGCCTCCGCTTTATCTTGACGATGCCGACTGATTGCAGCAGCCAAGGCGAGTAATGCAGGCATCCGCTGTTGATCTGCGCTACGCATCAGTTCCAGCGCGCGTGTGTTTTCTTCCGCCGCCTCATCGAAGCGGCCCATTTGATAAAAGGCAGCCGCCAGGTGGTAGCGCGCCCGCGCGGCCCAATAGTCGTCACCCGCCGATTCAAAAAGTGAAAAAGCTCGTCGCGCGCAATCCCGCCTATACTTGCCAACGGAAATCGCCGAGAGGGCAAACCACAGACGACCCGCTACGATCGGCAGCGCCGATTCGTCAAGATTTGCTTGAGCGCGACGAATCCAATAGAGACCTTCGGCTGGCGCAGTTTCCAGCCAGAATGGGTACAACGCTCCGGCCAGGGTGCCGCCCAGCTTCGGATCGCCGCCGCGCGCGAGCGCCCACTCGAGCGCCGCACGATAGTTGTCGAGTTCGGGTTCCATTTCCACACTTGCCAGAAAACTCGCAGTCGAGCCGAGCTCCCGGGGGCTGTCTGCTGCGAGGGCTTCGTCGCAGAAATACTCGGCGTGCCGGCGCGACAGTCGGTCCCGTTCATCACTCGCCAGTTTCTCCAATGCGTAGGCGCGGGTGGATTCGAGCAGGCGATAGCGTTCGCTCGCGCCGCCTATGTCCGCCACTAGCAACGACTTGTCAACCAACGACGCCAAGACTTCGCAGGCTCCATTACTATCGACACCGTGCCCACCGCAGACCGCGATGGCGGCGTCCGAACCGAACCCTCCAGCGAAGATGCCCAGGCCATTGAAGAGCCGTTGCTCTTCGTCGGTAAGCAGCTCATAGCTCCAGTCGATCAGGGCTCGTAACGTCTGATGCCGAGGCAGCGCGGTGCGATTGCCAGCGGTAAGGACTTTGAAGCGGACATCGAGACTTTGCGCCAGCCTCGGAAGGCTCATTGCGTTTACCCTGGTCGCCGCAAGCTCGATCGCGAGCGGAATGCCGTCCAGCCGGCGACAGATTTCCGCGACGATCGGAGCGTTGTCGTCCGAGAGAGCAAAACCGGCAGCCAGCGACTGCGCGCGATCCACGAAGAGCGCAATCGCGGCATAACGCATTGCGCCCTCCGCCTTCAGGCTTGCCGTGACCCCAGGGACTGCAAGCGATGGAAGGCGCAGTAGGTTTTCGCCAATGATGCCCAGCGGCTGGCGTGACGTCGCAAGGATACGGACGTTCGGAGCGTTGTGTAAAACCTCGTCGGCAAGTTCGGCCGCAGCCTGCAGAACGTGTTCGCAGTTGTCAAAGATTAGGAGCGCATGTTTGCGTTTGAGCGCGCGAATGATCGATTCGGCAAGTGGGCGATCCTGCTGCCGCCGAATGCCCAGCGCTTTGGCCACGACACTGGATGCCAAATCGCCGTGCGGCACCGGCGAAAAATCGCAGAACCAGGCGCCATCGGGGTAACGATTTAAGAGTTCAACCCCCAGATGCGATGCGGTCCGCGTCTTGCCCACGCCCCCTGCTCCGCAGATGGTAACCAGACGATTGGCATCGAGCAAAGCCTTCAGATCGGCAACGTCTTCGTCGCGGTCCACGAACGTCGTAAACTGAAATTGCAAGTTGTGCGAGGGAACGTCACGTGGGTTGGGGACTGCGCTGTTCGATGTGTCGCCGAGCAAACCGACTCGCAACGCTTCGGAGACTGCGCGGCTTCTCGTCGGCACGTCGAGCTTACGTAGTACGTGGTCGACGTGCACTTCGACGGTACGCGGGCTCAGCCTCAACTGCCGCGCGATCTCTTTATTGCTCAGCCCAAAAGCGACGAGCTCCAGTACGTCTTGCTCGCGCTTCGTCAGGGAAGATCGCTGAAGAGCGCTCTTAGTCTGCACGACGCCCGACGCGCGCACCGCGGCAACGCGTAAAACCGTTGTTTGTCATACCTTGGGGGTCCAGGTCCCGCGTCCGCCCTACTTGAAGCAAGTGGTCGGTCGTCTTCCACAAAGCAACAGAGACTTCCGCCAGCGGACGAGGACTTAAAGGCTTTTCGAGCCCAAGTCTAGCCGCCGGCCGTTTTCTTCCCGCCGGCTCTCTTTGCAAGCAGGCGAACCGCCATTTTTAGTTTCTTCGCGTCTTCGAGTGTAGCGTTGCGCCGGCTAAGAAATCGTAGATCGTCTGACGACCGACTTTTTCCGTTCGCGCTAACAACGTGATGTTACCGTACTATTTAATCTCCGCGCGCCCGCTAAACCAGTAACTATTACAAAGCCGGAGAAGCCGACTATCGAGAAGCACGTACTCCGCTTCAAGTTCAACCACGTGGTAGCCATAGATATTGGCGACGAGGTATATCACAGCGTGCCAGTGCGAATGATCGAAGTTCCGCTGGAGTCCCCGGCAGCTACGCGCCGCGTTCGGGCCGTTGGGGCGATGTGGAACCTGCTGTCGGTCCTACCAAGACAACCCCGTTTTTCGACATGGACTCCGAGGAAGCCGTGCAAGACGTGGAGTCAAGAGACGAGCGACCACGAGTGCCCAAGAGGCTCGAAGGCATGTCCGACGGCATGTTTGAGAAGTTGGCGGATCGAGCATATGAGTCGGCGGCCGCTAACAAGGCGTTTAACGATTCCATTCGTAGGCGCGTCTATTTTTACCAAGATCAAGGCGTCTTAACGGTTATAGAAGATGCGTTCGCAGGCTCAGACGAGATCGAAAGCCTGTATCTGATTGCGGAACTCATCAACGAGATGGCAGACAAAGAGACTCCGACGGACGCGATCGAGGAGCCACTCCAAAGCCGGATCGAGAAGCCACGGCGAAAAACCAACGGTCGGTTCTAAGGCTTGTAGTAGAACGGAAAAGCAATCACCAGCAGGACGAAAAGGACAATCGCCAAAGTGTACGCTGCCCACGGCCCTCCCAAGAGGCCAGCTAGCCCCACGGCGGCGAGGAAGAGTAACGCACCGCTGACATACTCGCGGAGGTTAAGCTCTTTCATGCGGTTACCGGAGTCTCGACTTTTCTCCCTACGGTGAGGACGGTTTAGACACCAAAATCGTGATTTATTACGGAAAAACATCGATAAAATATAAGTGTTTTTAGGGCTACTTTGGCGCGAAGCCAGGATTCCGATAAATACCTCGTGCCGCCCTAAAACCGTTCCATTTCGCCCCATCAGGAGTCGGCTCCTGACCCTACCTTTCCGCCCCCAGAGAAGGGCTCGTAATCTAATGTCCAAGACTAAGAAACCGCACCGCCGGTCAATGCCTGAGGCACTACTCCAGTTCGACATTCGTATCGCAACGATAAAGCTGGCCGAGTATGAAGCCGCAGTCCTTGCAGCCAAGACAGACCACTCCCGGCAAGCGCGCCTGCGTCATTCGGAAAAGGCTCTCGGTAAGATCGAGGTAGAGCTTTGCGACTACGCTATTGACGAGGCGCAGCACCATCCCCTTAACAAGCTCCGAACGAAGTTTCTAAACGCCCTTGACCGTATCCGAGAGCTGAGCGGTCGCCGAGAGACCCTCGGACTGCATCCCTTCTGCATTTTCTGCGGAGATCGAGAACCTTGCGTCCGTACCCGTAGGTCACGGTCGGCAGCGCCAAGACTCGCGACTGCGGCATGACCAACGCCGAGCTAGTCATTGAGTGGCCTGCAAAAGCTCCGCGAGACGCGCTACAGAAATGAGACGTGAGCATCCCTGACCACCCACATCACCACCGCGATGAAGCAAACAAGGCCCCAGAAAGCGACGGCACTCGCGCAGATGAACGCTTTTAGCATATAGAGTTCACCGAACTACTCCCGCGCTTTGGCTCTCGGCCATAAGGTACCGCGAAAGATCACTGCCGCCGCGATTGGTGCCGCCAAGATAGCAAACCAAACCAGGAACCATGCGAAGGACAGGGGCTTCCGTAAAAGCCCCAGGCGAACGCCAACCTGATTCCCATGCCTAAGGTCACGGCTACGGTGCCTGCAAAGAGCAGCAAAGTGCGGTGAGCGGTATGAGTGCCAGCCAGAACCAGACTGCTCGCATACTCGACCACTTCGCCACATATACGGACGTTACTTTGTGATACAAAGTGGCCCCCGGGAGCCCTTGATCCGGACCCTCGACCCTTCCATCCCTCGGGTTGCACGTAACCGCATAAAACCCGGTCGATTACGCTCGAGTGATAGCGCACACGGCTGCAACCGGTACGGCCAATCTTACCCGATCATCGCTTCAGTCATCGCATCAATCCCACGCGGCCAATCAGTGGCCCAAGACCTTCAATCCCAGAACAGGAACCTTATGGCCACGTTTCCCTGCACGTTTTGCGGAGGCCGTCCCTTTGAGCATACCGAGGGCGGCTGTACATGCCGCAACGGAAAATGCCAGTGCCGCGCTACCGACCACAGATCATGGATACCACGGCCTACGAGGGTGCCAAAAGCTAAGTTCGCTGAAGCCTTACGACTAAAACCATCCAAAGGAGTCAATCGTGAACGAACGTGGGTAAGAGATCGAAGTATGACGATAGACCCTCCCGAACCAACTCGGCCGATTCAAGACTCGCCGATTCCTACAGAATCGCCCCAACCTGAACCGACTGACGTACCGCCTCAACCGAAGGGTTAAGCGGCATTCATTCGTGAGCGCAGTATGCTTCGGACGCTCTCACCGTACCAAGCCTGTCCTTTGGGCCGGACGCCGGTCGACGTGAGCCACGTGGCGATCTGCCGGTACGACGCGCCGTCGTCGTGCATGCGGCGCATGGTGACAAGTGCGGCCTGTTCGGAGGCGTCAGCGACTAGCTCACTGCCTGGCGTTTGTAGCCGAAGGGTGAGAACCGGCAGTATGCCTTGCGGCGCGAACGCAGGTCGAAGGCGACGTCGGATATTCGCTCGGAGATACGGGCACGTTCGAACTCGGCAAAACAACCCAACATAGAAAGCATCATCTTGCCAGCCGCCGAACCTGTGTCGAGTGCTTCACTTGCCGATACGAGAGCAACCTCGTGCTTTTCGCACAGGCGCACGATAGCTAGCAAGTCGGCTAGGCGACGACACAACCGGTCGAGCTTAGTTAAGTAAAGAGTGGAGACTTCTCCGCGCTGTATGGCCGCTAGAAGCTCACGAACGGCGGGACGTTTGAGGTGGCACCGCTGAACCCGGCGTCTACGAACACGCGACCTAGCTCGACGCCTTGGCTCGCGGCCAAGGAGCGAAGCCGAGACTCCTGCGCCGCTAACGAGTGACCTTCCGTACTTTGCTCGCGGGTATCTTGCTCAGTGGCTGAAGTAAATCTCAGATCACCTTTCGGCCACCAGGTCAGATAGACTTTGTATTTGTCGCTTCCCATCGCTGTAAAGCCAAGCCGCTCATACAGTTTGGTGGCTGGATTGATTTTAGCCGTCCTGAGCGTTAGGGGCAGATCGGCTCCCTTCGCCTCTGCGATCAGATGACGCAAAAAGGGTCGTTCCAATGCCGTGGCGTTGTGCCTCTGTCGTTAAGTAAACGTGGTCGACGTGAATTGTCTTTCCGTTCCGCCCGATGGCGATCCAGCCTACGGGCTTCCCGCCAGCAACGATGATCGAAGCGTCCTGCTCGTGATAGAAGTTGTCTCGAAACTTTGCATGCTCGAAATCATCCCCGCGCCAGCCGAAAAGCTTTTCGATGATCCAGCGCTGGGTTTCGAAATAGATGGACTCGACAAATGACGCGTCTTCTGGTGTAGCAGGCTTGAGCCGACGTCGTTGGTCATGCGTGGAAGACGGCTTCGATTCTATAACCGTCTGGATCGCGTACATACGCCGCAAAGTACCCCTCGCCGTACTCGGGGCATAATCCGGGTGGACCCTCGTCAGTCCCACCTGTAGCTAGGGCGGCAGCGTGGAATCGCTCCACCGAGTCATGGGCTGGCGCGCTGAAAGCGACGTGGCAGCGATCCGCTGGAATCACCACGATGCTAGCGTGTTCCCTAATTGCGAAAACCTCGTCGCATCCGGGCAAGCCGTAGCCGGCAGCATTATGGATCGTCCAAATGCGCGCGTAGCCGAGCGGGCTGAGAACTGCATCATAGAACACCTTCGAACGGGCGAGATCGGAAACGGCAAACGAAATGTGGTCGATCATCGGGTCCCTCATAATCCCATCGCTTCTGGGTCGATTTTGGACGCGATTTCGGTCGAGCCGACTAAATCGGCGAATAAGACGGTAACGTGACGTCGCTCGGCCCGCGACGGTGTGGCGTTGTGCAAAGCGGCCAGAATCTTGCGGCGCGGCCCGAGCGGAAGACCGAGATCTTTAAGGTCGCTCTCGGTTAGATCGGTGAGGGTCTCGACGTCGATTTCGGCGCGTCGGAACTCCCCGGCGTAACGTTCCAGCGACAGCGATTTTAGCCAGTCAGCGACATCGGACATAAGCGTAAGATCTTGACGGCGCTCCAGACGGAAAGTACGAGGACGAGCACATAACTCTAACTGCTGCGACTTTTTGGCCTAGCTGCCGACCGAACCTGCGGCGGAAATCGGCAATCGGTGCGCCGGCGGGTCCGGCGCGGGCCGTGGCGACACCGCACCCTCCGGCGTGGCCATATCGATTGCGGAGTCACCGTTTCGAAGGATCCGCTCGGCGGAACGCTCTACGTTTTTAGCCTGTGAACTGATGATGCTTCGATCGTTAGCCGTCGCGCTCGCCCATCGGCGCCGGACAGATCGCTGGGCTTGCTCCGCGTTTTTGCGTTGCTAAGTGCAATGCCATAAGCATTAAAGGATGGATGAATCTACGTAGCTTGTCCTCTTGAGATCACGCAATAATTGGAGAGTGATCGGCGATCCGTCGGTGGGAGCTCGTACGAGTCATCGGCCTCGCCCGGCACGCTGTGACTGCAGAGCAAAGGACGGGATCGGCTTTGACCGATCCCGTCTCGACAGATTGCGATTTAGGGACGCGTTTCGCGGCGCGCCTCGCCGGCGTAGTCTACGTCGACGTCCGCACGGTCGTCGCTCGCGGAGCGGCTGGATTCAAACGCCTTGCGTACGGCGGCCCGATGTTCTTTACTTTTCGGGCGTACCGCGACGAGAATGCCGCCCTCGCGCAAGCCCTTTTCATAGTCCTTGGCGCGCTTCTCACCGATTCCCACACCAATGAGTCCGCCGACGATGCCGCCGCCCGCCGCCCCGGCTCCCAATCCGGCTAATGCAGCCGCCAAGGGTCCAACGACCAAAGGCGTGGCCAGTCCGCCGGTGCCCGCGATTGCGGCGACGCTCCCCGTGGCCGTCAGTCCCGCTATGATCGCGCCGAGAATGCCCCCAACGGTGGCGCCGGCGGCAAGGCCTTCGCTGCCCTTGGCACTCACGACGGCAGAGAACGCCTTCTCGCGTGTTTTGTCGTCCATCATTACGCTGATGTCATCGCGACCGTAGCCAAGTCCGTGCAGGCGATCGACCGCCGCGCTTGCTGGTTCCCGGTCGTAATATAGTTCGGATTCGAACGCATCGTCGTTGTCGTACATAAGTCCTCGCTTTCCGGCGCTTTCTACCCCCCGCTCTGCACCACTAAACGAGTATCTGAAGGCCGGAGCGAAATCCGAAATCTCGAACGTAACTTGCGATTCGATACGTGGAATCCGGGTAATGGTAGGTTTGCCCACACTGCATAAGGAGCGGAGCAAAGGCTATGGCAAAGAAGTCGGAAGGCAGCGAAAAAGTTCGTTACGGTGCCGAATCTATTCTGCGGGGAGCCGGCGGGGAAACGCACCAAACCAGTGTATCTGACGTTCCCACGCTCACTACGCAGCAAGGCACTCCGGTTTCAGACGACCAGAATTCCTTGAGGGTCGGAGCCCGCGGGCCAACCCTGCTCGAAGATTTCCACTTCCGCGAGAAGATTTTCCACTTCGATCACGAGCGAATACCCGAACGCGTCGTTCACGCTCGAGGATTCGGCGCTCACGGATACTTTGAGAACTATGAGTCATTGGCGCGGTTCACGAAAGCCGACCCGTTTCAAAATCCGAAACAGCGAACCCCAGTCTTCGTGCGATTTTCCACCGTTGCCGGCAATAAAGGCTCAAGCGACCTGGCCCGTGACGTGCGCGGTTTCGCGGTGAAACTGTATACGCAACAAGGTAACTGGGACATCGTTGGGAATAACATTCCCGTCTTCTTTATTCAGGATGCGATCAAGTTTCCGGACATCATCCATTCGGCCAAGGAAGAACCTGACCGCGGCTTTCCTCAAGCGCAAACCGCGCATGATAACTTCTGGGACTTCATATCGCTGTCGCCCGAAGCAACGCACATGGCAATGTGGATCATGTCCGACCGGGCGATTCCGCGTTCGTTCCGTTTTATGGAGGGGTTTGGCGTTCACACCTTCCGCCTCATTAACGCGCAAGGCAAATCGACCTTCGTCAAGTTCCATTGGAAACCGAAACTCGGCCTACAGTCCGTGCTGTGGAACGAGGCCGTGAAAATTAACGGCGCCGACCCTGACTTTCACCGTCGCGACCTCTGGAATGCGCTCAATGCGGGCGATTACCCGAAATGGGAGCTTGGCATGCAACTCTTCGACGACGCATTCGCGGAGAGTTTTGAGTTCGACGTTCTGGATCCCACAAAACTTATTCCCGAGGAACAGGTTCCGATTCAGGTAGTGGGCCGGCTCGTTCTCGACCGACCGGTCGATAATTTCTTTGCGGAAACGGAGCAAGTCGCGTTTTGCACGCAAAACATCATTCCAGGGGTTGACTTCAGCGACGATCCGCTGTTGCAGGGCCGTAACTTTTCGTATTTAGATACGCAGCTCAAGCGGCTGGGAAGCCCGAACTTCACCCACCTTCCGATTAACGCCCCGCAGTGTCCGTTCCAAACGTTTCAGCAAGACGGACACATGGCATTCGTGAACCCGGTCAACCGGGCGAACTATGAGCCGAACTCGTGGGGCGCGGAGGGGGGCCAGCGGGAAGATCCCAAGCACGGATTTCGGTCGTACCCCGCGCAAGAGTCGGGCACGCGGCAGCGAGTGCGCAGCGAGACGTTCGCGGATCACTTTAGCCAAGCGCGGCAGTTTTACATCAGTCAAACGGACGTCGAGCAGCGGCACATCGCAAACGCCTTCACGTTCGAACTCAGTAAGGTGGAACGAGTGGAGATTCGTTCTCGAATGGTGTCGCAACTGCTCAATGTCGACGAAGAACTCGCCAGAAGGATTGCCGACGGGTTGCGACTCAGAGAGATGCCGAAGCCGGCGCCCCCTGCCAGAGCGCCGGTCGGCGATCTTCCCCCTTCGCCGGCGTTAAGCATCATCCGAAATGGTCCGAACCGTTTCGAAGGCCGTAAACTCGGCATTCTCGTCAGCGACGGCGTTGACACGGATATATTGACGGAACTTCAAGCCGCCGTTGCGAGAGCTAACGGCTCGGTCGAGCTCGTTGCCCCGCAGGTGGGCGGAGTAACGACGGGGGGCGGCCGGTGGGTCGAGGCGCAGCAGCGCATTGACGGCGGCCCATCGGTGCTCTACGACGCGGTCGCATTGCTGCTTTCGGAAGAGAGCGCCAGGGCTTTATGCAATAGCGCGGCAGCTGTCGACTTCGTAAGTGACGCCTACGCGCACTGCAAATATATCGGTTTTGTGGCCGAAGCGATGCCGCTCATTCAGCGCTGCAATGTGCCCGCTGGTGAAGAGGGGATCGTACTCCTCGAGGAAGCTGCAGACGTCCAAACGTTCTTGGAGCAATGCGGCGCACTTCGGGTCTGGTCGCGCGAAGAGAAAGTCTTCGCCGAACCGCCGGCGGTGGCCGCGAAGCGCGCGCAAGCGTCAGCAAAATCGGTGAAAACTCAACAATCGAAATGAATAGCAATCCTGACCCATCGCGCCGAACCTTCGTGGTATTCTCGGCGGCGCAACGCTCGCCGCAAGCGCGACTGCGAGCCCCGCGGCCACGCAGCCTGAGATCGGCGAAAAGAATCCCGTAGAGGAATTCCCGGCTGATGGTCCTGATGTTGGGCTGGCAGAGTCTTTGTCTGGTATCGACGGTCAGAGCAGCTGATTTCAAGCCGGTCCTCCAGGCTCTGATCTTTTCGATCGGTCTCACGTTTCACTCCTATGGGGCTCGCGTAGACAGGTAACGCTGCTCCCTTAAGTTCGTCACGTAGAGCCGCAGCATCGAGGAGGATTGCCTTCGTCCCACTTCCGGGTATAAGGGGTCGTGGCCTGAAGTTCCCGAGCTTCTGTGGCCCCGGCCCGCGGATGTCGTAACTGCTTCGTGGGCCGCATTTCTGCCCGAATAGGTCTGCGTCTAGCTGCCTTACTAGCGAAGATGTGCCATAGACTCGAATCATTTTAAAGCTCGAGCCGCAAATTAAAATTACGTCCCACACAGCGCCACACCGAACTATTGCGATAAGCGTGAGTTATCCAGACTGTCCGAGCCCTCCGAGAAGAGCGCGAGCCGGACCTCTCGAGCAGCAAAAGCAGCTCAACGAGGCAGAGAGCAATCCGACTTCCGTGGGTAAGGGGTCACACATAACCCACAACACTTGCCACGGAGGACATATGTCCACACCGATTCCCGAGCCAGACGATCCGACGCCCATTGACCCGGTTCAGACCCGCCGATCGACGATCCGATCGATGGGGCAGGCGGAGGCGCGAATAGCCGCAGTTAAGCTGCGCGTTTCAGAACCAGCGATACGCCCGCCGTCTGACGCTTGTCACAACGGGCAGTATCGTATGGTGTCGTTATTGAGAAGCGTCGAGATCACGGGGTGGGGCAAGCGTTGGCTTAGAGAACGAACCGGCCGTAGCGAACCCGTTCGCAATAACCTCATCAGCGTCTCTTCATGCCGAATGCCAAGTCACCGGAATCGAAGTTCTCTCCCCCGTGGGCCTGCTCGAATGCGCCCTTGCCGATGCTGGCGCGGTTGGCTGGGCCTATGGTGAGCAGGCCAGCGTTTTGATATGCGCCCGGTTGTTGGATAGTAACCACAAGTGGAGAGGCGTGGGACCGTGCCCTGGGCGCCGACCGTCCCGTCGTATTCGAAGCGCTGGCAAACGAAGACATCGCGACGCTGCCGCCACATATCACCCGCGAGCAGGCGATGCACTTCCTCAAATCCGTTACGAAAGATCCTGGGGCGGGCGGCGTGATAAAAGAATCGGTCAAACAGGTGCTGAGCGGAATACTGCCGGGACGGCCGCCGCGGCAAGAGAGTAGTTGATGGTCGCTGCAGCGTGGCCCCGTGCAGACCTTCGCGTCGATGGGATGCGCGCGCGTACTTATACGTTTCCAACGGAAACGCCTGAGTCAGATGGCACCCTAACCTGGAATTCGACGACGATGGTTCAATCTGTCTAGGAGAAAACTACACGGAAGCTGACGCGCAAACGAGATTTATCTCGCGAATGTCACAGAGAGGAGTCTCCCTCAAATCGTTCGACGGGCGAACCCTCACAGCCCATTATGATGCTGAAGCGGATACCGAACTCCTAAAGGGCCACCTCGTCAACGTGTCGTACGACCTCTTTTTCCAGAAAGCGTAAGGCTCGATCAACTTCTCGCGCAGCGGCTTTGAAAGCGGAAAGCTTAAGCGAGGTCGTGCTTGAACGCGCGTCATTGTTTGGGCCGCCACGCCCGGCGCCGGCGCTCGGCGCGCCCGGTACTGGCTAGTGCACTGAAGCTCGCAATTATGAGCTTTTGTCGCGTGCCCGCCATAAGCGGGTATCACTTGAACGATGAAAGCACTTCTCTTCGACCTCGACGGGACGCTCGTTGACTCAACCTATCAGCACGTCGCGGCGTGGACGAAGGCCTTTCGCGCCGCAAAACTCCAGATTCCGGTCGTCGATATTCACCGGCGGGTGGGAATGAACGGAGGGCTTCTGCTCAAAGCGCTCGACCGAACCTTCGAACTTGGATTATCGGAGACACAGAGAGATGTACTCGAACGAGCGCATGCCGACGCCTTTGCGCTCGTTCGCGAAGAAGCGATCCTCATCGCTGGCGCGAACCGGATCTCCGAAGAACTTGAGCGTCTCGGCATACGCATGGCAATCGTGACGAGCGGTTCGCACGATGACGCTCAGACGTACTTCGATCGCCTCAAGCTCACGCCGTCGACGCTCTGCATCACCCGAGACGACGAGGCGCGTTCGAAACCGGCCAGCAATCAGCTGAAACGGGCATTTAAACAACTGCGAGTCGATCCGCACGACGCGGCATTCGTCGGAGATAGCTCCTGGGACATGCTCGCGTCGAGGACTGCCGGCTCCTTTGGAATCGGGGTGTTGAGCGGAGGTTATTCGCGGGAGGAGCTCACGGCTTCAGGTGCTTTCCGGGTCTATCGCGACGTAGCTGAACTCCTCAAGCACCTCGAAGAGATCGGCATCGAATCGGCGTAGGTGAGTTTCTTACGCTTTCACCTTGACGCGCAGCACCGAAGATTCCCAAACGTAGCCGCCGCGATGCTAGAAAGAACCTAAACAGGATCTCAATTCGAACCCTGACATTCCGGAAGTCACGCCCATCGACAACTTTACCGGTGAGGAGGCCACGGCGAAACAGAAGGTTTCGCCCGAACGATCACTACGGCATGGAACACGTGGGCGGCATCGTCTCTCCGCTTGCGGTAAACGGCTCGCCCATAAATCGGACTCCTTTCGGTGCGGACTGCGATCGAATCTTCAACTCGAGCAAGCGCCCCCGTGCAAGTCTGCAGTAAAAGAGCCGTGACGGTGGCGCCGACGCTTTTCAAGCAACAGTAAGACGATAGCGAGAAGCGGACCGATGATGCCGGTGTAAAACGGCACGCCCGCGTTTCCTGGTGAAAAGTTTCCCGCGTTGAGCATTTGATGGATGTGTCCGATCGCATCGCCGAGTAGGAAGACTGAAGCTACCAACACCGCAGCCGCTTTAAACGAGAGGTCTTGCCAGAACGCCACGCAAGCTGTGATTCCAATCGCGAGATCAGCCATTCCCACTTCGAACTCAAAGGGGCTGGCGTGCCATCCGATATCCGCTGACGCCGCACCCGGTAAGAATATGTGAAACGCTCCTGCCCATAGACCTGTAAGACCGATCGGCAAAAGCAGCACCCAGGATAAGAACCGCTCCGGAGCCGGTCCGCGCGTCGGATTGATGGCAGCGATCAGCAACGCCAAGATGAGCATCACGGCTGGAAAGTCTCGGGATAAGAGGCGCAGCGTATCGGCAATCATAGTGCGTGCATCCGGGCAGAATGTTGTTCGCTAAGCCCTTGCGGCGCCTAGAGCGGCGGCGCCGGAGTAGAGAATGCCCGGTTGGGCGCGATAAGTAGCAGTAATCGCGCCCAGCGCCTAGCATTGCGGCGCTGTACTGTTATCCACGGAGCCAAAGGTGCTTACGCGATGGTCGTTTCGTCGATCAACAGGGTGCTCCGGGCGTCCCTCGATCGTAAGCCGACGCATCTCGGCGATGCCAACATCGGGCACATCGCTGAGGCTTGCCCGAATGTCGAAGATTTCACGAAGCGCCGTGATCTCAAACAACCTGAGGACGGTCGGACGCAGTCCAACCAGGAACAGACTCGCCTTACGCTTCTGCGTCGTTCTATGTAGCCCCACCAGGCATGCAAGTACCGTCGAGTCGATGTAGGTCGCTTTCGCTAGGTCTACGACGACAACCGGTGCGCTCTGGGCGACCTCGAAAGCGTCCTTGAGGCGATGGCGATCCGCGAGGTCGAACTCGCCCTCAAGCCGGACCACAAAAATGCTGTTGGCGGGCCGCCCGTCGCTGGCCATGGGCCGTAGTTCCATGTTTCAGTCCCTCCGCAAATTTCCTTAAGCTAAAAAGAGGCGGGAAAACCTAAACCAGGCATAGCTTACTCTTAATAAGCGGCCTGGTTCAGTCCTGTAGATGACATTGCGACCAGAAGCGGCACCAGCTACGGTGGCGGCGGTGCTTCCGACGTGACAGAGCAGCGATCCGTTGGGTGACCGGGTTCTCGTCGCGGCCGGCAGTGATGGCGGCGGCTCGTCTTGGGCCAGGTCCAGCAGCGTTCCTTTGAACTTGGAAGGGCTCGAAAGATGCGATGGGTGAAAGTTAGTGGTCCTCAGTTGGTAGTTGTGGGGTCAATTCCGAAACCGAGCCTTGTGCGTCTCGTTAAGCCCGGCAACTGTTCCATGACCTTCGACGAGCAGAAGGGGAAGGCGTGGACGACTGAAGAGATCCTTAAGCCCCAGAGTATGGTAAGGTTCATTTATTCGGGAACACCGTCGCACCGGCCAGACTGCTGGATAAGATGCCCGTCAAGTTCCGTTACAAGTCCGAGTGTTCCGACTGCGAATCAACGCATCGGTTCCTTTTCGAGGATTGGGAAGTCCGCGAGTCGTGGCGCAAGGGCCAGCGGCGGCGTTATGTTCACCGCCGCCTGAGTCTAACGAGGTCTAACGGACTTCGCAGACTTCGCCGGGATTCAAAAGGACTACTCGCGATTCGAAAATGCGAACACCCAGACTGGAAGGGACTTTTTGATACTAAGCGGAGCGGCCGGACTCCGATTGGCGTGTTCGATTCCCGTTGGCGCTACCACGAAGCCTCTTAAAGAGGCTCGTCGTCCGATGCACTTTTGATGCACGGAGCTTTTCAGGTGGTTAGACAAATGTTAGAAATCGGAGCCTGAAGACGATCTGGCGTGGCGAAAAGCCTTGTAAAATAAGAACAGTTTGTGGTAGCCCCAGCGGGATTCGAACTGTCGTACGGCGGTCCTGGCCGAACCTGCCCACTACTAAATAGTCCGATTTTATAGGGGTTTCCCGACTGTTCTGCTCCTGGCCATTACGGCCCGGTTCTGGCGTTTTGGTACCCCTCCGTTGCACGGCTGTTGCACGGCACCGAGCCATTTCGAATTAAACGGTCAGCCTCAACGCGCATCGACAATAATAAGGTGTCGCTACCTCTATCGCGTTCCCACGTCAGCCGGCGCTGGGCGCTCAGCGGTGAGATCGAGCGCCGAGCCCGGGGCACGCCTGCGGCTTCGACCGGAGTCGGCGGTACAGGGGCGAGGAGCCGCCGATCATGGCCGCGGGCGCGGAGCCGTGGGGAGAGGCGGCTTCCGAAATTGGGCTCAATGCTGCTATGGAACTGGGCACACGAACGCAGAAGCTAATTTTATGAGTAGCAAAGAGACCTACTTTGAAGAGCGGCAAGACGGTCGATTTGCCGCCTTGAGACGCAACGCGAAAAGAGCGAGCGCGCTATGCGATACATGGTGCGGGCCGATCAAAAGAGCTAAGGAGTTAGTCACTGGTGCGGACCCAAGCGGGGAAAGCGTCAAGCAAACGGAATTTGGCGCTCGGCCTCAATGGCGCAGTGCCGCGCGCGGAAGAAATCGTAAAGAAGCGATCGCTTGAAGTGCAAAGCCAGTGCGGCCTTGCGTGATGCGGGAACCGTGGTGCGTGCGAGGAGCTTCTTAATCGCGGTTTTCGACGCTCAAACTCGCGTTGTCGTGGCCACCTTATGGTTCATCGGAGCGATGTTAGCGGCACTGGCGGCTGTACTTTCATTCATGCGGCCAGGCTTCAGTCCGTACTGGGTGTTCCTAATTCCTACCGTACTATTGCTTTTGATTGCGTACTCACTTCTCGCGTCGAGAGCGTGGGCGTTTGCAGTGAGTTTCGTGCTTTTGGTTGGCCAAGTCGTGGGCGTCGTTGGGACGACAATTGAACTGGTCTACGGAATCGACAGTAATAAGGCGACGGAACTACGTGCCCTGGGTTTCGACGCCAGATTCGGTGTCTGGATCAATCTGACGTTTTCACTGGTGTCAGTGGCCGTGCTAGCGATGGCTTTGGTTCGGGCGAGGCGCGCAGTCGTTTAAACGACGCGCTATATGACGGCGCTTCCGCCGCCAATCGACAATCCAGTGTGTCCGCAGCAACCTCGCAACCTATCCCGCAATTGCGGGCAGCTTAAAAAAGACCTCAAACTTGCTGCACGGGCTGCGCGACACGGACGCCAGCCTCTGCGCTAAGGCGGGCGTCGTCCTCGAGGTTGTGAGTCAGCGTCTCGGCCATGACTCGATCGGAATCACGGCCGAGCGTTATTTGCACGTATACTCGGACCGAGACGCCGACGCGGCGGACGCCTTCGGGAGGCTCGTCAGCTAGAAACGAAAAGGGCTCCGTTGTTGCACGGAGCCTGAAAGTGTCGCGGAAACCCTTGTAATAATAAGAATGATTTTGGTAGCCCCAGCGGGATTCGAACCCATGCTTCGGGGTCCCGGCACGAACCGCTAGATACCGCAAAAGCTTATCCTGTCGGGGTTTTCGCGCGTTCAGTTAGGGTTGAGTCCCTTGCATTTTTATCGAATCCCCGTTCATCCGTTAGATTGGCGTTAGACGATATCCGCGGACGAGGCGGGGGAGTCGCCCGGACAGGGTGCAAGAATAACCAAGTTGGAAAGTTTGGATGGAGTCACCCAGCAGCCCGTGGGTGGTTTGTCAGACAAGCGCGACCTGTGATTTTAGACGCTAGTCGATAGCGAGGAACGAATCGATCGTTTTGTCGTTAGCGCTTGACCGAGGGTGGCATGGGGTTCTCGTTGCCGATGTCGACGATCCAACGCCACGTTCCGTCGGCGTCGCGGCGCCAGATGTCGAGATACTTGCCGTAGGCGTGTTTGATGTTGCCGTGCTTATCACGATAGGTATCGGTCCACCGCCCCCACGTAAAGCCAAGCTCACCGCTCACGGCGACAACCGCCTCTTCAGGCGCCCACGTGAACGTATCACTCT
>JBAUMX010000068.1:0-18109 GCA_049578945.1 Candidatus Cybelea sp. | reverse complement strand
GGGCAAGGCGGCCGGCGCACCGGAGGCTCTGCCAAAGCAGGGTGCTGTAGTGTCGGCGGCGGCGGCGGAAGCGGCGGCACCCAACAGCAAGGCGGAATAGGCGGCCGAAGCTCGCACGGAAACCCGGGCGGAAATGGAGACCTCGGTCATGGGGGCGTCGGTGGAAGCGGCTGCGATTCGGCCACGTGCGGCTATCCTGGGGGCGGTGGCGGCGGTGGCGGCGGCGGTTATTACGGCGGCGGCGGCGGTGGCGCCGGTATTTACGACGCGACCATGTGTATATGTGGCGGCGGCGGTGGCGGCGGGGGCTCTTCCTACTTCGAAAGCACCGCGTCCAACGTTCACCTCTGGCGCGGCTGGAAAAATGCGACCGGTAACGGCGTCGTCGCGATCGGTTGGTAGCAAGCACGAAAGCATCGAGGCGCACTTAGCGCGAAGTACGATTCCCACCGAGTGGCGCGCGCGACCTCAAGGATCGAAGCAAACCTTTCACGACACCCGAGGCGGCTAAGGATGAGGTTACCTAATGATTGCTGAGCCGTGTCAGTGTTACTACGAGCTGGAGATGTTCACGCTTCTCATAACTGTACCGGTGGTAGTGGGTATAGACGACCTCATTCGCATTTCTAAGGCTTAGAATCGATCGGACGTGCTCGTCATGAACTCCATCTTCACGCGGCACGATCCCTTGCGTTAGAAACTCCTGCCGCTTGCTATCGAAAATCCCGGTTTCAGTAAAGTGATGCGGCCAAGTATTGAAAAAGTAGGTTTGCTCATACTGGTTAGAGTCTGGGTTAAACGTGGTCAGAAGAATCCAAGAGTAGTTTCGCCTGGGATCACTCTTGCGGTGATGCCCGGCTTTCCATTCCAGGTACGCATTGTCGAGGACATACGATATCGTATACATCCCTGGAAGGTCGGTCGTGCCGTCTTTATCATAAAATCGCCAAACCGAGCGCCACGTTCCGACCAGCGGCGCAAGTTTCCTCATAGCATCGCGCATCTGCACGTATTGCCGCTCGGTCGCGTGCGCAGGGCTGACGGGAGCGACCATCATGAAGACGAAGATGTTAACCAAGTGGATCGAGCGCCTCAAAATGCTCGCAAACATCGCATCCTCCTCAGTTTACGTCTATAAGAATCTTCTTAGGGTGCCTAAGCCTATTTTGTAACTGATATAAACTGGTATAAGCCGCAAAACTTCGCATATTGGGAGAAACGGCGTGATAGCTTAATTCATTGGATTAGCATTCGGTGCCTTTGAACGTCGCAGATTCCATAATCCTTGCGATGAGAGGATAGCGGAGAAGACGGAGGTCACGGCGAGCGCGAGGAGCGTCCAAACGAAGAAGAACGCCCCACTGGACTCAGCGAGCGTGCCGGCCGGCAGTCCTCCTGCTCTGCTCACGTGAACAGTGAAAACTACCATGCCCGCGACCGATCCGAGGAGCATGATCGCGTGCCCCGATCGCCGCTTCGCGAGCACCAGCGCCCCGTATAGCCAGATAACGAGGACAGCGATTACCACGACGTTTGAGGCCGGTGACCTATCGGTCCCATAGACGATGTCATCCGTCAAGTGGAGCGAGAGGAGGATGATCGAGAGCAGAGACATGATGGTTAAGATATTGTTGCGTTTCATATGGGATAACAGCTACGAACTAGTCTCTTCAGCCGTCGAAGTTTCGCGATAGCGTTCTGCATTCCGAGCCGGACCTCGGGCCCGGTTCCAAGAACGCGTGCAAGCCGCATCGCTGCATCCGGCGTAACGCTCCGTTTCCCATGGAGAATCTCACTCAAGCGATGCCGCGTAATGCCCGAGCCGATCGGCAAAAGCTGCCTGCACCCGACACTCCCCATATAACCGTCTTTTCGAGCCGGCGGCGGGTGATCCCGGCAGTTCTTCGGGCTCCGGTAAGCGAAGCCGTCCACTCAGCACAAAATGCGGCGTCCATCAGGCAAGGAACGTCGCTTCTGCTCATCACAGGTTTTTTCTCCGCACAGCGGAAGCATTTTCACATAGGGATCGCGTTTGCAGTTCCTAGATCGCTGAAGGACGACGAGTGAGCGCCTATCGCTTTGGAGAGTATCGCCTCGACGTCCATCGCCGTCTGTTGATCGCCGGCGAGCGTGAGATTCCGCTCTCAGCCAAGATTTTCGGCGTCTTGCTCCATCTCGTTAGAGCGGTCGGCGAGACGGTCACGAAAGACGAGCTGATCGCCGGCATCTGGCAAGATGAGAATACGTCCGACGCGACTATCGTCGAACACATCTGGCTCGTGCGCAAGCTGCTCGGCGATCGCGCAAAGAGTCACAAGTATATTCTCACGATCCCGGGCAAGGGATACCAGTTCGTTCCGCGCGTCTGGCACGATGCGGGCGCCGATGTCGCTCCGAGCGCGGAACCGGCCGTCTGGCGCGAGTACCTTCTCGCCTCCCATTGCGCCGGTCCCCGCACCGCTGCCGGCGATGCCGCCGCGCTGAAACATTACAATGCCGCGCTCGCGCTGGATCCGTCGTTCGTCCTAGCGCATATCGGCGTCGCGGACTGCTATACCAACATGGCATTCCAAGGCTTCGTCAAACTGGAGTGCGTGCTTGGGCCGGCGTTCGCCGCGATCAACAGAGCGATTGCACTCGATCCCACGTCCGCACCCGCGCACGTCGGGCTCGCTCAAATTCAGCTTGCACAATGGGACATTCTCGGATGTGAGCGCGCGCTGGAGCTGGCCGCAAACCTCGATCCCCTCTCCGCCGAAGTCCACGAGCTGCGTGCATTTATCCAAGTTTGGCGTGGCGAACCCGAATCGGCCGTGGCCGACGCCAAGTGCGCCTTGGCGATAAGTCCGACGGACCTGAACGTTCACGGCACGCTCGCCAACGCATTTGCTTGGGAAGGTGACTACGCTAACGCAATCGAGTCGTACTCAAAAATCATCGAAATCGACCCAACCCGAAAAATCGCGCGTCAGGGGCGATGCCAAGTCTACGTAGCGACCGGCGAACTCGACCTAGCGCTGCGCGACCTCGAGCAGCTGCCGCCGACGCCCGCAAACCTGAGTCGGCGCGCCTGCGTCCATGCATTTATGGGCGACAGGCTGAGCGCGAAGCGTCTGTTGAGCGACCTACAGCGACGCGCGTCGACCGAGCATGTACAGCCTTACTGCCTGGCGCTGGTGCACATCGCTTTGGGCCACGCTGACGCCGTTCTGCGCTTGGCGGCCGCGGCGATCGAACTGAACGATCTCAGGTTTCCTGCGCTGCTGGACTCGCCCCTTTTCGCCAGACGCATAAATGACCGCCACTTGCGAGAAGGAATGAGCGACGTCCGAAGGCACCTCTGCGGCGGCCGGAGGAAAATCGTTACCGATGCAGCTCATTGAACTGCGCGTGAGCAACGGACGTTATATGGAGCCCGATAAGGTTAGGATTGAGGATGAGCGTGGAAGGCGGAACGCCGTTGCCGACGACCGTGACGGTCGCGTTGACGGCAACCGGCGTTCCCGGCGTCGGATCCTGCGACAGGAAGTGATAACTAGGTTGTGGGCCGGCCGAGACGTAATGCAAGGTTAGGCGATTCGAGGCGGCCAGGCTGCTCATCGCAGCCCAGTCGGTGACTTGAGAGAAGTCCGGAACTTTGATCGTACTTCCATCGAGACGCTTCGGAAGATCGGTCGGAAGCACGGTAATCGCGTACGACGGCATCGACTTGACGGTGCGGGCAAAGGTTTCGGGCTCGACGGCGAGCTTCGGGTTATCGATCGCGTACGACGCCGCCTGCTCGACCAGATCGTAGTCTTGGCTTACGGCGGCGTGCAGCTGGGCGAGGCGATCCGGATACGGCGACACCATGACAAACTCGTCCTGGTGTTCGGGAAGTCCCATGTATTCCAAAACATTCATGCGATCGATCACCTGCGACCGCAGCCGCGCGCACGCGATCAATACATCCCGCTGGTGTTCGAGATCGGCTGCATTCGGCGGATTTGGGCCATTAGCGAGAATCCAAGGGAGTAAAAGCGCCTTGTACGGTTTCGGGGTTTGCAAAACGCTCTGCGACCACTGATCGGCGGCGGCAAAGAGATCGGCCGGCGATTGCGGCTTCATCTGCACGTTGCCGCCCTCATAGTACAGGAACGTTTCTGCCTGGGAATTCGTCTGCTTCATCGAGTTCTGAACCGAAACCGAAACGTCGGCGCTGAAGGGTCCGTACGATCCCGACAGGGAGTTTTCGATGTCCTGTTTGTCCTGTTCGGTTTTGACGTCGATGCGGATCACGCCGAAAAACTCGCCACCGGTCAGCAGGCCGCCGACAAAGCAGTCCCCGTAACGTTCTTCGAAGAGATCCAGCTGACCGTTTTGAACTAAGGCCGCCGCCGCCGGATCCAGGACCGGCTGGTCGATTTGCGTGAAACCGTTGACTTGCGAACATGTGAGCAATAGCGCGATCGAGTTCTGTTGAATCTCACAGTCCTTTGAGAAATTGAAGCGGTCCGACGCGCTGAACAGACCAACCCCTCCGGACGCGTCGGCCGAAATGCCGAGGTGGTCTTCGAGGTCGCTGGTCTGCTCGATCTTGATCATTTGAAAGCCGCCGGATCCTCCGGCCGCATCCTTTACCGGCGTCGGGTTTCCCACGGCACCCAGCTGCATACGACGGCCGGTCGAACTCTTGACGCCGATTCCATAGTCGTATCCGAATTGGTACTGAACGAACGTGTTATCCATGTCTTACCCTTCCCGAATTAACCAGCCAGCTGCAAGCGCACTCCGTTCATCGACGCGACGAAAACGTCGCGGGGCCTCAGGCGACGGGCAGCGAGGAATCCGGCGGACCGAAGGTCGCGCTCTGATCTCGAACGGTGACGACGATCGACGTGACCGCAAGATTCTGCGGATTATCGAATGTGAAGATCGCGAAGGCGGTCATCGCGCGCGTCTGCAGGGTCGGCAGCGGTGTCGAAGGATCGGGACCGGTGAGCTGCGCGAGCGCGGTTCCGTCCGCTGTCGCCGCAGCGCCGACGTCGGAGCCATTGAGAGCATCGTCGCCTGCGGAAACGGCCACACTCACTTGGATCTGCACTTGTGAGTTGTCGGTGCTGTCAATCGTTGGGACGGCCCAGTAGGTGCCGATTTGCTGTGGCGTCAGATCCGTTGTTGTGTCCATTACAGCGTCCCCGAGCAGGTGACGGTCCAGTCGTTTTGTTGCACGCAGGTATTTAGGTTGCACGTGTCGATCGCTTGCCCGCGAAAGTCGAGGTCGATCGTTACGTTCGTTCCGGTGATTGCGGTGATGCCCGGGAAGTCGTTTCCGCGATACTGACAACCCGTTGCGCGATCCGGTAAGTACGTGTCCGTCGTATCGGTCGAGCCTTCCGAACGGTGCCCGTAGTACACGTTTGTTCCGCTGGGCGGTGACGGAATGCCGTCTTCTAGAAAATTGTCCGAGGCAGAACCGGTTGCCGGGCGAGGGAGCATCTTCAGCGGTGCGCCCCCTGCCGGGTTCGGTACCAGATGAACCAACGTCGTCCCATTCACCGTGAACGTGCCCCGCAGCAGCTGACGGTATTCACCACAGCTGCAGGCGCACCCGGAGCCGGTCGAGTCGAAGTCGATCTCCATATTGAAAGTCTCACCCATCTTGTTGCGCGCGCCGGCCGCGACCGTCGTGCACCCCGAGCGCGCGGTCGGGACGTTGAACGTCGTCACGCAGCAGTGACTGAAGGTAAACTGGTCGCTCGCGCTCGTCGCCGACGTGCCGTCGGGATTCGTAACCGTTACGTCCACCGAGCCGCTAACGTTCGGCGGCGGGGCTTGCGCCACGATCTCGGTGTCGCTGTTCACCGTAAATCCGCCGGCCGCGGCGCTACCGAAGTTGACCGCCGTGGCGCCGGTAAAGCCGCTGCCGGCCACCGTCACGCTAGTGCCCCCGCTGCCGCTTGCGGGAGTGAGACTAAGAACTACAGGTGTGGCCATAATGGCTGCCTCGCGTTTGCGGTCTGGGTGCGTTCGCTGCCTTGTCGGCGTAGTTTCACGGTCAACCCCTCCAAGAGATTTTCGCCGCGCAGCTTGGCCAGGCGGCGGGAGTTCGACGCGATGGGATCGTTACCTCGCGACCGCAGTTCTAGAGGGCGAACCTTATCCGGCGGAGGATGCATCCGGCGTGTCCGAATCCGGCCCTCTGATCGTCCGCGCCGGTGCGATCGTCACCTGCGACACGCAAGCACCCCAATGCGGTATTGATTTCGATGCGCTCGGCCGAATTGACGACGCGGCGCTGGTCGTTGAAGACGGAAAAATTACCGCTGTCGGCCCTTACGGTAGCGTCTCGCAACTGTGTCACCCCGAGCGGAGTCGAAGGGCGGCGCAAGAGTACCTAGACCTGCGCGATTGCGTGATCGTCCCGGGCTTCGTCGACGCGCACGCGCATCCGCTCTTCGCCGGCGATCGCGAACCGGATTTTGCCGCCCGCATCCGCGGCGAGGACCCGCCGCTCGGCATGCGCTACACGGTCGAGCGCACGCGCGAAGCGCTGCTCGATCCGGCCGCGTTCTACGAGCAGACTATCCGTCCGCGGTTGCGCACGATTCTCGCTCACGGCACGACCACGCTCGAAACTAAGACCGGCTATGCGCTGCACAAGCCCGGTGAAACGGCCTTGCTCGACTTGATCTCGCAGCATCGCGACGACGCCGGCGTTCCGAGGCTGGTTGCGACCTTCCTTGGCGCGCATACCCTTCCGCCCGAGTTCACGCGTGAGGAGGCGTTCGTCGATTACCTGATCGACCAAGTCGTTCCCGCCGCGGCCTCGCACGGGGCCGTCTACGCCGACGCTTTTTGCGAGCCGGGATTCTTCTCGCCGGAGCAGACGCGCCGCTACCTCGATGCTGCGCGGCTGCACGGCATGCGGCTGCGCGTGCACTGTGACGAGATGGCTTACGGCGGCGCGGCCGAAATGGCGGCCCATCTCGGCGTCGACGCGGTCGACCACTGCAACTACATTCGCAAGTACGACGTGCACGCCATTGCGGAGCGCGGCATCGTCACCGTCGCCTGCCCGGCAACGATCGCGTATCTCGATCTGCCCGCGCGCGCGCCGGTTCGCGAGCTCCTCGAAGCCGGCGGCGTGGTCGCACTTGCGAGCGACTTTAATCCCGGAACCTCGCCGTGCTTCAATTTGCAGATGGTCGCGTACTTTGGCCGCAAGCTCTTCGGGCTCTCCGCTCCGGAGGCACTCTACGCCGTTACCCGCGCGGCGGCGCATTCGCTGCGCGTCGCGGCGGGGCGAATTTACCCTGGAGCGCCGGCCGATTTCGTTGCGCTGCGGATCGAATCGCCCGACGAGTTCGGCTGGCAGTTCGGCGGCAACCTCGCGGCGCTCGTGGTAAAGAATGGTCGCTATTAAGGGAGCCGGCCGCGATGACTAGCGAGCTGGTGCGTTGCGCGCGCGCTCTCGTCTCCGGCGAGCTCCGCGAAGATTATGCATTCGCGATAAAGGAGGGGAAGATCGTCGCGGCCGGCGGTTTCCGCGCGGTGCGCGCCGCCGCGCGCAATCTCGGCGTGCGTTCCTTCCCCGCCGACCGGCTCGTGGTACCGGGCTTCATCAACGGGCACAGCCATGCGTATCAGATCTTGCTGCGCGGCTGGGCCGACGACTGGCCCTTTGCAAAATGGCGAAGCGACGCGCTCTATCGCGTCGTACCGCAGCTCACGTCCGAGGACGTCTATTGGACGTTCGTCGCGGCTTTCTCCGAGATGCTCGCAGCGGGCATTACGACGGTCGCCGAGTTCTTCTATCTCAACGGCGCCGGCGACGAGCACGTCGAAGCGGCGATTCGAGCGGCAACCGATACCGGCATTCGGCTCGTGCTCGCCCGAACCTGGATGGACGCGCCGTACGCGCCGCCGCAGTTTCGAGAGAGCGTCGAGATCGCCGCCGCACGGACCCTCGAGCTCATGCGCCGCTTTCCCGAGGCAAATGTCTGCGTCGCTCCGCATTCGCTGCATGCTGCGTCGCCGGAGATGATTCGTGCCGCAGCCGAGTTCTCGCGCGAGCGGAATTGCATGCTGCACGTTCACGTCGCCGAAGCCGCGTACGAAGGAGAGGAGACGCAGCGGAGATCCGGCCGTACGCCCATTGCGCTGCTCGACGACCTCGGCGCGCTCAACGAACGGACGGTTGCGATCCATGCTATCTATCTGAGCGATGACGATGCGAGGCTGTTGGCGACGCGCGGCGCACGCGTCGTTCACAACCCGATGACCAACCAGTATCTCGGCGACGGCATTTGCGACCTGATGCGGCTGCAATCGCTCGGGGTCGCGATCGGATTGGGAACCGACGCCGACGTGCGGCCCTCGCTGATTGACGAGATGCGGGCGGCCGCATTGCTGCAGAAGATCCTGCACCTCGACGGTGCTGCGCTGAGCGCGCGCGACGCGTATGCGTTCGGCACCGCGCAAGGCGCGCGGGCACTACGGATCGCGGGCGGCGACCTGCTGGCGGAACTGCCGGCCGATTACGTCGTGCTTGATGCTTCCAAAATCGACCCGTGGTCGCCGCCGCTCAACGCGCTCGTCTACCGTGGCGAGGACGCATGGGTGCAGGCAACGTTCGCCGCTGGGCGCCGCGTCTACGTTGGAGAGCCGTCGCCGCTGGCGCGCCAAGCGCGCGAGCGGACGGCCGCAATCGCCGAGCGGCTGCTTTAGGTCGCCTCCGGTGCGGTAGTCGCGCCGCTCGTTACCGGCGTCTTGAAGCGGACCTCGACGATGCTTCCCGCAAAACTATTGAAGCGAAGTCCTTCATAGACCCAGCTTGGACGCGATCCCCTGGACGAACTCCGGCGAAAAATGTTGCAGCAGCTGCGGATTACCTTGAATGAACGCAACCACGGCATCTTTGGCTCCGGCGGGATTCGAGCGTATCTGCTCGACGAGCGCGGCGACTTGCTGCGCGTCGCCGGCCTGCCCGTTATCTTGCAGATTCGAGGCAGCATTTTGAAGATGATCGGATAGCCCATCAGTTCCGACCGAGTCGAGGTGATTGCTGACGGCCTCTCCGACTGCAGCCGAGTTCACATTCCCCGACATCATCTGCTCCGCGACGTTTTTGATGGCATCGAACATTTCGGTTCTCCTTTGCCGACGCGAGCGCGGCACGTGGCGCACCCTTCGCCGCACTCGCGCCGTCGCCTCGACCCACCCACGAGACGCGCCGAGCGCAAGCGGGTTTCGGCGCGCAATAGCGTGAAATCGCAGGGCCATGAGCAAGCGCAGGGCCGCACTGATCGGATTGGTACTCGTCGCGTTGGGCGCGTGCGCGAGCGGAAAATCGGGAGGGGCCGCTTCCCCCCAGCCCAGCGGCGCGGCGGAGGCATCCGGTATGCTGAATTGCAACGGCGAAGCGCCCGTCTGGGCTCTTGAGGGCCCAAAGCGCTACTTGCTCCCGGGCGATCCTCATTATGGAAGAACCCGCCACGCCCACTTCCTTTGCCGTTCGCAGGCCAATGCGCAGGGGTATCGCCCAGCACGGCCTCGCTAAGAGCTGTCGGCCAGTACGGGCGACTCGCCGGCTGCCCGTCCGGGAGAGGGCGTCGGCCGTCGCGAAGCGCGTAATCCCTAAGCTGCTTTCGTCGCTACGTAAAACAAGTGTAGCCGAACGGAGATCGGAGGTTCCATCGACATGCGCGCGATCGTGCTCCTCACGCTTTTTGGAATCACGCTTTCGGGATTAGTCGCCTGCAGCGGCAAATCGAATAACGCTGCGAACAATGCAGCCCAGACTGCGGCCTCGGCCGGCGGTGCGATGGGGAACGCGGCACAAGGCGCCGCGCAAAACGCTGGGCAGGCTGCCGGTGCAATGGGAAACGCTGCCAAAGGGGCGGTAGGCGGCGCGATGGGCGCCATGACCGGGAAGCCCAACTGCGGCGCCGTCGAGGCCGTTTGGGTGAATCTCAACACGAAGGTCTACCACGAACCGGGTGACCCGGCGTATGGAACGACCAAGCATGGCGAATACCTTTGCCCGTCCCAGGCCAAAGCTCAAGGATTCCGCCGCGCGGGCGGGGCGCACCACAAGGCCTCGTCCTCGTCAATGTAGCCGGCGGGCTGCCCCGCTAACTCCCTAGCAGCCGGTGCGTGCAAGCACTTGCATTCACCCGGCCGGCGTGTTAACCTGTGCGTGCAAGTACCCACTTGCACGCACCAAATGAGATTTGCACCGAAGCTTGGGGCTGCAACCCACCTCGCCGGCGCTGCCACGCTGGCTCTGATGACGCTTGGCGCCGGCTCGCCCGACGATGGCGCGCCGCTCGCCTTCAACGCGCACGCGATCGTGCAGCGCATAGCGGCCCGCAACCCTACGCTGCGGTCGTACCGCGCGCGCGTTCACGTTGACATCCGGATGCTCAACTTTCCGTGGTTCGCGCCGAAATTGGACGGCACCGAATACTTCAAGCGTCCCGGTTTTTACGAGGTCGTCTTCGACCGCGTGCCCGGTTATGCGCGGGGATTTCAGCGGATCTTTAACGACATCGGAAACCCGCTTGCGTGGGAGAAGGACGAGAACATCAGCGTTGACGGCACGGCCGTGCTCGACGGCCGCTCCACGATCGTGCTGCAGATGACGAAGAAGATCCACAGCGACATTCTCGATCACACGCTGGTCTACGTGGACCCGTCCGATTACGCGCTCCTTCGGATGGAGTGGTACTACACAAGCGGCGGCAAAATCACCATGACACAGCGGTATCGCGAGCAGGGTAACTACTCCGTGCTCTCGACGCAGCACGCGGCGATCGCGATTCCACACGTTCGCGCAGTCGCCGACGCCACTTACGGAGCGTACGAGACCAACGTTCCGATCCAACCCGGGAGCGGCACGCCGTGATCGAAACGCGCAAGCCGGCCGAGAGCGGCCGATCGGCATCGCCCGAGGAGACGCGCGAGCGAATTCTCACCGCGACCCGCGAGGTGATCGGACGCAAGGGCAAACGCGGCGCCACGACGCGTGAAATTGCAGACGTTGCGGGCGTGAATGAAGCGACGCTCTTTCGCCATTTCGGCACGAAGGAAGCGATCCTCGTCGCCTGCGCGCAGCATTTTTGCGGATATCTCGAGCTCGCCGGCGTCGCGTCGCAGTTGACGGGCGAGCTGCCCGATGATTTGCTGGCGATAGCGCGCCTGATGTTCGCCCGTTTTGAATCACTCGGCGATATGATCCGCTGGTCGCTCGTCGAACACGAGTACGACCAAGACATCTTTGCCGAGACCACCTGGCGCCCGCAGCTCGCAATTCTCGCGGTGCTCACGGAGTTCATGCGACGCCGGGTCGAGGCCGGCGAGTTACGGGGCGATCCGCAGAAGCTGGCGATGGTCTTCCTTGGCTTTGTCTTTATGCACGCGCTCGGGCGCAAGAAGTTTCCGGATTCGCTGCTGCATCGGGGCGATCCCGATGCGGCGCTGCAGTACTATATTGACGTCTTTCTCAATGGGGTTAGGAACTCGTAATGGATACACGAGAAGTAGATAAACAGGATATCGCCGCAACGCCGCGGGGAAACGGCCCGGGAAAGTCCGCGCCTAGCGACGATCGTCCGCCCGATTCCGACGATTCGCGCTCGCGGCCGCGCAAGCGCATCTTCTTTTTAATCGGTGCGGTCGTCGTGGTGGTCGCGTTGGTCGTGTGGGGCCTCCCGTGGCTCTCTTTCATGCTCTCCCACGAGGGCACCGATGACGCCCACGTTGCCGCCGACGAAGTCGCGGTGACCAGCAAAATCCCCGAGCGCATCAATCAGATCTTGGTGGACACCAATCAGCCCGTCCATCGCGGGCAGCTCTTGATCGTGCTCGACAACAAGGACGAGTTGGCGAAGCTGCGGCAGGCCCAAGCGCAATACGACCTCGCGGTCGCCAATCAACGCGCGACCACGCAGCAGGGCCAGGGCGGCGTCTCGCAGGCCAGCGGCGCGATTGCAAACGTCCAGGCGCAGGTGCCCGCCGCACAAGACGTGGTCGCGCAAGCGACGGCGCAGCTGCATGCCGCGCAGGCTCAAGTGCCGGCCGCGGCACAAGCGTACGATAAAGCGCAAGCCGATTTCTCCAGAGTCAACTCGCTGGTTAGCACCGGCGACGTGGCCTCGCAGCAGCTCGATGCGGTACGGGCGCAGAGCGCCGGTGCGTCCGCACAGCTGCGCGCCGCGCAAGATCAAGTCAGTGTGGCGCAGGCAAACGTGGCCGCCGCGCAAGCCCGCGTTTCCGCCGCCAGTGCCGGCGTCGCCGAGGCCTCGGGCGGGCTAACGACCGCCCAAGGCAAGCTCGCGCAGGCCTCCGATCCCAGCCAAGTCGAGGCTGCCGCCGCGCAGCTCTATTTGGCAAAGCAAAGTCTCAATTACACGCACATCTACGCGGCCACCGACGGCTACATCGGCCAAAAGAGCGCCGAAGTCGGCCAGACGGTCGGCGCCGGAATAACGCTCCTGACGATCGTTCCTCATAACGTTTACATCACGGCTAACTACAAAGAGACGCAAATGGGGAAGATGCGCGTTGGACAGCCCGCGGATATTCACGTCGATGCCTATAAAGGCGTAACCTTCCACGGACATGTCGCTTCGATCAACCCGGCCTCCGAGAACACTTATGCGCTCGTGCCGGCGCAGAATGCCAGTGGCAACTTCGTCAAAGTGACCCAGCGAATTCCCGTGCGCATCGAGGTCGACGGCCAGCAGTCCGATCTTCCGCTGCGGCCGGGAATGAGCGTCGAGACCTACGTCCGCGTAAAGTAACGCCGCGTGTTCGGCATCTACGAAAGCACGGTCGTCGAGTACGGCTGGCGGCGGGTCGTCATCAGCCTTGCGGTGATTACCGCAACGCTGCTCGAGATCATTGACGTAACGATCGTCAACGTCTCGTTGCCGAACATTCAAGGCAACTTCGGCGTCGGCGTCGATTTGGGCGCGTGGGTCGTCACCGCCTATCTCATCGCCAACGTCGTCGTGATTCCGCTCAACCCGTGGTTTGCGGCGCGCTTTGGCCGGCGCCAGTATTTCTTCAGCTCGATCCTTATTTTTACAGCCGCCTCGCTGATGTGCGGCCTCTCCAACAGCTTGGGGCAGCTGGTCTTCTGGCGATTGATTCAAGGGCTCGGCGGCGGCGGCTTGATCGCGACCTCGCAAGCGATTCTGCGCGATACCTACGGCATCAAAGAGCAAGGGAAGGCCCAGGGGGTTTTCGCGATGGGCGTGATCGTCGGACCGGCGCTGGGTCCGGTGATCGGCGGCTGGATCACCGACAACTGGAACTGGCACTGGATCTTTTTCATCAACATACCGATCGGCATCATCGCCGCGACGCTGATTTGGAACTTTTTGCGCAACCCGAGCGAGGGAAGATATCGCAAGCTCGATTGGGTCGGCTTGACCCTGATGTGCGTCGGTCTGGGTTCGATGCAGTTCGTGCTCGAGAACGGCCAACAGTACGACTGGTTCGACGACGCCCGCATCCGCTGGTTCACGTTTCTTTCGATCGCTGGCCTGGCGTCGTTTGTTTGGTGGACGTTGCGCTCCAAAATTCCGATCGTCGATCTGCGCGTTTTGAAGCTGCGCCAGGTTGCATCGGGCAGCATTCTCGGAGCGGTGCTCGGCGTGAGCCTCTACGGCTCGATCATCATTCTGCCGCAATATCTCATCAACTCGCTCGGTTTTACCGCGACGCTTTCGGGCGCGACGGTTATGATCCGCGCCGGCGCGGTGCTCTGCTTTACGCCGCTGACGGCGATCCTAACTCAGCGCGGGCTCGTGGATCCGCGTCTGCAAGCGGCGATCGGCTTCGTTTTGCTGGCGATCTCCAACTGGTGGCTGGGCAGCATCACGACGCCGCTCTCCGATTTCCACAGTCTGGTCTTTCCCTTGATCCTTAGCGGCATCGGTCTGGCTCAAATCTTTGTACCGCTCTCGGTCTCCGTGATCGGCAGCGTGCCGGATAAGGAGGTTCCGTCTACGGCGGCGTTCTTCAACCTCTCACGACAGATCGGCGGGAGCCTCGCCGCCGCGATCTTGATCACGCTGCTGGTGCGCGGGTTCACCGTGCACCAGACCGAGCTTGCCTCGAGCCAAACGCTCGCGCACGCTCCAACCCAACAGTACGTGCTCTCCCAAGGTGGAACTCAGAACACTCGCGCAATGCAGCGCCTTGCGGTCCTCGTCGAGTCGCAGTCCGCGGTCGAGTCGTACGCCGACACGTCGCGCTGGGTTGCGGTGATCACGCTCGGGCTGGCACCGCTCGTGCTCTTGTTGCGCCGGCCACGTATCGGCGTCGCGTTACCGGAATGAACGCGATCAAAGCTCGCACCCTCTCGGCGCTCGTTGCCCTCGCGGCAGTAGCCGCGGCGGCGTTGCCCGTGCAACGGATCTCTGCCGACCCTGGCGACTCGCTGCCGAGCCACGTTACGCTGCCGACGGCGATTCCGTCGCTGATGCTTCCGCCCGTACCGAGCGTTGCGCCGGGTTATCGTGCTCCCCAAGCCGTGGCGAGCGGCGCGCGGATCGTCGGCGTCACGCAGCAACCCTTCGTCGGAATCTCGTTGCAGGACGCGATCGCGATGGCGCTGCTCAAGAATCCGAACCTGGCGGTCTCGGCCGCAAACGTCAAGATCGCGCACTATGCGATCGCGCAAACCAAGGGCGCCTACGACGTTGCGCTCCACTTGCAGCCGCAATCGAACTTCTCGGTCAATCCACCTCAAAACTTTCTCGCGGCCGGTCCGGGTGAACTCGGGTTTTATCCCCCGCTGTCGCCGACGACGGCCCCCGGCAACATCATCCAGCATCAATCCGCGACGACCTACGGCCTGAACGGACAGACCGAGAGCGGCACCAGCTATCAGGCCGACATCGAGCAGAGCCGCACGTATAACAACACCGTGTTCAATGCCTATAACCCCCAATATCTTGCCACGTTGAACCTGTCGGTAGGGCAGCCGCTGCTCAAGAATTTTGGGATGAACGCGACCAAACGCCAGCTGAAGCTCGCGATCGTCAGTGCCGATGCAAGCGTCGCGCAGACGCTCGTTGACGCTTCGAACGCGATCTCGCAGGTCGAAGATACCTATTGGAATCTTGTCTCCGCGTGGCGCAACGTTGCCATCCAAGAAGACGCACTCCATGAGGCGATCGTGCAACAGCAGAGCAACGTTCGCTTGGCGCGGCGCGGCGCCGCGGCGCCGATCGATGCGGTCGAGTCGCAGACCCAGGTCTCAAATTTTCAAGATCAGGTTTTCCAGGCGTTACACGCCGTCTCAGAACTTCAGAACCAATTGAAGATCCTCATCGCCGCCGGCCCGCGGGATCCGGTCTGGGATGCGAACCTCGTCCCGTCAACTTCGGTCGAAGGACTTCCCAGCGCAAGCGACCTCGACGCCATCGTCGCCGCCGCGCGGCAGAATCGCCCGGAGGTTCGGCAGGCGGAAGACCGGCGCTTGCAGGCCGAGATCGATCGCGCCTATGCAAAGAACCAGTCGCTGCCGCAGGCCGACGTTCAGGCGCAATACGTCAGTAACGGGTTTGCCGGACTTCTTACACCCGTGCCTGCATTTCTATCGGGCTTTTGCACTAAACCGCCCTCGAGCGGCGGCCTCGGGCTGCCGGCCTGCCCAACGCCGCCGCCAAACACGCAAGGGACGATGGCCTGGGCCTATCACAACATGTGGGCCGGCTATTTCCCGACGTTCAACCTTTCGCTGATCGTCGGCTATCCGATCCAAGGTCACGTCGCGCGCGGGTTGCGCGGTCTCGCAAGCGAGGAGACGACCCAAGCCAAGGTGCTGATGCAAGGCGTGCAAGAGCGCATCGGCGCGGAAGCGCGCCTTGCCTTACAGAGCTATCAGTCGTCGCGTGCGAAGCTGAGCGCGGCTCGCGTCGCTCGCGAGTCTGCCGAGACCGTCTATGCGAGCGAGCTGCGCAAGTTCCATCACGGCCAGTCGACGACGTTCCTGGTGCTCCAGCGTCAGCTGGAGCTCGAGCAGGCGCGTGGCAGCGAACTGCAGGCGCAGACGCAACTTAACGCCTCGATCGTCGAGCTCAAGCGCGTAGACGGCACGATTCTTACCGACAACGGCGTCAACTTACAGACGCTTGGAAGTCAGGCACTGGCGCACTAAGTTGAGATTACGCGCACTTCAGGCCACCGTCGCAATTGCCGCCGCCGCCCTTGCGGCGTTGCCCGTACAGCGAGGCGAGGCTCAGCTCGATGACGCTCTTCCCAAGCAGGCGACGCTGCCGACCGGGATTCCCTCGCCGCAATTCCCAATCGTTCCGAGCGTCGCTCCCGGCTATCGCGCCCCGCAGGTTGCCCCAACCACCGCGCAGATCGTTGGCGTTACGCAGCGGCCATTCGTCGGCATCTCGCTGCAGGACGCGATCGCGATGTCGCTGCTGAAGAATCCAAATCTCGCGGTCTCCGCGTCGAACGTTCGCGTCGCGCGCTACAACATCGTCGCGGTCAAAGGCGCCTACGACGTGCAACTGCAGTTGAAGCCCTCTTCGAGCTTCTCGGTGCAGCCGCCCCAGAACGCGTTTGAAGCCGGTCCGGGGCCGGTGGGGCGCTACACCATTCCGCCGGGGCCAAGCACGACTCCGGGAGTCGTTTTCACCACTGGCCCCGGCAACATCATCCAGCACGAATCGGCCTTCCAGTACGGCGTCGGCGGCCAGACTGAGAACGGCATGAACTATCAGGCCGGGATCCAGCAGAGCAGAACGTACAACAATACCGTCTTTAACGCGTACAACCCTTACTATCTCGCGACCCTCAACTTGGCGGTGACGCAGCCGTTATTGAAGAATGCGGGCATGAACGCGACGAAGCGCCAGTTGAAGCTGGCCTTCGTCAACGCCGATTCGAGTGCCGCGCAGGCGCTGGTCGACGCCTCAAACACAATTTCACAAGTTGAGAACTCCTATTGGAACCTCGTCGCGGCCTGGCGGAACGTGGCGATCCAAGAAGAGGCGCTCAACGAAGCGATCTTACAGCAGCGAAGCAACGTCCGCCTTGCGCGTCGCGGCGCCTCGGCGCCCGTCGACGCCGTCGAGTCGCAGACGCAAGTCTCAAACTTTCAGAATAACGTCTACTCGGCCTTGCAGACCGTCTCGCAGGTTCAGGTCCAGCTCAAGAGTTTAGTCGTCGGCGATCCTGCCGATCCGATCTGGACCGCCAACCTCGTGCCCTCGACGTCGGTGCTGCAGCTGCCGAGCGTCTACGATCTCGCCACGATCGTTTCGCAGGCCAAACAGGGCCGGCCGGAAGTGCGCCAGGCCGAAGACAAGCGTCTCGCGGCGGAAATCGACCGCACCTTTGCCGCAAATCAGTCGCTGCCGCAGGCCGACGTCCAGGCGCAATATCTCAGCAATGGCTTTGCCGGTATCCTGGCCCCGGTTCCGGGCTTTCTGCTCGGCGAGTGCAGCTCGGTTACGGAAGTGTTGAACAAAATCTGCCCGACACCGCCGCCGAACACGCAAGGCAACATGGCATTCGCCTATCATAATCTGTGGGCCGGCTACTTCCCGGCCTTCAACATCGCTTTGATCGTCGGCTATCCGATTCAGGGCAATCTGGCGCGCGGCATGCGCGGGGTCGGAAGCGAGGAGATGACGCAGGCAAAGGTGATCATGCAAAGCGTTGAAGAGCGCATCGGCAGCGAGGCGCGCAACGCGCTGCAGAGTTATAAATCGGCGCTGGCCAAGCTCGACGCCGCGCGCGAGTCGCGCCTCGCCGCCGAGGCGGTCTACGCGAGCGAGCTCCGCAAATTCCATCAAGGTGCGTCGACGACGTTTTTGGTGCTGCAGCGCCAGGTGACGCTCGCCCAAGCACGCGGGTTAGAGCTGCAGGCTCAGACCTCGCTCAATCAATCAATCGTAGAGCTGCAGCGCGTGGATGGCAGCATCCTAACCGTCAACGGAGTCGATCCGCGTACGCTTGGCTCCAAGACGCTGGCGTTCTAACCGATGGCCGCTTTGAGATCTCGCACGCTTCCGGCAATCGTCGCGGTCACCGCGGTCGCACTCGCGGCGCTCCCGGTTGCGCGCACGTCGGCGCAGCTCGACGCGCTGCCGGG
>JBAUMX010000067.1:0-10644 GCA_049578945.1 Candidatus Cybelea sp. | reverse complement strand
GCGAGCAGCGCGGCGCGCTGCTGCCGCAGCGCGATGACCGCCGGATGGGCCGGCGTGTACTTTTGCTCCGCCTCCGCGAGCTGAGTTTCCACGTCCGATAGCTTCGTGCGAAGGTCGGTGCTCACGGGGTTCGCAGCGACGTCTTTAGCGCTGTCGACGGTGCTCGAAAGCGTGCTCAGCTGGCTATTGACGCTGTTCAAAAGGGCGGTAGCTTCGTTTTGGTCGACCGAGAGCTGATCGATGTGCTGTTCGATCGAAGCCACCCGAGCGTTGATGTCTTGCTCGTGGGCGGTCGCATCGAGATAGCCGTGGCTCGACTGGAACTGTGCCAGCCGCGTCTCCGCCGCCTGCATCTTCGCTCGTGCGTTGGGCAGCTCGTTGGCGAGGAACCCAAGTGCCGCAACCGCCTCGGATCGCACGAACTCTCGCTCTTGATCGACGAACGCTGTAGCGAAAGCATTTGCGATGTTTGCCGAGCTGTTGGGATCTCGCCACTTAACGCTGAGATTCAGCAGCGAGGTGTTGACGATCGGCTTGACGCTGACGCGCCCGAGCAGAGCCCCGGGCGAGGTTTTAAGGCCCAGCTGATCTACGACTTTTGACGCAATGTCGTGCTCCTGAGCCAGCTCGGCCAGGGTTTCAGCCGACTGGGCGCCGCTTTGGAGCACGAGCGCGTTCAGGACGGGCAGGGCGGTGTCGTTACCGGTCGGGGCAATATCGGTGCCCGGCCGACCAACCAACAACCGCACCGTCGTCGTGTAAGACTTCGGCGTTAAGATCGTCATGAGGCCGACTAAGGCGAAGAATCCCGCTGTAATTGCAAGAAGAATGCGCCACCGCTTGCGGATTGCACCGAAGAGGCGCTCGAGATCGTGTGCGTCGGCCGGCTGCGCTTGTGGAGCAGCGCCGTACGCTAGACTTGCGTCGCCGTTGTACGGCGTAATATGTGACATTGCGCTTCGCTCAGTATCGTAAGCGTTGCGGGCGTCAGTTTATAAGGACAACAATGCTCAACTGACGGGACCTTAGTGGTAGGGACTTGTTTCCTTTCCGCCGCCCGTCTCTAAGGCCGGGACTAAGGACTCTCCGGTTTGCAATGGGTGCGCACGTATCATTGAGGCATCTATGACGGCCCGGATCATCGAGCGCCCTGCGCAGCTCAAAAAAACGAACGTACGCCACGTTCCCAAGGCATTTCCGATTCGCTGGACCATCCTTTTGATGGCGGCCGACGTCGTGCTGTTTATCGCGGCTTCGGCCCTCGGCGCCCTGATCGGTTTTCACCACTGGAACTCGCCGCGAATTCTGACCCACCTGCTCGTAGCCGATTTACTGTTCGTAGCGTTATGGGTGCTGATTTTCGATCGGCTGGGACTCTACCGGCGGACGTACGCACTGTCGATGAAGGACGAGCTCTACTATACGATTGCTGCGTTGATCTTGGGAACCATCCCACAACTCGTACTCTTCACGATCTATCCGGAGATCTCGACCTCGCGTATCGCTCTGCTCTACGCGCTCCTCTTTTCAATCGTGCTGGTTGGCACGTCGCGCGCGACGTTCCACCACATGCGGCAGAGCACTCGCTTTAAAGGAAGCCGGCGGATCAGCATCGTCGGAACGGCGGAGAGTGTCTCGAGGGTTTTAGAAAGCCTCGAACTGGGCGACGATTCCCAGGCGCAAATGATCGTAACCGACGATATCGCCGAGACCATCGGGCAGATCGACTTGACCCGCGACGCCGACTTATCTGGGATTGAGTGGTTCGATCATGCGCGAGAGTGGGGATGCGACTCGCTGATCTTGACCGAGATGATTCCCCCCCACGTGCTTTGTCATATTCTAGAAGCGGCCGCGCGGGAACATATCCAGCTTTGTTTTGCGCCTCCGCGGATCACGCGTTACGCCTACGACCTGTCGCTGCAGACCGACGGGCGGCAGGTTCTCATCGTCCCAGCGCGGCTGCGCGCGTGCACGCCGCGTGCGCAGCTTCTCAAGCGGAGTATGGACGTCGCCTTGGCTTGCCTTGCACTGGCGATCTTCGCCCCCGTGATATTGATCGCGGCCATTGCCGTGTACTTGGAATCGGGGCGGCCGGTGATGTTCAAACAGGAGCGTGTCGGCGTAGGCGGCCGTCCCTTCTCGATCTTCAAGCTGCGTTCGATGCGGCTCGACGCGGAGAGCGAGGGCGGCGCTCGCTGGGCAACTGCCGACGATCCTCGTAAAACCCGCGTGGGCTCGATAATCCGGCGCTTCAGCATCGACGAGTTGCCTCAACTCTTAAACGTCATACGCGGCGAGATGTCGTTGGTCGGTCCCCGGCCCGAGCGTCCGATATTCGTCGACCTTTTCCGCAGCACGCTTCCGCGCTACGACGAGCGACATCTGGTTAGGCCCGGCATCACCGGCTGGTCGCAAGTGCACATGAAGCGCACGTTGGAGACGTCGGCGGTCAGCGAGAAGCTCGAGTACGATCTCCAGTACGTCGAGAATTGGTCGCCGTTCCTCGACGTAGCGGTGCTCTTTCAGACAGCTTGCGAGTTTCTCTTCCATCGAGCCGCATGAAAGACAAAGTCCGCGTCCTTCATATCCTGCCATCGGTTCGGGGTTACGGCGCCGAACGTCTCATCGTGGAGCTCCTCAAGTATCTGCCATCGGATGAGCTTGAGGCCGAACTCCTAACGATCTACGAACCGCCGGCCCACGCGCGCGAGACCTTGCCGTTCAACGTTTTTGATGCGGGACGAAAAGACCGGCGCGACAGGCTATTCGTGTGCCGTCTAATCCGCGAGATCCGGCGGTGCAAGCCGGACATCGTTCACACGCATACGCACGTCGGAAAATACTGGGGACGGGTTGCGGCTTTACTGGCCGGCACCAAGCAAATCGTGCATACCGAACATAATCCTTGCGATTTTCGGCGAACCCCGCTGGAGCGCGCTGCGGATTGGATGCTCCATCGGGTTACAGCGCGCGTCGTCACCTTTTTCCGCGAACAGGGCACCGCGCTCGTCGAGCGCGAGAGTCTTCCGAAGCAGAAGCTGGTAATTATACCCAACGGCCTGACCTTTCCCCAACCTACTGAAAACCGGGCGCCGGCGCGAGAGCGATTGGGAATCAGATCCGATCAGTTCGCCATTATGACCGTCGGCCGCATGGAGTACCAAAAGAATCACGTGCTTGCGTTGCGCGCGTTCGCGCTGCTGCCGCAGAGCGTGCGCAAGCGCGCGGTGCTCTTCTTCGCCGGTTCCGGTAAAGAGGAAGTCGTGCTTCGCGGCCTCGCCTTTGCGCTGCACATCGGCGAGCAGGTTCGCTTCCTCGGGTACCGTAACGACGTCCCCGAGTTGTTGGTCGGCGCCGACCTTCTGCTCATGACGTCGTGGTTTGAAGGCATGCCCCTGACGCTGCTCGAGGCGATGCTCGCCGGCGTTCCGATCGTCAGCACCCCCTGGTTGGGAGCGCGTAACATGCTCGCGGATGGCCGCTACGGCTTCCTGACGCCGAGCTTCGAGCCGGAGCACGTCGCCGCGCAGATCGAAAGGACTCTCGCGCACCCTACCATGCGTCGCGAGACTGCCGAGCGGGCCCGGCGTCACGTTCTGCGCACTTACGACATCCGCCAGATGGCCGACGCGCACCGTGAGATGTATCTCGACCTGTGCGGAGCCGCTTCATGAGCGCCAAGGCGCGCCGCCTGGTTGTCGTCACCGCGCGATATCCGTTCGGCAGTCAAGAGGCGTATTTGAACACCGAGCTGGCGGAGCTGCGGCGGTACTTCGATCGGATCGTCGTGGTGCCCGTGCGGCCGCCGGCATCTGCGGCGCGTCATCGCGTTCCCGAAGGCGTTGAAATTCTCAGCTGGCCGCTCTTGAGTGCCGGTCTGCTGTGCCGCGCGGCACGCGCGTTTGTGCGCAACCCCAAGGCCACGCTACGGATGTTCGGGCTGCTCGTCGCGTCGCGCGATCCAGGCCGCGCCAAGAATCTTGTGGTGACGGCGAAGGCGCTGGCGCTCGCCGACTGGGCGATGGAGAACTCGGTCGACCACATTCATGCCTATTGGGTTTCGACGCCCGCAAGCGTCGCGATGATCGCCGCGCGGGTCAGCGGCGTGGAGTGGAGCTGCACCGCGCACCGCTGGGACATTTACGAACGCAACGCCTTTGATGCAAAAGAGAAGAGCGTGTCGTTCGTTCGAACGATATCGACGCGGGGCACGACGGATCTCGCTCGGCGCATGCCCGGACTCAACGGGCGCATCATCGAGCTGCGCCTCGGAACCATCGTCCCATCGGCGCCGGCCTTCGCATCCCAACGGCGCGAACCGTTTCGGATCGTATGTCCGGCGGCGCTCGTTGCCGTTAAGGGACACGAGACCTTGTTACACGCGCTCGCGCAGCTGCGCGACTGGGGCGTCAAGGTTCATTGCACGCTCGCTGGTGTCGGCCCGCGCCGCCAAGAGCTCGAAGATTTGGTTGCGCTCCTGGGTCTGGGCGAGCTGGTCGAGTTCGCCGGCTTTTTGCCGCAGAGCACTCTGCTCGAATGGTACCGAGCGGGACGCTTTGCGGGGGTCGTTCTCGCGAGCCACGCCGACGGCGAGCGCGCGATGGAGGGGATTCCGTCGGCGCTCATCGAGGCGATGGCGTTCGGCGTTCCGGTCGTCGCGACTGACTCCGGCAGCGTCCGCGAGCTCCTCGACGGACGAGTCGGCCGTCTCGTAAAAGCGGGCGACGCCAACTCGCTCGCCTGCGCGCTGCTCGATGTTTATCTCGATCCCGGCGCCGCTGAGGCGCGGGCCCGGCGCGCGCACCAGCGCGTCGCGACGCAGTACGACGCGCCCACGCAAATGCAAAAGCTTGCCGCCGCTCTTACACGAAAGGAGTAGGGCGTGAACATTACGGTTATTGGGTTAGGCTACATCGGTTTGCCGACAGCGGCACTCCTCGCGCAGAACGGGCACCGCGTGTATGGGTATGACGTAAATGCCCAGCTGCGGCACGCCCTGCAGCGCGGGAGCGTTCCGCCGATGGAAGAACCGGTACGTCAAGCCGTCCTCGATGCGCTGCAGTCGAGTCGACTGCACGTTGTCGATCGCGTCCCCAACGCCGGCGCTTACATTCTTTGCCTGCCGACGCCAAGCACCGATGGAAGGCCTGATTTGCGTTACGTCGAGGCGGGTGCTCGCGCGGTTGCCGAGGTGGCCGAGCCCGGCTCTATCATTATTCTGGAGTCGACCGTTCCGCCGGGTGCCACCGAGCGGATCGTCGAGCGCGCGCTGAGCGATCGACACAAATCGATCGACGACTTTCACGTGGCGCACTGTCCCGAGCGCGTTATTCCCGGTTCAATCATGCAAGAGCTGCGTGCCAACGCCCGCGTCGTGGGCGGACGCACACCTCGCGACGCCGAGGTCGTGCGGGACCTTTACGCGTCGTTTTGCGACGGGGAGATCGCGCTCACGTCGATCACGGTCGCCGAGTTCGTTAAGGTCGTGGAGAATACGTTTCGGGACGTGAACATTGCCTTCGCTAACGAGCTGGCGCTTTTCGCCGAAGAGCTGGGCGTGGACGTTTGGGAAACGATCGGGCTTGCCAACAAGCATCCTCGAGTCAAGATCCTGCAGCCTGGACCGGGCGTCGGCGGCCACTGCATCCCGGTAGATCCATACTTCTTATCGAACGCGAACCCGGTCGTCACGGAACTCATCCAATCGGCGCGCCGCGTGAACGACCGAATGCCGTTCCGCATCGCGCGCCGCATCGCCGAACTCGTCATTCCCGCACCGGGCAGCAAGATCGCATTGCTGGGCGCCGCCTATAAAGCCGACGTCGATGATGCGCGCGAAAGCCCCGCCTCTCGCATCGACGAGCTACTTCGGGAGCGCGGGTTTGAGACGGCGATCTTCGATCCTAACGTGGCCCGTTTCCACCGTCCTCTCTGCGCCTCGATCGAGGAGGCGGTGACCGGGGCCGACGCGCTGGTTTTGATCACGCCGCACACGGCATTTCGTCAGATCCACCCGGCCGACGTGGCCGAGCGGATGCGCCGGGCTCGCCTTGTCGATACGCGAAACTTCTTCGATGCCGACGAATGGCAACGGCACGGCTTCGAGTGTTACGTACTGGGGCGACCTCCGCGTCCGCGCGCGCTCACCGCGGTGGCATGACGGCGCTACGCCGCTTGGCGCTCGGTTTTCCGGTTGGCGGATGGTCGCACCGCCGGCCCTACAGCTTTCATGGATTGAGCGAGCCCGGCGCGGGGCCCTATTTCGTCGAATGGGATCCCGGCCACGGCGTGTATGGCGAAGATTGGCACGACGCGCCGTTCGATGCCGACGGAGTACTGTTGAGCGGCCCGGCCCGGGCCTATCATCCGATCCGCATCGCGCAGTTCGCGCTTCACCGTTTCGACCTGTGGTACGCAACCCGCAACGCGGCGGCACGCCGCGATTTTCTGGCCCAAGCGACTTGGCTGCGCGATCGGCAGGGCGACGGCGCCGTTACCGGCCTCTATCGATTCGATTTTCCGTGGAAAAAGTATGGAGCGCCGGCCGGCTGGTGTTCTGCGATGGCGCAAGGGGAGGCGATTTCGGTGCTTCTACGCGCGCACGCGCTCGACGCATCGTCGGGATACGCCGACGCCGCCGAGCGAGCGTCGCAACCGTTCTTTGCCGACATTAAAGATGGTGGGGTCGTTTGGCGCGATGGCGCGAATCTTTTTCTCGAGGAGATCGCAAACGAACATGCGCCGCACGTGCTCAACGGCTGCATCTTCGCGCTCTGGGGCATTTGGGAGCTGTGGAAGCGTACCGACGACGCCGGGCTCGCGCGTGTCGTCGAAGCCTCGGCAGATACGTTGCGCCGCTGGTTACCGCGCTTCGATACCGGCTGGTGGACGCGCTATAGTCTCTTGCTCTCGGCCGCCGGTCAACCGCACATCGCAACGCTCAAATACCATCAGTTCCACATCGCGCAGATGCACGTGTTGGCGCGGATGTTCTCAGAACCAAAGTTTGAGCAAGCGGCGCGGCGCTGGGCTTCCTATATCGAACAGCCAAACTGTCGCTCGCGCGTGATGTCGGCAGCACTGCGAAGCCTACCCGAGCGCTTGAGCCGTCGCGATACGATTCTTGGCGGAGCGCATACGTGAAGGCGCTCTTCATCACGCATTTCTATCCGCCGGAGCCAGCCGCGGCGGCGACTCGAGTCGCTTCGTTCGTCGATGCATTGGCCAACGCCGGACACGACGTGACGGTCGTCACGAACTATCCGTCGTTTCCGCGCGGACGATTCTCGGAGGGCCGGCTTCCGCTGATGCGCCGCGAAAAGGCGGAACGGAGTCAAACCGTGCGGCTCTTTTCGCTGCTCCTTCCCGGCCTGCCGGGCAGCCGTCTGTTGCATTGGCTGAGCGCAGCGCTGTCGGCGAGCCTGTACGCGGTTTTGACGCGCGACAAATACGACTTGATCCTCATCAGCTCGCCTCCGATCACGCTCGCGCTGCCGGGGATGATCGCGGCTTGGCGCCACCGTGCAAAGCTCGTCGTCGACGTGCGTGACGTCTTTCCGGACGTCGCGATCGCGATGGGAGAGTGGAAGAAGGACGACTTTATCGTGCGCGTCGTGGAACGGCTCGTTCGCGTGCTCTACGCTCGCGCAGATCTCATCGTCGCGGTGACGCCCACCGCGCTCTCGCAGATAGCGGCGCGCGGGATCCCGCAATCGCGGCTCGTACTCGCGCGCAACGCCGCGGAGCGCTCTCCAAGTGTGGCTCCCAAAAACGGCCACGGCAACGGATTCACGGCCGTCTACGCGGGTAACCTCGGCCTGGCTACCGATGTCGACGTGCTGGTGGATGCGGCGGCACTCGTCGCGTCGGAGAACATAACTATCGAAATCGTCGGCGACGGAGCGCAGCGGACGCATCTTGGCCAACGGCTGCGGGCAGAGGGCGCTCAAAACGTCGTGATGCGGGGCAGCCTACCGCGCGGGGATGCGATGGCGTGCGTCGCTCGGGCGGACGTTTCGATCGTTCCCTTGCGAAAGGGAATCGAAGACAGCATTCCTACGAAGCTATACGACTCGCTCTCGGTCGGCTGTCCGGTGATCGTCGCCGCCGCCGGTGAAGCGAGCCGGGAAGGCGGCGCGCTCGGCGCGCTCTGCACGCCTCCGGGAGATGCTCCTGCGTTGGCGCAGGCGTTGCGTCAGCTGGCCGCTCTCGATAAGGGCGCGCTGCGCGAGCTGGGCGAGTCGGGCAAAGCCGCCGTGGCGAAACGCGCCGACCGAGCCTGCATCATGGAGGAAGTCGTAGCGAGGCTTGACGCGCTGCGCTGAGCCGACGTTGCTGCGTTGCGCAATAACGCCACCATCGAAAAGACGAGCCACGCGTACTTGTAAGTGAAGAGATCGACCGTCAAGGAAACGGCTGCGATCGCCAAAAGTGCAGCCTCCAACGCGATGCGGTAATCGTAGAGCTCGCTGCTCGCGTCGATGATGCGCAGCGACAGGAACTGTGCGACGAAGAAACCGGCAATTAATGCAAGACCGACGACGCCCAGCTCGACGAGATAATGCATCACCAGATTGTGGGCCGGGCTCTCCCAACCGAACGGATACGGCTGATGAACGGTCAAGTAAAACAGATCGTAGGCGTTGGGAAAATTCCCAATCCCGTACCCCCCGAGAAGGCGATGCTTGGCTGCCTCCAGGCCCACCGCCCAGATCGAGGTCCGGCCTGAACCGCCGGTTTGCAGGGCGGTCGAGAAACGCTGCCAGATCGAGCTAGGCGCACCGAACGAAATCACCACCATGGCGGCGAGCGCAATCAGGACCTGGAGCCGATAGCGCGACCGCCACAAATAGTATCCCGCGATCAGAAGCGTACCGGTGACGCCTTCCCGTGAGCCGCTCTGCAATATCGCGAGAACGAGCAGCGACAGGACGCCCAGGCAGACGAGCTTCGCTAACAGTCGCCGAGTGCGTAAACCCCACATCGTGACGACCGCAAGTGGAAAGAGCATCGCGTCGGCGAACTGGTTCGGGTCGATCGAGTTATCGCCGGCCTTGAGGATGAAGCGCATCGCCGGACTGTTGTTTTGCACTAGCGACGGGTTGGCATAAAATGCGTGAATGCCGTAGACTGCTGCACCGACAGCGCCGAGCACGGCGAGGGCGAGCAGCCGCCGAAACTGCGAGGGCGAGATCGGCATCATCGTGAGCGCGACGTAAAACAGCATCAGGCCGGCATACGTAGGCATGATTTTTAGGGCGGCGCCTTGATCGAGCGCCCAAAAAGTGCTCGCGCACATCCACACCACGAGCGCCAGTAACACCAGCACCGGCCATCCTGCGAGGGCGAGGCGGTGGCGACGAGCGATCCAAAGGAGCAAAAATACCGCGGAGACAATCGCGAAGAGCTTGGTGAGCGTCCCAAACGAGCCCGTGGTGAGCAGGTTGTCGAAGGGGATCAGCACTACGTACAGGCCCAAGGGGAAATCGAGCGGGCGCGCCAGCGCAACGTACAGAGCAAAGGGAGCGATCACCAATCCCGCTAGGGCGATGCCGGCTGGGCTAACCCCAAAGACAAGCAGCACCAGCGCGGCCAGCGCGGTCAGTAACACTGCCCCGGCTAGCACCAGTTTCGGCAGCGAGCGCGACGATCCGACGGTCTCCATTGGTCCCACAAATTATATTGGACCAACGGTAGGAACCGCTAGAAACGAAGGTCTCAAAACCAGGGGCCTTCGCCCCTCACGCCGCGGCAAGCCCAATAGTATGCTGGCACCGCATGCCGCATCACCATGGATTCTGGGCTTGGCAGCTTCTCCTAGCCATGGCGCTCAATTTCGTCGTCCAAGCGCTCGCAATTGCGGCCTATGCCGCCCGCCTGGCCGGCGCTCGTTCGGGAAGGGTTGCGACGGCCATCTCGCTCTTTAATATCTTTGCGACGAGCAGCCGGTTCGCTCAGATGTTTTACACACCCATGCTCGGTGCGCTCTCCGATCGCGCTTCCCTGGCGTCGAGTTTGGGATCGTCGCTCCACACATATCAGTGGCAGCTGCGCATGGTTGTTTTTGCGGGGACGTTCGGCGCGGTACTTGGAGCGCTTGCGATTCCGACGTTCGTTATGCTCTACTTGCGCGCGATTCGCTCGCTGGAGCGAAACGGGAGCGTGCCAAAGGCGGCCTTGGGACTCTTGCGTCCAGCGACCGTCGTAGCCGTTCTCAACGAACTGAAATTCTCGGTGGCGACTCGCATTCGAGACCTGCCGTTTGCGCGCGTGCCCAAGGACGTTCTGGTACTCAATCTGCTCGTAACGTCCGTGTACGGGATCGGCATCGTTGCCGCGGCCTATGCCAGCGTGCTGTATCCACCGGCAGCCAGAACCGCGGTTCTATCCAGTGGCCTAGTGAATGGTTTTGCCACGATCGCTTACAACATTGTCGTCGATCCGGCTTCGGCGATGATTACCGACCGCGCCGTGCGCGGCGAGCGTTCGATACAAGACGTCAGAGCGCTGGTCGTTGGTTTGTCGTTCACTGCCACGTTGGGGCTGGCGCTATCGCAACTGCTTTTGATTCCGGGCGCGACCCTGATCGAGTTCTGTGCGAGGCTCATCAGCGGTCACTAGTATCGCGCTGTGCGCCGGGCT
>JBAUMX010000066.1:0-6367 GCA_049578945.1 Candidatus Cybelea sp. | reverse complement strand
AGCGCAAGGCGATGATCGACCGCGACCACGGTCTCTCGCTAACGCGCCAAGCCGATCTTCTGAAAGTCTCTCGTGGCTCGCTCTACTACGTTCCTGTCGGCCCATCGAAATCCGACTTCGAACTGATGCGCGAGATGGATCGCCTTCACACGGATTTCCCGTTCATGGGCGCGAGGCAGCTGCGCGACCAGCTTAGAAAACGAGGCGATCGCGTCGGCCGGCGGCACGTAGCACGTCTCATGCGTCAGATTGGGATCGAGGCACTCTATCGAAAGAAACAGCAGACCACCAAGCGGAATCCCGAACACCCGGTCTTTCCGTACCTTCTCCGTGGCCTCACGATCGAACGAGCGAATCACGTTTGGTCGGCGGATATTACCTACATCCCAATGGAGCGCGGCTTCTTGTATCTCTTTGCCGTCCTCGATTGGGCTACGCGCCGCGTTCTGGCTTGGCGACTCTCAAATACATTGACCACCGACTTTTGTATCGAAGCTGTGCGTGAAGCGGTCGCACTTCACGGCAAACCCGAAATCTTCAATACCGACCAGGGCAGCCAATTCACCGATGGCGCCTTCGTGACACTCATTCGCGAAGAACTCGGCGTGCAGTTGAGTATGGATGGCAAGGGCTGCTGGCGCGACAATGTGTTCATCGAACGCTTTTGGCGCTCGTTGAAGTACGAGGAAGTCTACCTGAGAGCCTATGCGTCCGGTTCCGAGGCTCGGATCTCGATCGGCCGCTACGTCACGTTCTATAACAGCGTTCGGGCGCACTCTTCGCTTGACGGGCGCACCCCCGACGAAAAATACTTCTACTCAGCCGCCGCGGCGGCGGCATGACTGAGCGGAGCAATCACTTATACAACGGCGATTTTCTGTTCAAAAAACCGGCGCCACCTCTGTGGGACGGTCTTTTCGGTCAGTACGTCTGGTAAGGAGCACGTGCTTTACCGGTTCAAAGGCGGCAGCGACGGACAGTATCCGCAGGGTTTACTTGCCATTAACGGTGTGCTGTACGCTACGACCTACATCGGTGGGAGTGGCAAGTGCGCATTGGGGTGTGGCACCATTTTTAAGATGGACGCATCAGGCGAAAAGACAGTCCTTTACGACTTTAAGGCTCCGCCGGACGGTGCCGAGCCTCATGCGCGCCTAGCCTTTGCGAACGGCAAGCTGTACGGCACGACTGTAGCGGGTGGCCCGTATTGTCCGTACGAGATACCCTCGGGATGCGGAACCGTCTTCTCAATCTCGCCGTGATAACGAGCCTATAAGTCTGTTCCCTTCGAGCAACCCAACGTTCAGGCGGTCACCACCTCTCGCGACTTCACACTTGTATGGTGGTTATGTTGCGATCCGCACAAGAGTTGAGCTCGCAGGCACCGTTGCATCTACCGAGAGTCATCCAGCGCCAACGCGATCAAGTCGCCGGCAATGCACCTCTGATTGCGCCGCGCGCCATTGCGCTGTGCTGACGCGGAGACACGCGAGCACCGGAAGCCAAGCTTCGCGAACTGAGAGAGGGCGCTGCCTACTCGCTGCCCTTCGATGATGAACTCACACGCCTTCCGTCTAGCTACGCCGCTTGCGCTGCGCTTCAGCGATCTGATCGGGATGCAGCTGCAATGGCTCCCGCCGAAAGACGCCGCCGACAAGCTCGTTTCCGATCGCACCGAAGATCGCTCGCTGTTGACCCCAAGGAGCTCCTGCGAGTACGCGACGCGTTTTTGGCCGCGATCCAAAACGACGATCCGGCAGCGCTAGAGCAGCTCCTTACTGACGACGTCGTCTTCACGAGCGACGGCGGCGGCAGGGTTCCTGCGCAACGGTTCCGCTGATCGGACGCGAAAGCGTCAGCAAGTTCCTCTTCGGCTTGAAGGAGAAGCATGGCTGGCGCGACGTTATTCGCATGGATACGGTGATGCTCAACGGCTTACCCGGCCTCGTGACGTTCACGCCGTCTGGCCCTCAAGACGCGGCAGCGCTGGAAATCGTCGATGGACGCATCGCGGCGATCTATGTCGTGCGCAACCCGTACAAGCTGAAGACCGTCGCTCAACGACTTCGCTCGCATTAACGTAGCTCGCGACTGAATTCGTCTCGGCTTGGTTGCGTCGTCTCTCCAGACGAGCGCATGATGCCGAGCATGGGTCCGAAGGTTAGCCGGCGAAAGCCCGTCGCCGAAATCTTTTAGGAGACGCGATTTGCTTTTAAACCGAGGCGGCCATTTTGCTGTAGCCTTAGCCACGATTTTCGCACTGACCGCATGTGCGGCAACGCAGCCGATCGTGTCGACATGGCCCGTACAAGAGGCCGCGAAGCGTACAGCCCCCAGCGGTGATTTGATTTACGCCGGAAGTGCTGACGGTAAGCATCTCTACATCTTTTCCTATCCGAAGGGAAAACTCGTTCGAGAATTCGCGCCGCCAACCGGCACAATCGCGCTGGAGGGGCTTTGTTCGGATACGTCAGGCAACGTTTATGTCGCGAGTCTTTCGAAGCTCGGCACGAACCAGACCGTCAGCGGGCACGTGTACGAGTACGCGCACGGCGGTACCAAGGTTCTCAAGACGCTGTCATTCGATCGCGGACGCCCCTTCGGATGCTCGGTCGATCCGAGCTCCGGAACGCTCGCCGTTTCCTCGGCTGGATTTGGTTCGGGGGGCATCGGAGAAATCGAGACGTTTTCGCCCGGCAGCAACTACGGCAAAATCTATTACGGCTACGATATCCAGAGTTTCTACTACTGCGCTTACGATGTGAAGGGAAATCTCTTTGTCAACGGCGAGGGGATCGGTACGCAAATGTATCTCGCCGAGCTCAAAAAGGGAGCCACACAGCTAGAAGACCTGTCGCTGAACAAATACGTTAGTGTGTCCGGCATGGGTGAACTTCAGTGGGACGGCAGCCACGTCACACTCGAGGACCTCACGGCGGACGCGATCTACCAGCTGAGCGCTTCCGCCTCTCTGGTAAGCGTCGTTGGGCAATCGCACCTCGACGGCTGGAACGGCTCGACGCTGTCCGCGATTAGCGGCACGAGCGTCATCGTTCCCAACGGAGTTTCGGAAACGGCCATCGGCTTTTGGAAGTATCCGGCCGGCGGCAAGGAATCGAAGAGCGTTTCGAGTCCGAGCGGGCTGTTCGGGCTCACGATCAGCGCGGCGACCCACCGATGAGGATTTTTGCACTCGCTTCCTTCTGGTTAACTATTTCTGGCGGGGCGTCGGTACTGGCCGGTTGTGGAGAATCGCCGCTCTCCGGCGCGACCGGCCCAATCCCGCGAGGAGATACACCCGCCGCACGCGCTGCACACCATCGCTCTTGGATGAGCCCCGGCGCAGCAAAGGGTGACCTTATGTACGTTGCCGACACCAAAGACGACGTCGTTAACGTTTACACGTATCCGACCGAGAAGCTCGCGGGCACGCTTACCGGCTTCGAAGGACTAAGCTTTCTGTGTGTCGATCGGACAGGCGATGTATTCATTCCGAGTTACGGTCTCTCGGAGATTCTCGAGTATGCGCATGGCGGCACGAGCCCGATCGCAACGCTGAAGGTCAAGGATGGAACAACTTATGCGTGCGCGGTTGATTCGAAAAGCGGAAATCTCGCCCTGACGACCCTGATGGCTGGGGAGAATACCGAAGGCGAAGTCCTCGTCTATGCTCACGCACGGGGGACGCCGCGGACGCATCCGATCTATCAACTTGAGAACGCATATTTCTGCTCCTACGACGACGCCGGCGATCTCTTCGTTGACGGCAACGTTTCCGGCGGCAGCGGCGGATCGTACGGGCTCGTGGAGCTCACGAAAGGCGCGCATCAATTTCAGACTGTCACGCTCGATCATCTGCCGGCCTATGCCAACGGGCTGCAGTGGGAAGGTAGCTACCTTGCCGTAGGAGCGGGAACGATTGCGGGACCCAGCTCGGGCAACACCTACGTGTATCACATGCAAGTTTCGCATTTTATCGCACGGACGATCGGCACCACGCAGCTGAAGGAGGACGGGCCGACGGCGACCTTTTTTATCGACGGCTCGACGATTCTGGTAGCCGGCGGCGAAACGCAGCCTCGCGTCGACTTCTTCGCCTACCCTGCCGGCGGCAAGCCTAGCAAAACGTTACCCGAAACGTCGCCGTATGGCGTCGTCGTCAGCACGGCGGCTCGCTGATGCGCGAAACTTCGATGCTCTCACGATCGCTCGTCACCGCGCTGTCTTGCCTGGCTGTCACGGCGTGCTCGACCATGCAAAATCTGCACGCCGTGCCTGCCTTGCCGGATTCGACGCAGCTAATGCGCCATACGACCTCCGGCTATCAGTACCAGACGATATTTAGTTTCCTCGGCTTCGACGGCGCCACGCCGGCCGGATCGCTGGTGTACTTCAAGGGAAAGCTCTATGGAACGACGGAGCGCGGCGGTTATTATTCTCAAGGAACCGTGTTCAGCGTCACCCTCTCGGGGAAGCAGCGCGTGCTCCATAACTTTGGACAATCCGGCGACGGCATCAAGCCGGAAGCGGGTCTGGCCGTGCTAAATGGCGTCCTTTACGGCACGACGTACTTAGGAGGCGCGTACAACGACGGCGCGGTCTTCAACGTCACGGCGGACGGCACCGAGCACGTCGTGTATAGCTTCGGTCAGTCCCGAACTGACGGCATGAATCCGGTCGCAGGCCTAACTCCATTAAACGGTCTGCTCTACGGAACGACGCTGGCGGGCGGGACTTACAATGCCGGCACGGTCTTTGCGATCGACCCGGCTGGAAGGGAGGCGATGCTTTATCGTTTTCCTTCCTACTCCAAGGCGGACGGCAGTATTCCGTTTGCCGGTCTCATCGCCTATAAAGGAAAGCTATTTGGCACGACCGACTCTTCCGGTCCGTGCGGCGAGGGGACCGTCTTCAGCATCACGACCTCAGGAAAAGAGAAAACTATTTACGGCTTTCCGTGCAAGCGTTACGACGGCGCCAATCCTCAAGCCGGGTTGGTGGTAGTAAACGGCGCTTTGTACGGCACGACGACCTGGGGCGGAAAGGCATTTTATAACGCCGGCACGGCCTTTAGTGTGACGATGTCGGGGAAGGAACGAATACTCTTCGACTTCTATCCGTCGTCGGAATATGGCGCGAAGCCTGACACGACGCTTCTCCTTCTAAAAGGAGCGCTTTACGGCACCACGCCGGAATCTGCCGCGAACGATGCAGGCTCGCTCTACAGCATCACTCCGTCGGGCCAAGTGACCGTTCTTCACGCCTTCGGGATCCCTCCCGATGGTGCGGCCCCGCTGGCCGGCCTGACGGATGTGAAAGGCACGCTCTACGGCACAACGTCGGCGGGAGGCGGCGTCGCGAATGCGGGCACGGTCTACCGAATAACGCCATAACAACGCGGCACGGCTAGTCGCTGCAAAGAATTCGCGATTTCGTCCGCGAAGAATAACGATCTATATGGCAGATCCGGCCGCATCTTTGGTAACCCTCCGCAAGCTCAAGTCAATCGTAAATGGCAGTCTCGCGATCTAGAAAGGCACTGACGCACCGACAGCCTCAGCCTTCAGCGAACCCGTTCCTGATGTCATTCTCCGATCACCCAGGCATTTCCGGGAACGTTCTCGGCGAACCGCCCTTGGATTCACGTCTATCCCGGCCGCGCGGAAAATCGCACCGCTCGGGTCCCATTCTCTGATATATTCATCCGGCCGGTTCTCCGGTGGAGGGATCGAAGGTCCCACTCGTGCTCGGTGACACCGACATTTTCTCGGGCCCGAGAGCCTGCATGTTAGATTGGTGCCCGAGTAGCTCGTGCGGTAGGTGATGACCGGACGGAATCCGGGGCGTGCCGCCAAGGCAACAGCTCGTATCTGTCAGACTGGTCGACGCTACCGCGGTAAGGAGGTTCCCGTGGATTTGGCCGTTCTTGGCATCGATGTTGGGAAGTTCGAGTTCCATTGTGCGCTGAGCGTTAAGGATCAGGTTCATACGAATCATTTCCCTCATTCCGCGGCGGGTTTCGAGAAATTGCATCGCTGGCTTTCAAACCGCCATGTCAGTCGGGTGCACGCGTGTATGGAAGCGACCGGTGGTTGGAGCGAAGAGCTCGCTACGGATCTGCAAGCGCACGGTCATGTCGTAAGCATCGTGAACGCGCTTGCGATCAAGTCCTTCGGCCAAAGCGAACTCTCTCGAACGAAGACCGACAAGGCTGACGCCGCGCTGATCGCACGATACTGTGTAACAATGCACCCGGCGCCGTGGGAACCGCCTACCCAGGTGCAGCAGCGCTTGAAACGGCTAGCGCGCCGGCGCGTAGCGCTCGATGAAATGCGGGTTCAGGAGTCAAATCGACTCGGCGCACCCG
>JBAUMX010000065.1:0-6763 GCA_049578945.1 Candidatus Cybelea sp. | reverse complement strand
TGCCTGGCGCGGTCCGCTCGGGCCGCTGATCGCGCGCGTCGCGCTCGTTCTCGGTCAGGCTGGGACCGCCAACGAAGCGGCCGCCGCCGGCGGCGTTCCGGTCGTCGCATTCGAACGCGGAAGCGATCGCGAGGCGCATTGGTACCGGCAACGTCAGCAAGGGTTGCTCGGCGAATCCCTGGCGGTCTTGCCGCGCGAGCGAAACGATGCGGTTTCCGGGGTGAGCGCGCTGCTCGACGACCCTGCGCGCCAAAAACGGATGGGCGAGATTGGCCGAGAGCGGATGGGAGAACCGGGCGGGACGCGGCGAATTGCGCAGCGCATCGCGACGCTCTTAGAGGGATCGCAGTGCGACGTTTGATGCCCGCCGCCTTCGGCGTCATCTTTGCGATGGTGCCGCTCTTTCCAAGTTTTATCGCACTTACCGGCGTCGACTTTCCCGGCTTCTCGCTTATTCCACGCGGAATCGTTCTGGCGGTGCTCGCTATCTGCGGGCTGTTGGCAGTCTACGCGGTGTTTATGCTGGTGCGTTTCCCCCAGCGCGGCGCGCAGCCGCTGTTGCTTCCGTTGCTCGCTCTTTTCGGCGCGGGCCTGTTGGCTGGATGCCTTGGCTTCAATCCTTTGGCGGGCTTCCTCTTCACCGGGATCGGCGGCTTTGGAATCATTTGGCAGTGCGCAATCATGCGTTTCTACTCGGATCGCAACGCCGCAACCGCAATCTTCTACGCGTATCTGATCTCTGGTGGGCTCGCCGCCGTCGCCGCGATCGTGATGGTAGAAACGCGCCTTCCGTCGACCCAGTTCGCCATCGCGCACGGGCGCGCCACGGGTACCTTCATTCTGCCCGGGGAGCTGGCCGGCTATCTGATCGTCCTCTTGCCGATCGCCTACGCACTCGGGTCTATCGGCTCGACGCGCAGGCTGAGAGTCGTGGCGTGGAGCGCCCTTGCAGCCGGTCTGGTCGCGTTAGCGCTTACCTATTCGCGTGCCGGCTGGATGGGATTCGCGGCCGCCTGCGCTTTTCTGCTCGCCGTGCGGACGCGGCGCGGCCTCCCCGGCGCGGCGCTGATCGTGCTCGGCGGCATCGTGGCGGTGGTCTTGCTATTCAACGCGCATCACGATCCGAGCGAAGACTACACGCGCCTGTCGATTTGGCAAGCCGCGCTGCAGGTCGCCGATCGCTTTCCGCTGACCGGTGTCGGACCGTTTAACTTTTCTCGCCTTTACGCCGTCGTGCGCGCGCCCGATGCCGATCCGACCGCCTTTCACGCGCACAGTCTCTATCTGACGTTCTTCGTCGAAATCGGAATCGTCGGGCTCGCCGCGTTCGCGTGGACGATCTGGCGCTTTATGGTAGAGCTGCGGCGACGCATCTCGACGGCGGCGCTACCTGAGGCGTTGCTCTCGTTGAGCATCGCGGCGGGACTGGTCGGCGTGGCCGTGCAAGGGCTCATCGATACCGTGAGCGTCGTACTTTTCGGAGTGTGGATGCCGATGATGGCTCTCGCGCTGGCCGCGGCCAGAGGCGGCGAGCCGAGTCCCACGATCGAGCGATAATGCGTTACCGCGCTTTGGCGACGGCGCTCTTACTCGCCGCGGCGGCCGGTTGTAATCCCCAGCCGCCCAAAGCAACGCCCTCTCCGTCGTCGGCTGCGCCTCGCAGCTCGCCGACCCCGCTCGTGCTCAAAATCAGCGGACGGGGCACCGCTCGTCGGCCCGTTCACCTCATTCAGCAAGTCCACAACCGGATCGATTACGATCTGCTCGCAAGCTCGTACGAAAGCACAGGGCCTCAGGGCGGCGCGCGCGCCGTTTTTCAGAATGCGCGCGTGACCTTCCGCGACAAGCACGGCGCGACAATCGCGGCGACGGCGCCGCAAGCCGTGGTCGATCAGGCGGCGCACACCGTCACGCTGCTGAACGGCGTTCACGCCCACACGTCATCGGGGATGACGTTGGAGTGCACGCAGCTCGTTTATCAGCAAGCGACCGGCATGCTGCACGGCAGCGGCAACGTCGTGGTTACCGATCCGAAAGGCTTTCGAGCGACCGGCTCGAGCTTCGACTCGGATATATCCCTCACTCACATGCGAATGCAATGAACCATACAGCATCCATAAAGCTACGCGGTCTCGTCAAACGCTACGGCGAGCGAACCGTGGTCAACGGCGTTACCGCCGAAGTCCAGACTGGTGAAGTCGTCGGTCTCCTCGGGCCGAACGGCGCGGGCAAAACGACGACCTTTTACATCGTCGTGGGTTTGGTGAAGCCCGACGGCGGAACGGTGCTGCTCTCCAACGCCGGCAGCGAAATCGATCTGACGAGCGCGCCGATGTACGCGCGCGCCCGAAACGGCATCGGTTACCTGGCGCAAGAGAACTCGATCTTTCGCAAACTCTCGGTCGGCGACAACATTCGGCTGATCTGGGAGCAGAACGGCGTACCGCACGACGAGCGCGAGCGTCGTCTTCCGGCCCTGCTCGAGGAGTTCGGTTTGCGAGCCTTCGTCGACGCGCGCGGCGACAGTCTATCGGGAGGCGAGCGGCGGCGCGTCGAGATCGCGCGTGCGCTCGCGATCGCGCCGGCCTTTCTGCTGCTCGACGAGCCGTTCACCGGAATCGATCCGATTGCCGTCGCCGACATTCAGGCGATGATTAGACAGCTCCGGGACCGCGGGCTCGGCATCCTGATCACCGACCACCAAGTTCGGGAAACGCTCGCGATCGTCGATCGCGCGTACATTCTTAACAACGGTCGAATTGAGGTGTCAGGCTCCGCGCAAGAGGTTCTCGATTCGCCGATTGCTCGTCAGTTCTATCTCGGCGAAGGCTTCCGCTTATAAACGCCCGCAGCAGGTTCGCTAACAGCCGGCGCGGCACGCGAGCCGTCCCGGCTCGCGGTAGAACGCGATGAAATTCACCATTCTGGATCGGTACATGCTGAGCGAGCTGGCGGGGCCGTTCGTGTTCGGTTTGGCGGCGTTCATGCTGATCTTTGCGGCGACCGAGATTCTGAATATCGGGAAGCTCGTGAGCAGCGAGCACGCGCCGCTCTGGGCGGCCCTGCTCGTCTTCGTCTGGTCGCTTCCCGGCGACGTCGTGCTGGTGATTCCGATGGCGTTACTGCTCGGAACGCTGCTTGCGGTGCAGCGCCTCTCGGGCGAGAGCGAGATCAACGCGCTGAAAGCTGCCGGCGTGACGTTTACGCGGATCGTTGCGCCGCTGCTTGCCGTCGGGATCGTGATGTCTTTCGTCACCTACGTTCTGCAAGAGCGCGTGGTTCCGTACGCAAACGACCAGCTTACCGAGATCGAGAACGCCGTCATCAATCACGTCAGCGCCTTCAATCGTGATTTGACCGTCTCGGCGCCGCTTCCGGGTGGCGGCCGGCAGGTGACGATCGCGACCGCGTACGAGCCGAACTCGCGGGCGCTTCTCCACGTAACGCTGATTCAGTATGACAATCACAACGATCCGCGCCAAGTTATCTTTGCCGACCGCGCCGAGTTCACTGCCGATAAATGGACCCTTCAGAATTCGAGCGTCTATCGCTTCAATCCCGACGGGACGACGCTTGCGGAGCCGAACATTCCGCAGCAGGAGGTCGAAATCGGCGAGAGGCCAACGGATTTGACCAAGCGCATGAGCAACGACGACCCCGAGAACATGAGCCGGACGGAGATCGCGGAGATCGTACGCTCCGGCCAACTTACCGAGAACGAACGGCGCAAGTACGTAACGACCTATCAAGAGAAGCTCGCACGGCCCTTCGCGTGCTTCGTCTTCATTCTCATCGCGATCCCGTTCGGGCTACGTTCGATGCGGTCGAGCGGAAGCACCAGTTTGGGTTTTGGGCTCTCGCTCGCGATCGTCTTCGTTTACTACGTCGTAATGACGGTCTGCTCGTTCGCCGCCGACGCCTTTACCGCTTCGGCGCCGCTCTGGGCTTGGGTTCCGAACATCCTCTTCACCGCGATCGGAGTGATCCGTTTGAGGCGCGCCGCGCTGGTATGAATCTCGTCGAGATCGTGCGAGGAATCGGAAATATCGCAGCGGTGATGGGGCTGGCCGGGGCCGTCGCCTACGTCGGCGACCGCGTCGGTCACCAGGTCGGGCGCAAGCGCTTGAGTCTCTTTGGAATTCGCCCGAGGTACACGTCGACGATCGTCGCGATCGCCACCGGTATGTTCATCGCGCTGGTCGTCTCGCTGGCCGCGATCTTCGCGTCCGAGCAGGTCAAAACAGCCTTTTTCAAGCTCAACACGCTCAACGCGCAGATCAACGAAATGCAAGCCCGGCAGCGCGACCTCGAAGCCAAGGTCAACACCGGCCGGCTCGTCCTGCCGGTCAATACGCTGATGGTTCCGTTCTATCGGATTATCCCGCAGTCCGCATCGCAGACGCAGCGGCTGGCGACGATCCGCGCTTACTATTTCTTCGCGGTAAAGTACGTCAACGCGACCTATCCGCGGCTCGGGCTGAAACCCTACACCGTTCCCACCGACGCGGATAAGAAACTGACCGGCTTGGCGACCGACCTGACGACGGCGGCGGCGCTCTCTCAAGCCAACGTCATGCTGACGGTCACTTCCGATCTCAATCTGTTCGAGAACGATCCGATCCACTTCGCGATCAACGTGACGCAAGATATCCGGTACTTCAGTAAGGGTCAGGCGATCGCGGAGATCGTGATTCCCGGCAAGAGCGGTGCGAGCATAAACATCGCGATCATCCAGCTCGAAGCCTACGTCACAGCCGCGGCTCGCCGGCTGGGCTTACCGCAGTTTCTCTCGGATGCGGTTCAGCCGTTGCAGCTAATTCCCGACGCGCAGCAAATGCAACAGCGCATTTCGCAGCCGGGCACGTACGTGCTCACGGCCTTTGCAGCGTCGGATTTCTATCCTCGCAGCGGGCTCATCCCGATCGTGATCGTGCTGACGCACCAGCCGTGAGCTCGCCGGACCTCGTGCTCGGCGTCGATCCGGGACGCAGCAAGGCAGGCTACGCGCTGCTCGAGGTTTCGGGAGCGGTGGTTGCCGCCGGCATCGAGACGGTCGAGCGCTTGCCTGCATGTCTGGCCGAATTGGTTCGCAACCGGCGGGTGACGGCGATCGCGTTGGGTCGCGGCACCAACGCTCGTCCGATCAAAGCCTCGCTCGAAGCGCTCGGCCTGCCGATCCATTTCGTCGACGAGTTCGAGACGAGCCGTACCGCCCGAGAGCTGTACTTCGCCGAGCATCCGCCGCGCGGGTGGCGCCGCCTCATCCCGATCGGGATGCAGCTACCCCCGCGTCCGATCGACGATTATGCAGCGATCTTAATCGCCCGGCGCTTCCTCGCAAGGGGAGCAGCGCCTCGACCTCCAACCTAGATAGCCCGGCAAAAAGCGTACGGTCGGGGATGCAGCGGCTTAACAGTAAACGTTTAGGGAGGTAAAGGTGCGTCGGGTTGTCGGCAGCGTGGCAACGGCAGCGCTGGTTCTGGCGCTCACTCCGTACGTTGCCTCAGCCTCCGGGCTTCTCCCGCAGACCTCAAAGTTTGACCTCGGCTCGCAGTTGATGCTGCGACTCTTCGGCGAGACCTCCGACTCAACAGCCTCCTTCGCGGCGGCGCACGGCGACCGCGCGAGCGAATCGCCGCTGCGCGATCTCGCGTTGCGAGTTAATTCGGGCGGCACGACGCAGTATCTCGCCTCCGACTTTACGACGGCCCTCTCGGAAGACCAGCTCGCGCTGCGCGACCCGAGCAGCGATCAAGAATCGTCATTTGCGGCGGCCGCGGAATCGGCGCCGTTCGACCTGGCGCCGAGCATCGCTCGTTTCACGGCGCCTTCGTCGGGGTCGAGCGACGTCGTTACGCTCGCGCCGACCGCGCACTTTAGCGCCGCATATCAGCCGGTGCCGCAGAGCGTCATTTCCCCTGCGCCGGGGACGCAGGCATTCGCGCCCGGGCTTCATGCGTCCGATTTTCTCTCATCACCGGCTCAAATCGGAAGCGTGAAGTTTGAAGGGCATGCCGACGATGCCGCATCGTCGACACCCCAGGTCAGCCTCCACGACGCTTCGTACGACGCGGGCGCGAACTTCGACGTGCGCGCCGGCAGGCGAAACCTCAACGTCAATCTCTCGAGCGCTTACGAGCACGTCGGAAGCAGCGACGCGCAAAACTTCTCCGTCTCACCGCTCGATTCGGCGTCGTCATGGCAGTTGCCCGGGGTCGGCACGCCGTTTGTCGTTTCGAACAACGCCGACCTGAATCGGCTCTCGCTCGGCGCGGGCGTCTCGGTTCCGGTCTTGCGCGGATTGACGCTGAACTTGAACTACGACGCGCAACGGCTCTACGGTGCGTACGGCTTACCGGGCCTCATGAATCTCGACGCCGTGAACAATACGTACGGCGGAAAGCTCACGTTTAACATCCCGCGGATCTCCAGCTCGCTCTCGCTCGGTGCGTATCAAGAGCGTTTGCAGGACAACATCTTGCCGATCAACGGCAGCACTCAGACGCGCGAAGACGTCAACTTTACCGTCAAGTTCTAGGTACGCGTTCTTTCGTTTCACGCTCGCTGCGGTCGTCGTAGCGCTGCTGGTTGCGTTTGGCGCGATTCAGCTCGCCTCGGACTCACTCGCCGCCGGCGCGGCCGTTCGCGGAACGCTCCCTACGCGCGTGCCGGCGAGCTTCGGCCTGACCGTCTATCGCGCGCTCGATCGTATCGCGCCGGCACCGTACGTCGAGGCGAGTTTAGCGCAAGCCGCGCTCGCACG
>JBAUMX010000064.1:0-16968 GCA_049578945.1 Candidatus Cybelea sp. | reverse complement strand
TCTCGTTTGAGGTTCATGCTATGCTTGGTCATGAGGGTCGGTCTCCTTTCATTGCACCTCGAGTGCGTCACGGATACTGCGTTTTCAGAAGTCCGTTTTGGGGACCGGCCTTCTCATCTCATCTAGGCAGCGTTATAGCGTAGAGCCTCATCGCCTGCGCCGCGCGCCGCCCGTGCCGCCGTACTCCGTGGTGCCATAAAACGTTCGGTTAACATCGATGAGGCCGGCGTACGGGCTAGCGCCGTCGGTGGGATAGCCGGCGAAGCTGTAAAGAAGCTTCTCCGAGCTTGACGTCGTGATGGTGAAGACCGCGCCGTAGTCTGCGGCGCCGCCTTGACTGACGGTACCGTAAAGCCGGCCGTTGACGTCGACCAGGCTCGCATGCGGGTGTGCACCGTCTGCGCCGCCAGAGAAGTTGTAAAGCTCGGTTTCCGCGCCCGACGTCGTGACGGCAAAAACCGTGCCGCGATCGCTTTTGCCGCCGCGCACCGTGATACCGTAAAGCGCACCACCGACATCAATGAGGCCGCCTAACGGCTTTGCCCCGTTATAGCCTTTAAATTTATGGATCGAAGATTCACTGCCCGTCGTGCTGATTTGGAAAACCTTCCCGAATTTGTATGAGGTCGTGCCATAAAGCGTGCCGTTGACATTGGTCAGACCCGAAGATGGGCAACAGTCATCATGCTTCGCGCCAAAGCTGAACAGTACGTTTTCTTGGCCAGAAGCCGCGATCGTAAAAACCGTGCCGCATCCTGACGTGCTGCTTCCGCGACAGAGAACGGAACCACCGGCTCGTGTAGTACCGTAGAGCGTACCGTCGACGTCAAGGAGTTCCGCAGCCGGGTACGCGCCATCACTAGGATAGCCTTCAAAACCGTGAAGCACGGTTTCGGCGCCGGACGCCGTGATGGAAAAAACGACGCCGCATCCCTGCGCGCAAGCCGAGCTTATAACGCCTCCGTACCGCGTGGTACCGTAGAGCGTGCCGTTGACATCGATGAGAGGTGCCATCGGATCCGTGCCGTCCCCCGAGGAGCCGAAGCTGTGAAGTACGGTTTCAGCGCCCGACGGGGTAATCGCGAAGAGCGTGCCGCCGTTGTAAGCGCCGCCGCTCTGGGTGGTGCCGTAGAGGACCCCGTTGACGTCGAGCAGGCTAGCGTACGGGTAGGCACCGTCCGTCGAACCGCCGGCGAAACTGTACAGCACGGTTTCCTTACCCGAAGCCGTGAGCGCAAATACCGTTCCAAAGCCACGGTTCGCACCAGTGCGCGCCCGTCGCGCCGGTACCACGGCGAGCGCTGCCGAGGGGCGGACGTGCGACTGGTCTAGAGGCGAGCCTGTCAGCGGTTGAGACCCAGCGCAACCGGCGAGCAGAACAATCGAGGCGGCACTGACGCTTAGCACATAACGGCTGGACGTGATGGCGCTCATCTGCTGTCTTCCTCCAGGTCAATCGGCACGTAGATAGGTTCGCTGCGCCCCGCCGTATCTCTAGCTGGGCAGCGGAGCCGGCTTAGGGGGTGGCATTTTGGCGGCTCTGTCTCCCTAATTGTAGTCAACGGTGCGGTCTATCTCGATTCCCAGGACGGGAACCCGTACGCGTTCGGTTTGTGATGGTCTCGAATCGTCAACCTTTGCATGTAAAAACCACGCGCACGCGCGTCCGTGAATGGAAATAAGCAAGACCGTTCTTGCGCAAGCGCCTCTGCGTGGCGTTTCCGGGCCTTCTGCGCGTGCATTACGTAATCGGCAGGCGTCCGAGCCATCCGCGCAGCACAGACGCGCTATACGCATGAGTGGCCGCGGAGTCGCGACGCGGCGGCTTGCGAAGTCACGGCTTGGGTATTTGCGGCGTAAGTTAAGCAGATACAGCGCCTCCAACTCATTGACAAGGCGAGCAAGGAAGTGAAGAATCGATTCCTGAAGACGTTTTGGTGGGGCGCTGCGTATCGCATTACCCGTTGCCAGTGTAGCGTTTCGGCTAAGGAAGAATTCATCCATCGTCGCGCGGCACTTCAGCCCTCGTATCCGTCTGCGAAAAGGAGCGCAGCAGATGTATAGCTTGAATCTAAGCCGCTTGATTATTGGTTTAATCGCTATCGGGCCCTGCGCGGCGTGCAATGGTTCCAGCCCACCGGGCTCAGCGATACCGATTTCCCATGCCGACCGAAAGACCCGCCGTCTCTCGCAAAGCGGCGTCGTCGTTGATCCGTCGCAGGTCGGCGCCCAAGTCTCGACAGCAGTGTTGGGTGCAGACATGCAAGTGTGGTTCGATATCACACAGCCGAATATGGCTCCGTCGTTCGTGCAAGCCGGAATGACGACAACGCGGTGGCCGGGCGGAAAGGCTGCCGATCGCTACCATTGGAGGACGAATACGGATGGCGTCGGCATCTGCAGCGGCCATTTTAAACCGAAACCGAACTCGACGTTCGACAATTTCATGAACGACATCGCAATTCCGGCGCATCTCGACGTTGCGATCACGGTGAACTATGGGTCGAACCCGCAGTGCACCGGCGGTGGCAGTGCAGCCGAAGCCGCAGCCTGGGTCAAGTACGCGAATCTAACCAAAGGTTATAACCTGACTTGGTGGACGGTCGGAAACGAGCAATCTGTCGATGGCTCGTTGGACTTGCGCTCGAAGCCGCACGACCCCACGCAGTACGCGAACATTGTCAGCACAGATTACTATCCTAAAATGAAAGCTGCGTCGCCGATACCCATCAACGTCTGTGTCGATGGATCTATAGGCAATACCGAATGGAGCACGACGGTCTTCAGTAAAGCCTTATATGATTGCGTCGAGGTGCATTTCTATCCGCAAAAGGGCACCAATGTCAACGATAGCAATTTGCTCTTTAAATTCCCTCAGGGTTTCACCGCGGGTATCAACAGGATAAACTCCGAGCTTGCCGCCGCGGGACGGGCCGGGACGCCGATCTATATGGGGGAGATTGGGTCGGCAACCGCTCCCGGCGACAAGCAAGAGATGTCGATCACTCAGGCGCTTTATGCAGGACAACTCATCGGAGAGATGCTGAACGACGGTATCGCACGTGCAACCTGGCATAGCGGCTACGGCGACTGCCAGCTGCCGAGCAAAGGCGGGGACTTCAGCCCAACGCTCTACGGCTGGCAAAACTACGGCGGATCGATGATCTTTTCGGTTGGGACGCTCCGCTATGGTTGCAGCAACCCGGACGTGCCGCTTGGGACGTTGATGCCGACAGCGGTCTCATTTGAGGTGGCATCGCACTTCGTCCGTAACGGTGAGCACATGCTCGGCGCGTCGGTCGCGGGGATGCCATATATTCGTGCCTACGCGACGACGTATAACGGCGGCTATGCGCTGATGCTCTTCAACCTGAGCGAAACGACCGCGGAGAGTGTGCCCGTGACGATCGACGGAAAGGCGTCGGGCTCCGGGGGAAAGGTGTGGTGGTACAACAAGGCGCGTTACGATGCATCGAAAAATAACGTATGGAATGGCCCAGCGCATCGACTGCTATCGAGCTGGCAGAACAGCTTCACCATGCGGCTGTTGCCGTGGAGCATGACCGTCGTCCAAACGATGTAACCGTTAGTCCATCGCGATTCCAACTCCCAAGGCAGTCGCGCAGTCTCGATCACAGGCCGCGTCCGCCGCGCCGATCGCAAACTCGGTTGGTGAGTCGCGGGAGATGTTAGGAGTGCTGCTTTAGGTGTTTACGGGGTCAACGCGAAAACTGTGCCGCAGCATGTTGCTACACCCCCTTGCCTGGTCGTCCCGTAGAGCGTGCCCTTCACGTCGATCAAGTCCCCGTTAGGATACATGCCGCCCGTACCGCCCGCAAAGCGGTATAAGACGTTCTCGACACTCTCCCCGCCGTTCATCGTTATGCTATAAATCGTCCCGCAGCCGTTGGTACATATTGAGCTGGTGCCGCCGCCGTAGGACGTTGTGCCGAAGATAACGCTGCCAACATCGATCAGGCCGCCGTTGGGAGACAACCCGTCGGAACCGCCCGTAAAGCGGTACAAGATCGTTTCTACCCCGCTCGTACTCATGCTGTAAACGATTCCGCGTCCCGAGCCGCCATTCTCTGAGCCCCCGGACTCCGTCGTACCGTAGAGCGTGCCGTTCACGTCGAGCAGCCCGCCCAGCGGTTGCGCGCCATCGGAACCGTCGCTGAACTCATGGAGCACGGTGTGCTCTGCGGACATGCTTAGGCTGAAAAACGTCCCGCATCCGAATACGTAATAAAATCCCATGCATCCCTGTTTCACCCCGCCTTGGAGGGTCGTGCCGTACAGCATGCCGTTGAGGTACACCAAACTGTTGGGTACCGCCCCGTCGGCGCCGCCCCTGAAATCGTATAAGACCCTCTCCTTGCCGGATGGGCCTATCGAGTAAACCGTTCCACAGTAGGGATTTCCAGAACATTGCTTCCCGCAACAGGTCGTCGTACCGTAGAGCGTGCCGTTCACGTTAATCAGATGTGAATCGGGTCTGCGTCCGTCGTTACGGCCTCCGAATGAGTGTAGCACCGCTTCGGTGCCACTCGGCGTCATGCTGAAAACCGCTCCTGCGCCTATCGAACCGCCACCGACGGTCGTTCCGTACAAGGTTCCTTTCACGTCGATCAAACTGGAGGACGGGTTGACTGCATCAGGCTTAATAAAGACGTGTAGCACCTTCTCTGCGCCGCGCGAACTGATGCGGTAAACGGTTCCGCAGCCAAGGTGATGCCAGCAGTCCTTATTGCCGCCTTCATATGTCGTACCGTAGAGGCTACGGTTTAGCTCGAGCAAACCGCTGCTTGGATCTGCACCGTCGGGTTGGTTCTGGAAATTGTACAGGACCTTATACGACCCCGACACGGCCGAGATAGCGTTCGGAATCGCGCCCGAAGCGCCGGCCTGATGCGGCGTTTCCCCACAACCTGCGAGCAACGCGATAGCGACGCCAACAATAATGATGTGGCAACGAGGACCACGCGCTTCATCCACGGCATCCCTCCTACAGCCCGAATGGATCGGGAGCTGAGTACGTTCGCGATGCCCCAGCGCTTGCCTAGCGGCAACTGTCGACCGCCGCATACGGCGAATGCGTCGATTCGTCGGGAGACGTTTTTCTCGTTGACTCCGGCGGCTACGCTGGATCTCCACCGCCGAAGGCTGTTGAGTACGGACACGACGTCGCGCTGGTCGAAGCCGGGAACTGAGCGTCAGTGCCGAACGTCCCTTGCGTCGATCCGTTATGAGGATGGGGGAGCGCGGCGAATGAAGAGCTTTGGCCTTGGCGCATACGCCTTAAGTGGAGGCGTTGCCGTTGCATTGCTCGCGGGCTGTGGCCAATCGCGGCCGGAGGTGCCCTTGCCGAGGTTGGCGCACTATCCGCGCGGGAAAAAGCCAATTGGGTCGATCACAGAAGCGGTGGACGACGCGCGAAGCGCCGTCATCAGCCATAGGACGGCGTCGTAGATCAAAATGAAGAGCGTTGAGGCATGCTTCTATGCATTCAGCATCAATGCGGCTGCTGCGTTACTCGTCGGGTGCGGCGGATCGCAGCCGCCGATCGGCGTGCCGGGCACGATGCCGCAAAGCCGCGCGACCATCACGCACGCCGAGCGCGGCAGATCGTGGATGCTGCCGGAAGCGAAGGGCGACAATCTTATTTACGCGGACTCTCCGGACTCGGGCAGTACCTACGTGTTTTCATACCCGAACGGTAAGCTAGTCGGGACGATCACCGGAGGCACGCAGATTCAAGGGTCGCTCTGTTCCGACGCGCACGGCGACGTTTTTGTTACCGGGGTTAACGGCTCGGGGTTGGGCTTGATCTACGAGTACGCGCACGGTAGCACGACGCCGAAGGAAGTCTTGCAGGAAGAGGGAGTGTGGCCCGACGGTTGCTCGTCAGATCCAACCACAGACAATCTCGCCGTTTCGGCTTGGAATTGGGTGAGCGGTGTGAGCGGCGTGAACGTGTATCAAAAGGCGCGCGGTACGCCAACGTACTATGAGGATGCCGCGATCATAGATTATGCGTACTGTGGATACGACAATAGCGGAAATTTGTTTATCAACGGTCAAGGATCCGGATACGACATGTACTTCGCCGAGTTGCCTAAGGGCGTTGGCGGCTTCATCAATCTCAAGTTCGACAAGTACGTGAACTACTTCGACATGGGCCAGATTCAATGGGACGGTCATCAGATCACGCTAGAAGACCTTTCGGTCCGAGCCATTTATAGGATCGTGGTGGCGGGGTTCTATGCAAGAACGGTTGCTGTTACGCACCTACGGCGATGGAATGCGGCCAGCATTGCGCTTTCTTGGATCGTTGGCGACCACGCCGTGGCAGCAACGGGCCCGCAAGACTCCGAAATCGATGCGTGGCCGTATCCGCGCTCGGGCAAGCCCGCGAAAATCGCGACGGCTCCCGGTAGCGTGTTTAGCGTCGCTTACAGCGCAGCCAAGCGCTGAAAACCGCTGGGATAACGCGCGGTCGCAGCGAAGGCCCTTGACCGCTCATCCTTCAGCTACCGGGAGGCCTGCTCGTGGAGAACTTAGCTCGCTACTCGCTTCGGCATTTGCGCGGCCGCAGCGATGCTTCCGGGATGCGGCGGATCAACGATGCCGATCCCTGCCACCAATAATGCGACCAGCGGTGCGAGCGCGATCAAGAAGCATGCAACATTCGATTACACCGGTAAGAAGCAAACGTTCGTCGTCCCCACGGGCGTGAAACGGCTCACCGTGATTGCTCGCGGCGGTGCGGGCGGCGGCCAGTTCTGCTCCTGTCCTTCCGACGGTTATCCCGGGCTCCCAGGTCGAGTCTACGCGGTCATTCGAGTACGTCCGGGCGATAGGCTCTACGTCTTCGTCGGCGCATCCGGTCCACATGGCGGGTTCAACGGCGGCGGGTCGGACGGCACTAATGGATATGGATATGACACAGGCAGCTCGGGGGGCGGCGCGTCGGACGTCCGGATGGCGGGCGACAAATTGGAGGATCGCATTATTGTTGCTGCGGGCGGCGGTGGCGCCGGCGGCGCTACCGGCGCTTACGACTTCGCCCCCGGAGGTAATGGTGGCGGCCGGGTCGGTAAATCCGGAGGCGGCGGTGGTTCCGGGGGAGCCGGCGGCGGCGGAGGCGGTGGCACACACCGTAAAGGCGGGTCGGGCGGACCCGCCGGCCTAGGCAGCGGAACCAGTGAGAGCGGCGACAATGGAGCGTTGGGTCGTGGCGGTAACGGTGGGGCTGGCAAGGCGGCCCAATATTACTCCGAAGGCGGCGGCGGCGGTGGTGCGGGCGGCGGATATTACGGCGGCGGCGGTGGCGGGGGCGGCGGCGGTGACTCTTCGGAATACCCGTCAAGCGACGGCGGTGGGGGCGGTGGCGGGTCGTCGTATGTCGAGCCCAACGCAATCACATCCCATATCTGGACGGGTTGGAGAGAAGGCGGCGACGGCGGCGTCATCTTCAGTTGGAACTGAAAATATGGCGTCTAGCCGATATTGGGCTTTAGAGAGGAAACAGAGGATGCGAACTTTCGCGTTCAGCCGTCGTGCTTTGAGCATTAGCGTGGCAGTGGCGTCGCTCTCCGCGTGCAGCGGATCGTCGATGCCGGTAGACTCCACCGGGAACGCAACCGCCCATAACGCAACCAGCGATATAGCCCCACTCAAGAACCGTCAGGCGTTCGATTACACGGGCAAGAAGCAAATGTTTATCGTTCCCGCGGGCGTCAATAAACTCACGGTGATCGCTCGCGGTGGCGAGGGTGCCGGTTTCAGCGTTTACCCCAGCGGCAACCCGCCCGGTTTTCCCGGCCGAGTTTACGCGCGATCCCGGTCCACCCGGGCGTTACGCTTTACGTCTTCGTCGGTGGCGCCGGTGCACACGGCGGATTCAACGGCGGCGGCGCCGGCGGTACTGGCGGATCTGGAGGCTACACAGGCAACCCGGGCGGAGGCGCATCAGATGTACGGATGGGCGGTATAAATTAGCGGATCGCATTATTGTTGCCGCGGGGGGCGGTGGGGCCGGTGAAGCGATCAATGCCTACGGCTACGGCTACGGAGGCAACGGCGGCGGCTTGTCCGGTCAATCGGGAGGCAGCCATGGTCATTATCAGGATGGCTCAGGCGGTGGGGGCGGCACGCAGAGTGCGGGCGGCTCCGGTGGAGCCGGGGGTAGCGTCTCTCGTCGCACTTATCTAGGTGGCCAACCCGGCAGCAACGGAGCATTAGGGCTCGGCGGTAGCGGTGGAAATGGTGGACCGTACTGCTACGCAGCGGGTGCTGGGGGCGGTGGTGGCGGGTACTACGGCGGCGGCGGCGGCGGTGGCGGCGGCGCCGCAGAATACTTGTGCTTTTATGCCGGCCAAAGCGGCGGCGGTGGCGGCGGGTCATCGTATGTCGAACCGGGCGCAATCAAGTCCCGCATGTGGACGGGCTGGAAAAGAAAAGGCGACGGGCACGTTATCTTCAGCTGGAACTGAAGATAGCTCGCGCACGAAATGCGCCGAGCGGCCGTTACTTACAGCGTGACCCGTCACAGATTTGAATCCTACCGGGCTCACGAAACAACGAACCACTGGAGGTGGGCCCTGCAAGCACTCCGTAGCCAGCGGAACGCTACAATCCCGCCACTGTTGGGAGGTCTTTTAATGCATTCCCCACGACTCCGCAGGTCGCTCGCGTACGCCGGCGCGATCGTTGCGAGCTTGGTCCTGTCGGGAGCACTCTCGGCGTGTTCCAGCTCGACGCAATCGCTAACTCCGGCCGGAACCATCCCGAATCCCGCCACGAATCAATCTGCCGCGCACGTTGCGACGATGGAACTCTGGCATCGTTCGCTCGCGCGGAACCCGCTGCCGGGATCGGGGTGTTTTCAGACGTCGTATCCGTCCGTGCAGTGGAAGCGCGTCGCCTGTTCGACACCGCCTCATCTGCTCTACCCGCTTCCGGCCTCGCGCCAAGAAATTGAGGCGTTAGCGCAGAGCGTCGGCAACGGCGCCGACTATACCGCGAACGCCAGCCCGAACCTCATGTCCACGGCCATCGGCGCATTCCCGCAAGTCACCGGCGTGACCAGAGTGAAGAGCGTCGAGAATCCCTTGTTCGGCTGCTGCGGTGAGAATGGCGTCAACAGCTATACGCTTCAGCTCAACTCCTACTTCTTCACGACGACCGCGTGCGGCAACATTCAGAATTGCGCCGGCTGGGAACAGTTCGTCTACGAAAATCCGCCGGGCTCGAGTAGGGGTCAGCTGTTCATTCAGGATTGGCTGATCCCGACCGGACGCTCCGGCTTAAGTGGTTGCCCGCCGGGCAAAGGCTGGGAGTTCGCTGACGGCGGATGCGTACAGAATAGCCCGAACGCCGTGAACGTTCCGAACGTCTCCATCAAGAGTCTTGGCAGTTTCATTGAAACCGGCACGGCGGCCTCGAGCGGCGACAGCATCTTCCTTTCCGTTGGTAGCACAGAGTACGGAATGAAGAACATTCAGGGCGACGGCATCACGGATCTGTCGGCGCACTGGGAGGGAGCCGAGTTCAACGTTATCGGTAACGCCGGCGGCGATATCGCAAAGTTTAACAAGGGTTCTACGATCGCCGTGAGTCTGCAGACTGACACCGGATTGACGACGGCGCCGCTGTGCCCGGCAAACTCCGGAACGACCGGCGAATCGAACAACCTTAAGTTCGTAACTGCTCCTGCGAACCCGCCGGAGCTTGCGAATCCTTCGATCGAGTTCAAGATGAGCAATGCGAGCGGCAGCGGCAAAGGCTCGTGCGATCAAGTGCAAGGCATCTAGCGCACGCGCAGACGCCCCGTTGGCGCGCGCTTTCCGCTTGGGCTAACCGCCGCTATGCAAACTACGTTTGTGTAGCGGCGGCGATGCTCTCCCGTTACTTCAGACAGTAGATAATCGCTTCCACGGCGCGTTTGGTCTCGTCGGGGTCGCGCACCGCAATGCAGTCGACCCCGGCTTCCTTAGCCGCATAATCGTTGCCACCCGGAAAGATCGCATCGCCGATGAAAAGCATGTTTGCCAGCGGAATGTTGAGTATGTCGCGCAGCTTGTGAATGCCGTACGCTTTGTCGATACCGGGACGAGTGACGTCGATCGAGGTCGTGCCCCCCAGCCGAACCGAGAAGTTGGGCAACATCCCATCAAGGATCGCTTTGATCTGCTTGCGCTTCGAAAAGTCGGGATCCCACGTTGACTTTGCGTCGAGGGGTGCTTCCTGGCCGAGTGCGGAGTAAGTGATCTGCGTTCCGCGGTCCTCGATGCGTTCACCCCACGTCTCTTTGGGCTGAAGGCCGCTCTGCGCGACTGCTTTTTCGAGCGAGCCTTCGATTAGCTGCTTCTCGGCGTCGGTCAAGTCTTCGGCGTAGAGCTTGCGCCACGTGCCGTCGTACGAAAAGAACTTCGTCCCCGACGTCGGCAGAATCGAGAGGTTCGTCAAGTTGCCGGCCGCCGGAAGACGAGCGAGCACCTGCGTTTGAAACTGCGGATAGTCTCCGCCCGAGATGATGGCGACCTTGACGACCGCGAGCAGTCGGGTCAGCAGCTCCGCCATTTCGTCGTCCAGCGCGGACTTGCTCTGCGCGAGCGTGCCGTCCAGATCGAAGACGATGAGACTTTTCATAGACCGCCCTTCGGTTTAATCATCGGCGGTCTTTAGTCGCACAATCGAGTCCAGGCTTCCTTTTTTTTGCCGAAGCTCATACGATGGCTACCATGCAGAACGCGACTCGGAGCGGCCGCAGGCTACGCTGCGCTTGCACTCACGGGTCTGGTCGGCGTACCGCTCAGCGCGGAGATCGGCCTCCCTCGCGTCGTGGCCGCGGCGATCGCACTGGCCCTTTACCCGGTCTGGCAGAGTATCCCAGAGTAACGCGGCGCCGAAACCCTCGTCGACCCGAGAGCCGAGGCTAAGTCGGCAATCAGATCGTTGACGTCTTCGATTCCGACCGAGAGCCGCAATAAGTCATCGGTGATCCCGAGCTCGATGCGCTCTTGCGGCGAAAGCGAGCCGTGCGTCATCGTCGCCGGATTGCAAATCAACGATTCCACGCCGCCCAGCGAGACGGCCAGCGCGAAGATCGCCGTCTTGGTCGCGATCGCGCGAGCGCGTTCGATGCCGCCGGCCGCGCGAAACGAAATGATGCCGCCGAATCCGTGCATCTGGCGTTTCGCTAACTCGTGCTGTGGATGCGCGGGCAAGCCGGGATAGTAGACGACCTCCACATCCGCGCGCCGTGATAAGAACTCGCCGACCGCTTGCGCGTTCTGCGAATGCTTGCTCATCCGCAGCGCGAGCGTCTTGGCACCACGGATCGTGAGATAGGCGTCCCACGGCCCCGGCACGGCGCCGGCGGAGTTTTGGTGGAAGGCAATTGCATCGGCGATCGCGCGATCGTTGGTAACGACTGCGCCGCCGATCGTGTCGCTGTGGCCGCCGATGTATTTGGTAGTGGAATGCACGACGAGATCGGCGCCCAGTTGCAGCGGCTGCTGAAGGAACGGCGAGGCGAACGTGTTGTCGACCGCGACGAGCACGCCCGGAGGGCGTAACCGCGACAGCGCTTCGATGTCGCAGAGCCGCAGCGTCGGATTGCTCGGCGTCTCGAGCCAGAGCAGCCGCGTTGCCGGTTTCGCCGCGGCCCACGTCGCGCGCACGTCGCTCGTGTCGACGAACGTCACCTCGACTCCGTAACGGGCTAGCGTTTGGGTGAAGAAACGATGCGTTCCGCCATAGATGTCGCGGGTTGCGATGACATGGTCTCCGCTCGAGAGCAGCGAGGTCGCCGCGGCGACAGCCGCCATGCCCGAAGCAAACGCGCGTGCGAACTCGGCGTTTTCGAGCGCGGCCAGCTGCCGCTCCAACGCCAGCCGTGTCGGGTTGCGCGTGCGCGAGTAGTCGAAGCCCTTCATAATGCCGATCTCGGGCAGCGTGAAGGTTGCCGTCTGGTAGACGGGCACAATCGTTGCTCCCGTTGCCGGACACGCGTCCTGCCCGCTCCAGACCGCGCGCGTCGAAAAGCCGAGCGCGGCGACGCCGTCCGATTTTCGCGAGCCGTTGGACGTCATCTCCAGCACGATGGGCTCGAGCAGCGCTCGCAGCGCTCGCGGCTCCGCCAGAAATGCATCGTGGCCGTGCGAGCTCGACAACTCGCAATAGCGGGCCTCCCATCCATGCAGCGAAAATCGTTCGGCGGCCGTGCGGACGTCTTGCGCGCGAAAGAGCGCGTCCGAAGAGATTCCGACGAAAACGAGGGCCGGCGCCGGCTTCTCGACCACACGCTCGCGAACGTCGAAGGAATCCATCGCGTGGGTCAATGCTGCGTAACTGGCCGGATCCATTCGCGCTTCAAAGCGCTCGGCTTGATGCTCTAAATAACCCTCGACGTCGAAGCGAGTCTTACCGTTGCGGTCCGGCCTGCGGTCGTGGCGCAGGTTGAAAAGCTCCTCGCTCTTGTATGAGATCGTGGCGATCTTGCGTGCGAGTCGCAATCCTCGCGCGGAGTCGAGCTCGAGCGCTTCGCGTTGAAGGGCGTTGAGCGCGATGCCCATCGCGCTATGGTGGTCGTGCGCGCCGATTGCGACCGCAGATCCGAGGCGTTCGGGCGCGTCGAACGCCCACTGCAGGGCGCGCATTCCACCCAACGATCCGCCTACGGCCAACGCGATTCGCTCGATACCCAGCTGCGAGAGAACGCGTCGCTCGGCGCGTACGATGTCGGCGACTGTGAGCCGTGGAAAGCGTTCGCCGTACGGTCTGCCGTCCGGCGCGCGGGACGCCGGCCCGGTCGAGCCGTAACAGCTTCCCAGCGCGTTGATGCCGATCGCGCACCAATGACTCGGATCGAAGAGCGCGCCCTCGCCGGCGATACCCGCCCACCATTCTAAGACGCGGCTCGATCCGGTCAACGCGTGCTCGATCAGCACCACGTTGGAGCCGTCGTCGCGCGGAGTACCGTAGATCGTGACGCGCTGTTCGACGGCCGGAAGTTGCGCGCCGGAGTCGAGCTCGAACGCGCCGATCGAAACCGTTGCTTCGCGCATCATGCGTTTACCAAGGCCGCGGCCGGAGCGCTGGTCACGGCGTCGTCCCAGAGCCGTAGATGCGGGATTTCTGCAACCCGCGCGAGACTCCCGAAGAAAGGCTCGATTTCGATTGCCGGCTCGAGCGCGATGTGATGAGCTCGAGCGATCGGATCGCGGCGATGCCGCAGGCCACGCAAGACCGATACGACATCACCCATTACCGCCGAGCGCGTCGCGATGGCTCCGGCCCCCGAACCACGCAAGACGAGCCGCCCAGCGTCACGCGCTACGATTTGCACGACGTTCTCCGCGCCGGCCGTGCGCCCAAACTCGTGTTCTTCGGCAACGAGAACTGGCGCGACCTCAGCAACGAGTCCCCGTTCGCGCAGCGCCATCGCAGCGACCAGCCGAACGCGCAGCCCCAACATGCGTGCGCGCGCGACGTCGCGCTGCGTGATCGCGCCGATTCCGGTGCGTCGAATCCGTGGCGAGACGACCGCCAGTCCAAAGGCCAGCTGCGCGAGCAGCGCTAGCTTATGGGCGGGGTCGTGGCCGTCGACATCGTTCGATGGATCGGCTTCGGCGTAGCCGAGCCGCCGCGCTAGCGCGGTTGCTTCGTCGAAAGTCGCCCCGCCTTCCATTGCGCTCAGAATCGACGTGCAGCTTCCGTTGAGCACGCCCGCGATTGAAAGGATTTCGTCGCCGGCAAGGGCGTCGTCGAGCGTGCGAGCGATCGGGATCGCACCACCGACGGCGGCCTCGAAACGCAACTCGGCGCCCCGGCTGGCGGCGAGCGCGCGCAGTCGCGGACCTTGCGTTGCTAGCAAGTCTTTGTTGGCGGTTACGACGTGACAGCCGCGATCGAGCGCGCGCTCGAGCAGCTCGGCGGCATCGGTTGTCCCACCGATCAGCTCGACCACAAGCCCCACGCTCGGATCCTCGACGACCGAGTACGCATCGTGCGTGAAGAGCCGCCGCTCGAGCGCTGCTGGACGCTGCTTGTGCGGATCGCGGACCGCGACGCTGCGTAACTCGTAGCCGACGCCGGTGCGTCGCTCGATTGCGTCGCGCGCATGCTGGAGCGCTTCGGCGACGCTTGCGCCGATCGTTCCGCACCCAAGCAGCGCGACTCCAACGGTCAGTTTCATATTCTCGGCCTCCTGTTGCGATGGGAAAGCGAGGATAGAACGCGCCCCCCGCCGTGTCGGCGAGGGGCGTGTGAAGCATTGTTGTTCCCGGACCTACCTAGACGAGCTTCACGACGACCCCTCCGCATGCATCTGCATGCAGTCCATGGGGAACATCATATCGCTGGTACGTCGGGGCATGGCCCGAACCATAGCACGCACCGCGTCGCGCGTCAAGGTGGGTCGCGCCGTGTCGCGTCGCAAGGGATTCTGTTGCGGCGGATTCGAATGCTCGCTTTCATGCTGCTAGTACCGCCCGTTGCCGCCATCATAGCGCAAGCTACATCCACCGCAGCTCCGGCCACGCCGGCCATACCAGCGACTGCCGCGGACGATGCAGCGGTCACGGCACGGGCCAAAAGTTGGTTTAATCAAGTTCAGATCGGCACGATCGATCGTTCGCAACTCGACGCCAAGATGAACGCCGTGCTCACCGATTCGACGGTCGCGCAAGTTTCGGCCAAGATCGAGGCGCTCGGCAATCCTTCAGCCTTTACGCTAATCAAAAAGATGACACAAGGCTCGGTAACCGCCTACGTCTTTGTAGTGGAGTTTCCGAAGGTCATGCTTTATGAAACTTTTGCGCTCGACCCGGACGGAAAGATCGCCGGCCTCCTGATCACGCCCCAAAGCCCCTAGCACCTGAGCGTCGCAGCGCAAAGTACTCTTGTCATCCTGAGCGCAGCGAGCGCAGCGAGCGCAGTCGAAGGACCGGCGCCTTCGTGTCCTTGTCATCCTGAGCGGTGTCGAAGGATGACTCGTCTACATAAATAGCTTCGTCGCGTTTACGATCGTAACGGCGATGCCCCAGGCGAGGGGGATGCCGACCCACAGCCACGCCAGCACGAGAAACGTGGTATTGCTGTCGGCCGGCCGCATCTGTTCTTCGAGTTGATCCATCTTCTGCCTCAGTTAGTCGCGGTTTGTGCTTCGAGATAGTGCCGGTCGTGCACTGGCCGAATCGCAAAATTGCAGATTAGCCCGACGACCAAAAGCGCCGCCATCACGTACATCGTAACGGAATAGGCGTCGGCGGTGGCGACGCCGCGATCGATTTGGTACTGTCGAATGTAGTTCACGAGCACGGGTCCGGCCACGCCCGCAACCGACCATGCAGTTAAAAGCGCGCCGTGGATCGCGCCGACTTCGATCGTTCCAAAGAGATCGCGCAAGTACGCCGGAATCGTCGCGAAACCGCCACCGTACATGGTGAGGATCACGAGAACGGCCAGAACGAAGAGCACGATGGCGTGCATGTGTCCGAAGGTCGGGATCAGGAAGTAGAGCACAGTACCCAAGATGAAGAAGATTGTGTAGGTCGTCTTGCGCCCGATGAAGTCGGAAAGCGACGCCCAAAAGATGCGGCCGCCCATGTTAAAGAGGCTCATCAGCCCGACGAAACCCGCCGCGGCGATTGCGGTCACACCGAACATGTCTTGAATCATCAGCGACGCCTGACCGATTACGCCGATCCCGGCGGTGACGTTCAAACAGAGCACGAGCCACAGCAGATAAAACTGCGGCGTTCGCAGCGCTTGATCGCGCGCCACGTTCCGCGTCGTGATCATCGCCGATGCGACCGGCGGCACGTACCCCGCTGGTCTCCAGCCTTCTTGCGGAACGCGTACGATGAGCGAACCGACGATCATCCAGATGAAGTAGAGGACGCCGAGCACAATCATCGTCTGCGCGACGCCCGTGCCGGTCGCATCCGCGAAATGCTTCATCAAAAGAACCGAGAGGGGCGCGCCGATCAACGCGCCCCCGCCGAATCCCATGATTGCGGTACCAGTCGCCAAGCCGGGCCGGTCGGGAAACCATTTGATCAGCGTCGAGACCGGCGAGATGTAGCCGATACCAAGCCCGCAGCCACCGATCACGCCGTAGCCAAGGTAGACCAGCCAGAGCCAGTGCGCATTGACGCCGACGCCCGCAACGATCAACCCGACGCTGAAGCAAAGCGCGGCCACGAACATCGCGGCGCGCGGCCCCGCGCGCTCGACCCACTTACCCCCGAAGGCTGCGGAAAGGCCAAGCATCACGATGGCAAGGCTAAAGATCCAACCCAGCTGCGGCACCGTCCAATCCACGCCCGGCGTTGGCGCGGTCACACCGATCGCCTGAGCCATCGGCTTGGTGAAGACGCTGAAGGCATACGCCTCCCCGATACAGAGATGGATGCACAGCGCGGCCGGCGGGACGAGCCAGCGATTGAACCCCGGCTTTGCTATCGACAGCGAGCGATCGAAGAATCTCATCCGGGCGCGTTCGACGCGGCGGCTGGCGCCTCTTGGTCGGTCATTGACACACCCTCCGCACCGCGCTACCGTGTTGGAGCCACCCGCGGCGCCATCGTCTATCGGTTAGGACATCGCCCTTTCAAGGCGGAAAGACGGGTTCGATTCCCGTTGGCGCTACCACAAACTGCTTTTCGCCACGGGCGCCGATGGCGTGGCTGCAGTAACGCGGGTACAGGCCGCGCGGTTATAATCTTAAATACAGCGGCGCCAGCGCGCGATGTAGGTTAAAAGCTCCGCTTGATTTTGTGCACAGCTGATATGCCTGCGGCAGGCGAGTCAACGAGCTGGGGTCGGCACAACGTGGTACTGGAATCGCTTCGCGACCGAGCGCTAGGCCTGGAACTCTCCGCGAAATTCGCCCGATTGGAACATCGGCGCCCGCTTCGAGTAGCACGTTGGGATGAGACTTTTACGTTTACTTGTTGC
>JBAUMX010000063.1:0-8111 GCA_049578945.1 Candidatus Cybelea sp. | reverse complement strand
GTGTGACGTCGACCCGGCGCGCCAGGATTGCCGTCGCATCCGCTTGGGCCGCCGGTTCCGCCAGCGCCCCCAGCCTTCTGCGTGCCGCCGGCACCACCGCCGCCGGGATTTCCGTACGACCCGCCGCCGGTTTTGCCCGACTCCCCGACCTTTCCACCGCCGGCTCCGCCAATACCACCGGGACCGAAATACGTCATTCCGCCCTCACCGCCGCCACCGCCGCCGCCCGCTACGACGACGCGCTGAATGAATTTGATCCCGCCCTCGCGCACATCTGACGCGCCGCCGCCGCCGCCGGCATAGCTATCGCCGCCACCATCGAAGCCGCCGTCAGTTCCGCTGCTGGAGTATGCGCCCCCGCGTCCTCCGACATAGATCGCGAGCGTCTCACCCGGTGTGACCGGAATCTTCGCCTCTACCAAACCACCCAGTCCACCGAACCCAAACGATCCGCTTCCCGAACCGCCACCGCCGCTTGCGCCGGTGGCGGTAATCGTAATGTGCGTCACGCCAGCCGGAACCCTAAAGGTTTGGTCGACGCCTTTGTATTTAAAGGTCTGCGAATGTCGTGCTTGGCGCATCCCATTACTTGCGAGGAACGATCCTCCGGGTACGGCGCCACTCCCACACCCTGCCAACGACCCCGCGCTCACACAAACGAATATAGCAATCAAAGTACGCAAATTTAGCATGCAGGGCTCCTCCTGAGGAAATAGCCGGGGGATAGATTGATCCCTCGGCAAGGCGTTTGGCTTTGACGGCAAGCACCGAGCATCCCCCTGCTCCCGGCGGCGGCGAGGCCCAGGGCGCCCTAGTCTTGCGGCGTCAAATAAGCACGACTCTCATCGGAGTATCGCGGCGCATGATCAACCACTCCGCGTGCTCAATTAGCGCCATGCGCCCGAGTTCGTAGATGAACTCTCCGAAATCTCGGCCGCGCCGCTTGTCGACGTTGGGTAAATCGCGCGCGGCTCGATCGAAAACGCAAAACATGCGATCATAGCGCCGCGCATTCGCCGCGACATTTGCTCTCTCGCTATAGTGCGCTACGATCGCACCGAGCGCCGCGCCAAGCACGAGAGGTGCCGCAAGCAGTTCTCCCAGTTGTTGGATCTCAACCGGCCCCTCCTTGCCCGAGCAAAAAGGCCAAAATAGCGCGCATAGAGACAACTGTGGACGCGCGACAATCATGAGGATAATCAACACGGCGCCGATAGCGATCGCATAGATTGGGATGCGTTCCAGCCACGTTCGTAAGCGCGCTGTTCGGCGCCTAGCGACATAATAGTATCTTCGCTGCGAATGGATCCACCGTGCGGATTCGACCCTTCCTTGCGACTCATGCGAGTGCTCGCGACCCTCACAATATACAAGGTAAAAGAACCGCAATGCCATGCGAATCCACTGAAGTTCGCCTTCTTGCATTCGCAGATATTCGCGATCGACCAGCCGGTGAGCGAGTCCCGCAGAATCCCACGCGTCCTGAACGCGAAGCCCTTCCGCGATCGCACGGTAGTCCTGGTAGCGATTTTCATAGTTGTGCTTCCTTGCGACCCAGTAGGTGATTAATGCGATGGCGACGCCCAGGACCTTCGCAATCGCCGGCACGAAACCAAAAATCTGAACCCCGGCTGCAACGAACGCGACAGTGAAAAGAAGCAGTTGAAAATAGCACGTCTTGCGTTGCAGTCGATTGGCAACGTCATCCGTCCGCTTCATCATCGCACGAATGGTCGACCGTTTGACGGCGCCGCGCCGCTGGGAAAGGTCGGCGTTGTAGCAATCAATGCGCGACAAAACAGCATCGAAGCCTTGACCTTCGCGTGCGAAGTCCTTCGGGTAGAGCCGCTTCGCTCGATACGCGTCAGCGGAGCGACGAGCGCCGCTGCGCGGCGTAATGATGATCTCCACCGGCCCGGCGTCGGGAAGATATGGGACGTCAAGGACGGGACCAGACCGAGGCTGGCTCGTGAGCCGCATGTGAACGACCTCGCTCGTTCCACCGGCGCCTCCCGACGGATCTTCATCCCAAAATGCAACTAAAAGATGGCTATACTGAGCGATGAACCTTCCGAGCGCAACGTAGCCGTTCTCGCGCTTCGGCGACACGATTGCCACTCGCGTGCATTTGCTCAGTAGCGATCGGAAACGGACGAGTTCGTCAGGCGAAAAGTCGTTTTCGTACTCAGCAACCGGCATCGGCAAGCACGCCACTACTGGGATGTTGCGCGCTAACGCCTCCTCAGCAGCAAGCGAATCGGTTCCTGCGGCGAGTCCGGAGAGAACCAGCAAAGGCGTGTGAGCTCGGTTCGCCGACAAACGTTGCAACGCCTGGCCAAACGCGGCGCGTAACGCAGCCTCATCACCCGCCGCGATGTCGCGGTGCCCAGTAACGCCGACGACCAGCGAGACGCGATCGCCGGGGATTTCAATCATCGATCATCGAGAGCTTAAGTAGCGCTTGCGCAATTCGTCGAGGACGACGGCGAGCAGGATTACCGCACCGAGCAGCACTTTCTGCAGGTACGAATCGACGTTGAGCAGGTTCATCGCGTTGTAGAGCACGCCGATCAACAGGGCGCCGAAAAAGGTGCCGATGATGCTGCCGCGGCCGCCGGCCAAGCTCGTTCCACCGACGACGACTGCCGCGATCGACTCGAGCAGCTCGTCGCCGGTTCCGGTCTGCGGCGAGCCCGATGAGAAGAGTGCCATGTAGAGGAAACCGACGATCGCCGCGCAGGCGCCGCTGATCATGTAAACCGCCGTCTTGACGCGCGCGACGTTGATGCCAGCGAGTCGGGCCGCCTCTTCGTTTCCGCCAATCGCAAAGACGTACCGGCCGAAACGAGTGCGATTCAAGAGCACTGACGCGCCAACGATGACGACGACCATCCAGATCACCGGCACCGGAATGCCCGGCAGGTGCAAGGCGCTCGTGATGGGGCCAAGGAACGAGCCGATTCCGGTCTTTTGAAAGTCGGCGCTTTGCAGCGCGACGGGCCGGCCGTGCGAGAGGATAAACGCCGCGCCAACGGCCATTTCAAGCATCGCGAGGGTCGTGATGAAAGGCGGCAGGTTGAGCTTCACAACCGGCAGCGCGTTGACCCAGCCGGCGGCGCATCCGACCCCGACCGCGACGATCAGGGTTGCGGCGATCAATGGAAAGCCGCTCAAATGAAGTGCGTTGGCAAAGAGCGCGGCCACGACACCAGTCAGCGCAACGAGCGATCCGACCGAGAGATCGATACCGGCGGTAATGATGACGAACGTTTGACCGACGCCGAGAATGCAGTTGTAGGTTATTTGCCGCAGAACGCGGACGATATTGCTCGGCTCTAAGAACGAACCGCGCGACGCCACGTCGACGACCACGACCAGCACGATGACGAAGGCAGCCGCGCCCCCAATGCGCAGCCAGTAATCGAGACGCTCGCGTTGGGTCATGCAGCCGCGCCGGTCGCGACCGCAATGACTCGGTCCGGCGTTGCCTCCGCCTTCGAGAACTCGGCGGCAATCCGGCCGTCGCGCACGACCAAAACTCGGTGCGTCATCCCCAAGACCTCAGGAAGGTCGCTCGAAACCATTACGATCGCCACACCGCGGACGGCCAACTCGACCATCAGCTTGTAGATCTCCGCCTTGGCGCCGACGTCGATGCCGCGCGTCGGCTCGTCGAAGAGTAAGACGCGCGCGTCGCCGAGCAGCCATTTTGCCAGCACGACCTTCTGTTGCGTTCCGCCGGAGAGATTGCGCACCAGCTGTTCGGTTCCCGGCGTTCTGATTTGCAGTTCGTCGATCATCCGCGTCGTTGCGGCTCGCTCGCGAGCCAAATCGACCAGAAAGTCGCGATCGACGAACTCGGCGAGATGCGCGAGCGTAACGTTTTCGCGCACGGTCATTCCGAGCACCAAGCCCTGCGCCTTGCGGTCCTCGGTGATGAATGCGATCCCGTCGGAAATCGCCTCGCCGATACGGCCCGCGTGCAGGCTGCGGCCGCCGATCCGAATCTCGCCGCGATCCGGCGCGTCCGCGCCCGCGATCGCGCGCAGGATCTCGGTCCTGCCCGCGCCGACCAAACCCGCGAGTCCGACGATCTCACCCGCGCGTACCGAGAAGCTGACGTCGTTGACCACGCCGTCGCGCTGCAAACCGCGTACTTCGAGACGGACCGGTGCGTCCGAAGGCACGACCGGTAAATCCGGAAACTGTGCGGCAAGCCGGCGTCCGACCATCGCTTGGACGATCTCGTCGGCGGTGAAATCGCGCGCGTCGCGAGTTTCAACGACTTTGCCGTCCCGCATCACGGTCACGCGATCCGCGATGCGTGAAAGTTCCTCCATTCGATGCGAGATATAAATGACGCCGGCGCCGTTCTCTCGAAGGCGCCGAACGATCGCAAAGAGGCGCTCGATCTCGCGATCCGATAGCGCCGCCGAGGGTTCGTCCATCACGATGATCCGCGCCGCTTTCGCCAGGGCCTTCGCGATTTCTACGAGCTGCTGTTGAGCGACCGACAGGCGCGAAACCGGAACGTCGAACGGCAACTCGAGACTCAACTCGTCCAAGACGGCTCGCGCGCGCCGTTCAACCGCCCGAACGTCGATCAGCCCGGCGCGCGTCGGCTCGGCACCGAGGCTGATATTCTCGGGCACCGTCAGCTGCGGCACGAGCGTGAACTCTTGATAGATCATGCCGATGCCGAGACGCTGTGCCTCTTGCGGCGTATCGATCCGTACTCGCGAGCCGTCGATGAAGATCTCCCCCTCATCGGCTTGCAGGGCTCCGGCGAGAATCTTCATCAGAGTCGACTTGCCGGCGCCGTTCTCGCCGACCAGCACGACGACTTCACCCGCGCGCAGCGTCAGCGAAACGTCGGAGAGCGCGCGAACGCCGGGGAAGCGCTTGCCGATACCGCGCATCTCGAGCAGGACTGCCACGAGTTTATTGTGACGTTTGAGCGCTGCCGCGGGTGAACGCACCGACCGCGATCTTCACCATCGGTGGTGGCGTCGCACCGTCAAAGTAGTCGTGAATGACGTCGATCGTGTTCGATCCGATCTTGGCGGGGTACTGAATTGCGTCCCCGTACATATCGCCTTTTGCAATTGCGGCGCGCGCTTCCGGAGTCGCGTCGTATCCAACGATCGCGACCTTTCCGTTCAGACCCGCGGCCTTCACCGCTGCCAGCGCGCCGAGCGCCGAATCGTCGTTGATTCCGAAAATGCCTCGCAGATCCCGGTGGGCTTGCAGAATGTCGCCGGTATCGCTACTCGCTTTGTCGCGCGTGCCGCCCGAGTCGACGTCGGCAACGATCGTCACGCCCGGACAGAGCTGGGCGAGCGCCTCTTTGAAACCTTTAACGCGATCCTGCACGCTGGTTACTTCGGGCTCGTCCACGATCGCGATGCTGCCGGTCTTGCCGACGGCCTGACAAATTAATTTTCCGGCTTGGAAACCGCCCTGCACGTTATCGCTGGCTACGTGGGTAACGACGTGACCTTCGCGGCTGGTGCTCGCGATGTCGGCGGTAAAGACCGGTATTTTGGCGGAGTTCGCCTCTTCGATCGCGCTGCCGATCGCCTGCGAGTCGTAGGGTGTGAGAACGATCGCGTCGACGTGCTTTGAAATGAAGTCTTCGACCTGGCTCTGCTGTTTGGCGTTGTCGCGGCTGGCATCCACCACGATCAGCGCGTAGCCGTATTTCGCCGCCTGGTCGCGCATGCCCGATTCCATGTCCTGATAGAACTGCGCCTCGCGGTTTTGAATCGATACGCCGATCGTCTTACGTGCCGCGGTTTGCGCGCTCGACGCCGGAGAGGCATTCGATTGCGACGTTCCATGCGAGCATGCGGCAAGTAAACCAGCTCCCAGTAGCAGCGAAGCAGTGCGAGCGAGCCCTTTATTCAAATCGTTCACCTCCGGCAGATCGCCATAGCCGGCAGGGTTTGGGCGCCCCAAAGTGCCGGGCCTGTTTGGGCGCTGTCCACAGCCTGTGACATTATCTTGTGCAATCTGTGGAGAACCGCCCCCGTTGAGATCGCGCCGGGCGCCGGGGCGAGCACCACGCTAGCTCGGGCCCGGCTCTTGGCGGTCGACCTCGCGCCATGGGTCGGGTAACGGCTTACGGGTTAAGCGCTGCGGGAACATCCCCGCCGGATTCCGCTTTAGCCAGTCCGCCGCGCGCATCGCCAAAAACTCGAAATCGTGATACTGCACGTCGCCGCGAGTGCGACGCATTATTGCGATCGCCGGTGCAAGTTGTCTCCAGCAGTGGACGATCAAGCGCCCGAACAAATCCATGAAGGTTCCTTCCGAAACCAGGCCATGCTTGACGAGCGTCCCCATCTCGTTGAGCCAGTTGCACGCGATCATCTCCGGATGCGCGCCCGGATCGACGAATCCGATCGTTTCGAGCTCGCGCCGGTAAATGGGATCGCCGAGCCGTTGCGGGAGCCGTTCTTGAATATAGCGCAGGGCCGACTGCAGCTCGGGCGCGCGAAAGTCATGCTCGAGCGAGAGGAGCGCCTGCAACTGATTGCCGGCACGAATGTGACGGAGTTGAATCAGCGCCGCAATAACGCTACCCATTATGATGACGAACGTTCCGGTCTCGGCCAGCGCGCTCAACCACTCAGGAGCCATTGCGAGCGTCATTCCTTGGCCCGCACAGCGGCGCCTACTCCCTAGACGTTCTCCCTGCTGCGCGCAGAGGAGCGCAGATGCTCTCCCTTGCCTTTTCGGCCGCGATGCTCGGCATCGAGGGTTATGTCGTCCGCGTCGAAGCCGACAGCGCCGCCGGCTCGCCCGTCTTCGCGATCATCGGGCTTCCCGACCGGGCATTAGGTGAAGCCCGCGAGCGCGTGCGGCAATCTTCAACTCGGGCTTCAGCTATCCGGCCGGACGGCTTTTGGTAAACCTCTCGCCGGCTGACGTTCGAAAAGCGGGACCAGGCTTCGATCTTGCAATCGCACTCGCGTTGATGGGAATCGACGAGCAGGTCGATCGCGCGGCACTCAACGAGTTCATCGCGCTGGGCGAGCTTGCGCTGGACGGCAAACTTCAGCCGGTCAGCGGAATACTGCCGATGGTGCTCGGCGCGCGCAACGCCGGCTTTGCGAAACTGATCGTTCCCGCGCCGAACGCGGACGAAGCGGCGCTCGTCACCGGCGTCGAGCTCTATGCGGTCGATTCGCTACGCTCGGCGGTTGCCGTACTCGGCGGCCAAGGTGCGAAGTGGCGACGCCGTACCGCTGCGCCGGTACTCGAGCTCGCCGACGAGCTCGTGCACGGCGACTTAGCCGACGTACGCGGTCAGCTTGCCGCAAAGCGGGCGCTCGAGATCGCAGCCGCCGGCGGTCACAATCTTCTGCTGGTTGGACCGCCGGGTTGCGGCAAAACGATGCTCGCACGACGCCTGCCCTCGATTCTTCCGGCGATGTCGCTTCACGAAGCGCTCGAAGTCACGAAGATTTACAGCGTCGCCGGCCTGCTCGTGGGGCGCGCCGGAATCGTGCGGGCGCGACCCTTTCGATTTCCCCACCACACGATCAGCCAGACGGCGCTGGTCGGCGGCGGCGCGCTCGTCAAACCGGGAGAGATATCGCTGGCGCATCACGGCGTGCTCTTTCTCGACGAGTTGCCCGAGTTCACGCGCAGCTCGATCGAAGTGATGCGGCAGCCGCTCGAAGAGGGAACCGTAACGATGGGAGTTGGCGAGACCAAAACGGACCCCCCTCCGCTGAGCTGCTGAGTCGGCGTGATTGTAGCGCTGTGATCGAGGCTGCCGCGATCAAGACAGCGACGCGTTAAGCGCCGCGATCCAAGCTGCGAGCACTGCGAGGCGCTGCGAGCTAGGCTGCGAGGCGCAATGCGCGTTGCGATCGGCGCCGTGCTGCGCGGCTGCGGGGCTTCGCTACGCCACTAGATGAGATGAGAAGGCCGGTCCCCAAAACGGACTTCTGAAAACGCAGTATCCGTGACGCACTCGAGGTGCAATGAAAGGAGACCGACCCTCATGACCAAGCATAGCATGAACCTCAAACGAGATAAAACGCCGGCAACGTCTCGCTCAATCGGAATCGACCTGGGCGACCGTTTTAGCGAGCTGTGCG
>JBAUMX010000062.1:0-2883 GCA_049578945.1 Candidatus Cybelea sp. | reverse complement strand
CCCCAATCGTCCCACATCACGAAGATTGCCGTCGAGTTCCAGAACTTGCTCTCACCGACGCTGTCGACAAGATCCGCAACCCACGACGGTCCGTAGCCCCCGTTGAGACAGGCAACATGATCGGAATCATCGCAGACCGGCGTGATCCAGGAAAAGTTGGCGAGCTTGCCGGCCCGCACGTCGCTCATAAACTTCCAGTTCGGTGAGATGACGTTCTTCCAGTCGGGGCCGTAGCGAACGTGTTTGACCGACTGATAGCTCGACCACTCCGCGCCCTCGCCGCTCGACCCGCTTCCGTACGTGCTGGCGTAGAACCGCCATGAGAGCTTGGCTTTGTCGAGCTCGTCGCCGAGTGTCATGTAGTCGAAGCACGGCGCCGTCTTCGGACCGTCGGTCTTGCGTTCTTTGGTAATAGTTCGAATCGTATCGGCCTTTCCGCCGCCACAGGTCCACGCGCCGGTCGGCAGATTCACGGTATCTGCCGCCTGCGCCGCGATGACGTATTGATGCGCGACGAAACTCTCGTCGAGCTGCGACTGAAACATCTTGTCTGCGAGCACCCACTCGTGGGCCATATCCCAGTACGGTCTCGACTCGCTGCGCGGAACGTAAACGTATTCGCGGTTATGCGGACCGCCGAAACCCGCTTCCTTATTGAATCCGTCCATCCGGCAATCCGTTCCCGGCAGATTGCCCGTTCCGTCACAGGCCGCGAACATCGCTTCGGCCGAGTGATCGATGACGTACTGTTGGGAAAGCGATGCCGCCTGCAGCGCGATCGTCTGCCCCTTCGAGTTTTTGCCGCTCGAGACGGTGTCGGCCCCGGGGTAACCTTCGAACATGTTGTCGAAGCTGCGGTTCTCTTGCACGATGAAGACGACGTGCTTGATCTTGCCCGCGCCGGTTTGGTCGAGCGCCCGCAGCGCCATGCTGCTCTGCATATACGGCAGCACCGACGTGTCGGCCCGAGCGCTCCCCATGTCACCCTGAGCGGAGTCGAAGGGCAAGCGCATCGTGCAGCCGCTCGCGAGAATAGTAAGCGCAAACAGCGCGCTACTCGTAATCGGGCGCAAAGTAATCCTTGGGCAGCGGGCGCATGAAGAACTTGGGAGCGCGCGGCGCCGCGATCTTCACGAATGGTCGCGGTTGTTGCGAAAAATCGAAGCAATCTAGGCCGGGCGAGTTCGCGCGCGTATCTGCGGCCGCTAAGTGGCCAAGACCGAAGAGATCTTCGGAGAAACGCAAAACGCTCGCGGTTTCGTAGTGAACGTGCGAGACGTAGTTCTGCTTCGCGTAGGGCGAGATTACCAGCAACGGTATTCTAAACCCGAGCCCGTCGAAATCCTTGTACGCCGGCGGAACGTGGTCGTAAAGGCCGCCCCAGTCGTCCCACTGCACGAAGATCGCGGTCGAGTTCCAGAACCTGCTCTTTCCCACGGTATTGACGAGCGCCGCGACCCACGAAGGGCCGTAGCCGCCGCCGCAGTTGACGTGATCGGAGTCCTCGCAGACCGGCGTGACCCAGGTGAAGTTGGCGAGGTGTCCGCGTCGCACGTCGGTGATGAACTTCCAGTTCGGCGAGATGACGTTCTTCCAATCCGGACCGTAGCGAATGTGCTTGACGGCTTGGTAGCCCGACCACGCTGCCGCATCGCCGCTCGAAACGCTGCCGACGGCGCTTGCGTAAAATCGCCACGAGAGTCTCGCAGCATCGAGCTCGTCACCTAAGGTTTGGTAGTCGAAGCATGGGTCGATCCTGCGGCCCAGCGTGCGCTCTTGCGTGAGCGTCGTAACCGTATTGATCTTCGAACGGCCGCAGCCCCAGAGCAGCGGCGGCAGGTTGACGCTCGAATCCGCTTGGGCTGCGATCACGTATTGATGCGCGACAAAACTCTCGTCGAGCTGCGACTGGAACATTCGATCGGCTAGAACCCATTGGTGCGCCATGTCGAAGTACGGCTTCGATTCCCGGTGCGGCACGTAGACGTATTCGGGCTTCAGCGGCCCGCCAAACGAATGCTCGAGGTTGAATCCATCCATCCGGCAATGCGTGCCCGGCAGTTTGCCCGTTCCGTTGCAGGCGTCGAACATTGACTGGGCGTCATGGTCGATCTCGTAATCGGTTGCAAGGCTTACCGGTTGCAGCGGGATCGTCTCGCCAAGCGAGTTCTTTCCGCTCGAAACGGTGTCGGCGCCCGGATACCCCTGAAAGAGATTATCGAAGCTGCGGTTCTCTTGTATAATGTAAACCACGTGCGCGATCTTCCCGGCGCCCGTCGCATCGAGCGCGTGCAGCGCGGCTGCGCTGCCCATGTACGGAACTCCCACTTCCCTGTCACCCTGAGCGTAGTCGAAGGGCAGCGCTGCGCAGCTGCTTGCGAATATTGCGAGCGCTAGTAGCGCGCTACTCGTAGTCGGGCGCAAAGTAATCGTCGGCGAACTGTTGCATGAAGAATCGCGGCGGATGCGGCGCGGCGATCTTGACGAACGGTCGCGGCTTCTGCGAGAAGTCAAAGCGATCTTTCGCGGGTGAGGTCGCGCGCTTATCGGCCGCGGCGAGCTGGGCGAGACCGAACAGGTCCTCGGCGAATCGCAGCACGCTTGCGGTCTCATACTGCACGTGCGAGACGTGGTCTTTGCGCGCATAAGGCGAGATGACGAGCAGCGGCACGCGGAAACCCAGGCTGTCGGGGCCTTTGAAGGGCGGTGGAACCGGATCGTAGAGACCGCCCCAATCGTCCCACTGCACGAAGATCGCGGTCGAGTCCCAGAACTTGCTCTTCCCGACGGTATTGACGAGTGCCGAGACCCACGACGGACCGTAGCCGCCGCCGAAGTCGGTGTGATCGGAGTCGTCACCGACCGGTGTGATCCAGGTGAAGT
>JBAUMX010000061.1:0-4284 GCA_049578945.1 Candidatus Cybelea sp. | reverse complement strand
GCCATCGAGACCGACTCGCCGCCAATGCCGGTCTGCGCGCGCGCCGTCTTGCCGGCCGCAAGCGCTTCTCGAAAGAGACGGTGCAGCGTGCGGCCGATCGATTTCGCGCGCGTCGCGGCGACGTACGCATCCTTGACTTGACCGAGAATCTCTGCCTCGCCGATCAGCATTGAGTCGAGGCCGGTGCAGACCCGAAACAAATGCTCTACTGCTTGATGCCCAAGCTGCGTGTACAGATAGGACTCGATGTCGTAACCGATCGCGCCGTGGCGGAAGTTCGCGAGAAACGATTTGATCTGCGCGACCCCGGTTTCGTACTCGTCGAGCTCGGCGTAGATCTCCAAGCGCCCGCAGGTTTGCAGCATCACGGCCTCGCGTACCGCTTCATAATCGCGCAGCGCCACCAGCGCTTCGGCCATCCGCGAGGGCGGGAAAGCATGGCGCTCGCGTACTTCGACCGGAGCGGTTCGGTGCGAGAGCCCGATGCAAGCGATCGGCATTCGCGCTACTCCAAACTCAGCCGATGGGTCAAGATCGCCATCTCGCCGGCGAGGTCGATATTGCGTACCAGTCCGTGGCCGTGCAAGAGCAGCGGGCTCGGCGCGAAGTTAAGAATTGCGCGGATGCCGACGTCGGCAACGCGTTGGGCGCTCTCTTGCGCAGCTTTGGCCGGAACCGCGATCACGGCGATGTTGCAACCCGCTTTTGCGAGCACGGACTGCATCCGCTCGGCGTCGTGCACTTCGATCCCTTGCCAGGACCGGCCGACGACGGCCGGCGAGCGGTGGAAGATGGCCGCGACGTTGAAGCGTTTCTCGCGCGCGGTGATGAAGGCCGCAAAAGCGCGGCCGAGATATCCGAAGCCGCCGATCGCGATCCGCCAGTCATGCTCTAATCCTAAGACCGAGGCGAGCTGCTCGACAAGCGGATCGATCGCATACCCCTGGCCACGGCGCCCCAGCGGACCGAGCGCGCAGAGGTCCTTTCGGATCTGGGTGCTGGCGATCGTATGGCCGAGCAGCGCGGCGAGTCCGAGCGAAGTGATCGTTCGCTTGCCCCCGGCATGCGCCTGTCGTAGCGCCCGGTGATACGCATAGAGCCGCGGGATCGAGACCTCGCCGAGCGGCTCGGCCGGCTCCAGACGCCGTACGTCCACTTTGGGATCTATCATACGCTCGCCAGCAGCGCGGTCAGCGATGCGTCGGCCGCCGCTAGTGTACGCTCGATCTCGCGCGAGGTATGGGCAGCCGAGAGGAAGTTCGCTTCGAACTGCGAGGGCGCGAGATAGACGCCGCGATCGAGCATTGCCCCGAAGTACTTCGCGAAGAGGGCACGATCGGATTTTCGGGCGCCTTCCAGATCCTTGACCGCATGGGGCGTGAAGAAAACGCAGAACATCGCGCCGGCTTGGGTGCAATAGTGTCCGACGCCGTGGCTGCGCAGCACTTCCTGCAAACCCGCAACGAGTCGCCCGGTGGTGTGTTCGAGGCGATCGTACAGCGTCGCGTCCGAAGCGATGATCTGCAGCGTTGCAAGCCCGGCTGAGACTGCGAGCGGGTTGCCCGACAGAGTTCCCGCTTGGTAGACGGGTCCGTCAGGCGAAAGCGCAGCCATCACGTCGGCGCGCCCTCCGAACGCGCCGACCGGAAGTCCGCCGCCGATGATCTTACCGAGCGTCGTCATGTCCGGCACGACACCCTCGCGCGCTTGCGCGCCCCCGCGAGCAACGCGAAAACCGCTCATCACTTCGTCGAATATCAGCAGCGCACCGTGACTCGTGCAGAGCTCGCGCAGGCGTTGTAGATAACCACGTTGCGGCAGCACGAGTCCCATGTTGCCCGGATACGGCTCGACGATGACGGCAGCGATCGAATCGGGGTGCTTTTCGAAAGCATGCTCGGCAGCTGCCGCGTCGTTGAACGGCAAAAGCAGGGTATCGCGCGCCGTCCCTTCGGTGACGCCCGGCGAATCGGGTATGCCGTGCGTGAGCGCACCGGAGCCCGCAGCGATCAAGAACGAGTCGCCGTGGCCGTGATAGCAGCCGGCAAATTTCACGATTTTCGCGCGATTCGTGAAGCCCCGCGCCAGCCGAATTGAAGCCATCGTTGCTTCGGTGCCGCTCGAAACGAAGCGCAGACGCTCAATCGACGGCATCATCGCGACGATCAGCTCGGCGAGCTCGCTCTCGATCTCGGTCGGGGTACCGAAGGACGTTCCGCGCGTCATCGCGTTGGCAACCGCGCGCATTACCGCCGGGTGCGCGTGCCCGAGAAGCAGCGCGCCCCACGACATCACGTAGTCGATATATTCGTGGTCGTCGAGGTCATGGATCGTCGCACCCGCGCCGCTTTTCATGAAGACCGGCGAGAGACCGACCGCTCCGAGCGCGCGAACCGGTGAGTTGACGCCGCCGGCAATGACGCGCCGAGCGCGAGCGAATGCAGCGATCGAGCGTTCGAGTTTCATGCGTCCAATGGGATCCTCTCTAGGTCCTCGATGCGGTTGACGTTCTGAAAGCAGCGCGCCTCGAACCGGAGGTAGCGGGTCGCGAGACGATCGATAGCGTCACGCATACCGCATCGGCCGCTCCTGCGCAATTCGAAACCCGCGTGCAGGAGTGCGCGGCGCGCGTAGAGCGCGACAAGCGGTTCGATGCCGCCGGCGTGCGCTGGAACGACCGCTTCGTCGCCGGGTTCCCACGCTGCCGCAAGCTGTGTCAGAACGCTGGTCTCGAGACGCGGTTGATCGGCGGCGACCGCGAAGATGCGCTCGGCTCGGATCAAAGCGCAGGCCGATAGGAAGGCGCTCAACGGTCCCTTACCGGGCCGGCGGTCTATCAACACGGGAGCGTCGAGCAACGCGTCGAGTGCGCCCGAAAACGAGCCTTTGGCCGCGATATAGACCGGCCATCCCGCGGCGCGCACGCGATCGTAGCAGCGTGCGAGCATTGGGCAGCCATCGACCTCGAACTCGAGTTTCCCGGGAAATCGTCGCGCCTCGCCGCCGGCAAGCAGCACGATTGCCGTGCTATCCATGACGCTTGGCGTATTCCTTGGCGAAATAGGTGATCACGATGTCGGCGCCCGCTCGCACGAACGACGTGAGGATCTCGTCGACCGTGCGCTCGGCGTCGAGCCAGCCGCGCGCCACGGCCGCGCAAACCATCGCGTACTCGCCGCTCACGTTGTAAACCGCCAGCGGTGCGTCGAAGCGCTCCCGCGCCGCGCGCAGAACGTCGAGATACGGAAGACCCGGCTTGATCATGACGATGTCGGCGCCTTGCGCCAGGTCGAGCGCAATCTCGCGCAGCGCTTCGCGTGCGTTGGGCGGGTCCATCTGATAGCCCCGGCGATCGCCAAAGGCGGGCGCCGATCCAGCGGCTTCGCGAAACGGACCGTAAAACGCGGAGGCGTATTTCGCGCTGTAGGCCATGATCGCAACCTCTTTCGCGCCGGCGCCGTCGAGCGCCTCACGAATAGCACCGACGCGTCCGTCCATCATGTCCGACGGCGCAACGACGTCGACGCCGGCCTGCGCATACGTCGTTGCGATCGCGCAGAGCAGTTCGACCGTCGCATCGTTCTCTACCTCACCGCGCGCGTCCAAGAGTCCGCAGTGCCCGTGCGCCGTATACTCGCAGCAGCAGAGATCGGCCATTACGAGCATCTCCGGTAGCGCCGCTTTGATGGCGCCGATCGCGCGTTGAACGATTCCGCCCGGATCGTGGGCACTCGATGCGCGATCGTCCTTACGAGCGGGGATCCCGAAGAGCAGAATGCTTTTGATGCCCAGGGAGAAGAGCTCGCGAGCTTCGGCCACCGCGCCTTCGAGCTCGTAGCGGGCAATGCCGGGCATCGCGTCGATTGGGCCTGCATCGGCGGCGCGTTCGGCGACGAAGAGCGGCTGCACGAGTTGGTCGATCGCGACGCGATGCTCGCGAACGAGGGCCCGTACGACCTCGTTGCGGCGCAGACGCCGCGGACGCATGACGATCAGCGCGCGGCTCCCATCGGCTTCGGATTCGATGCCCTCAAACGATCGGCCAACTCGGTGCCGAGCGTCTCGGCCTGCGCCGGCGTCGAAATTTCGCGCTCGAGGCGTGCGCGCGTCAAGGCGCCCGTCGGCGCCGCGAAGGCGCCTTCGACGACCATCGTACCGTCTTCGAGGCTGGCGTAAATACCGAGCGGCGCGCTGCAGCCGGCCCTCAACCTCGCAAGCGCGGCACGCTCGCAGATAACGCACAACTCGCTCTCGGCGTCGTTGACCGCGTCGCGCAGCACGGTC
>JBAUMX010000060.1:0-1892 GCA_049578945.1 Candidatus Cybelea sp. | reverse complement strand
CCATGGTATTTGGCGTTATCTCTCAAGGAGTGTTACACATGACCCCTTCACAACTTGCTCGTTTCGCATGCGGCGCGCTCGCCGGTGCTTTTCTCGTGGCCTGCAACTCGGCTGGCTCGCAGTCCTTTGGCGGCACCGTTTCGGCGGCGTCGCGGCCGCGACTAGATAGTGCGGGACTGGCGCGTATTATCGCACTGACTTCGCCGGTGCGCAATTTTCCGGCGTACCGTCCGAATCACCGCAAATCCTGGATCTTACCCGACACCCCACGAAGGCAGTATCTGCTGTACGTCTCCGACATTGCTAGCGGCACCGTCGACATCTATAACTATCGGGCGAGACAGGGCCGTATGTTCGGCCAAATCACTGGGTTCGGTTTCCCATACGGCCAGTGCATCGACCGAAGCGGCAACGTTTATGTCGTCGACGCCGGTACGAACACGGTGTACGAGTTCGCGCACGGCGGGACGTCGCCGATTGCGACCGCGCCCGATTCCTACGGCTCGCCGAGCGGCTGTTCGGTCGACCCCACAACGGGCAACGTCGCGGTCTCAAACCTTGCCGGCTTCGGCGGTAGCGCCGCTGGCGGCGTGGTCATCTACTCAGGGGGTTTGAGCGGCACGCAAACCAACTACACCGACCCGAACCTCAACGATGCGTTCCCGCCAGGCTACGATCCGGGTGGCAACCTCTTCGTCCAAGGCCTGACTACCTCGGGCGAGCCGACCTTCGTCGAGATGCCGACGGGCAGCAGCAGTTTTACGGCGCTCACCGGACTCGACAATCGCGATCCCGGAAGCGTTCAGTGGGACGGCTCGTACATCGCTGCCACCGACCAGGCCTACCACGGCAACAGGACCGCAATCTATCGGGTTAGCGTTTCGGGCTCCGCAGTAACGGTCGTGCGAACTACGATCCTGGAAGACGACCACCGTCCTGGAAACCTAATGTTTGCGATGCAGCCGTTCATTAACGGAACGACGCGCCGGCTCAATGCCGTCGTGGCCGGCAATATCGCCCGTTTCCACGCCGTGGCCTTCTGGAACTACACCAATGGCGGCGAACCCAAGCGCTCACTGCCTGAGAACATCGCCCCCCTGTGGGCGGCCGGGCAGTCGGTCAGCCCCCTTCGCCTTCGACGTATGCAACCTCGTATGTAGTTTGGGCGCGGTTGGCGTAGCTATTGCTCGTCCGGAATTCACGGGTCGCTGGGCTGCTTGAGGAAAACCAACTCGTCTTGCGGCGACTGAATCGCGACGAATTTGCGAGGCTTCTGCGAGAAATCGAAGCAGTCGCCGGCTGGAGACGTCGCGCGCGTGTCCGACGCCGAGAGCTGGGGCAAATGTAACATATCTTCGGCGAAGCGCAATACGCTCGCCGTTCCATATTGAACGTGGGAGACGTAGTTCTGCTTAGTATACGGAGAAATCACATGAGCGGTACGCGAAAGCCGCCGGCACGGACTTGCAGCGGGGGTTATAAGGCTGTACGATCACGCGTCGTGCGTCTATGCACAGCATTGTCTTTCCGATTGCTGCGGTTCATTCCTCTAAAATATTGCTCGCCGGGGAGTGTCACACCTACAGTATGCAGATCCACCAAACCCAGGCGATCAGAACGAACTGAAGCGGAAGCCGAATGTAAAATACGGCCGCAGAAGCGATATCCGCATACAACTCGGGGTGCTGCGCCATGTGCACGTTTGCCGGAAAGACGGCGAGCAGAAGGGCGATGAGTCCCACGCCACTGAATCGTCGAGCGTTGGGGACCAACACGCCGATCCCGCCGAGTATCTCACATATACCACTGATTTGGACGAGCAGAGCGGGGGCCGGAAGCGACGGCGGAACTAACCGTACGTAAACGTCCGGATGCACAAGATGATTGATTCC
>JBAUMX010000059.1:0-27938 GCA_049578945.1 Candidatus Cybelea sp. | reverse complement strand
GCCGGGCGTGTTCCGCAAGAACTGCGCGATTTTCTCGGCCGCCGGCGAAATCTCACCCTCGGGACCCGAAAGCGAGTAAAAGATTGGGGATCCGGAGCCGCCTCCGGTATCGCCTGCGACCTGGAAGTCCCCGCCCGGCACTAAATAGCTAAGTTTGCGGACTTCGTCCACGATCTTGTACGTATCGTGCCGCCGCTCCGGAAGCGTCTCCGCGTTGAGCCGCGCGTAGTTATCGCCGATCGCCGAGGTCCATCCTTGAGGTTTGCGCCCGACCGTCGAGCTCACCGACTTGATCCCGTCAATTTTCATGATTCCGTCTTCGAGTGCGGTCACGTACTTCGCGGTAACCTGCAGCGGAGTGCCCGGCGGGTAGGTGACGGTCATGTCGATCTCGCCGGTCTGCACCTGCGGAACGAAATCGAAGTCGATCGGACCAAGCAGAGGCAGCACGATCGCCAGGGCGATGGGAAGCGCGAATGTCGCCACCGTGAGACGGCGCCCGCGCCCGGTCGCGTAGAACCAGCGCGCGATCGCGCGCGGAACGTTTGCGAAAAAATCTACCGCGTGGCGCCGAAACGCCGCGAAGCCTCGATGGCCGTTGGGCGGCTGCGACCAGCGGTACGCGATGCTCTTTTCCGACATGCTCCGCCGCAGAATCCAACCGATTACGTGCCAGACCGCTGCGAGTGCGAGGATGAACACGTTCAGCCCGATGGTCGTCGTTCCGGCGCCCATTGCGAGCGTCAAGGCATTGAGCACGAGAACCGTGCACGCAAAAACGACGAACAGGCCGTGCTGCAGGGCATACGGCAAGGCTCTGGTGCGATACCAGGTCAGGATCCGTTCGTAACGCAGCACGAAGAAGTTTAAGAGCAGTACCGCAGCGATCATGATCGGCAGAATCTGGCGAAGCTCGGCGATCGGCCATGGGATGAAAAACGCTACCGCCCCGGCGGCGGAGAGCGCCAACGTCACCTTCAGCGATCCGAGCGTTTTCATCCACGCCGGCTGCTCCTTCGAGCGCTTCAACACGCTCCATCTTGCCGCGAGCAGCGGCGTCAACGTGAAGGAGACGAGCAGTGAGAAGAGCGTCGCAATAACGATCACCGCGCCGAACTCTCGCAGATAGGCGCCCACGATGCCCGGTAAAAACGCGATCGGTAAAAAGACGACCACGTCGACCATGGTGATCGCGACCGCCGCACCGCCGATCTCGCTGCGGCCGTTGACCGCCGCATCGATCGGTTCTTCACCCTGGTCTCGGTGGCGCGTGATGTTCTCGAGAACCACAATCGAATCGTCGACCAAGATTCCGATGATCAGGGAGAGGCCCATCAATGACATCGTGTCGAGATGGAACCCAAACGTTTTCATCAAGACGAAGGTCGACAGAATCGAGCTGGGGATCGCGATCATGATGACGACCGCGTTCCGCCAGGCGTGCAGGAAGAGCAGCATCACGAGCATCGTCAGCACGATGCCCTCGATCAGCGACTGCCAGACGCCGTTGAGCGATTTCTGCGTTTCGTCCGCCGGCGCGTCGATTTCACTAAACGTCAGGGCGGGAAATTGCTTGGCAATCTCCTTGAGCCGCTCGCGCACGATCTTGGTTGACGTTATCTCGTCGGCGTTGATGTTGCGATCGATCTCGACGTAGATGCGAGGCTGGCCGTTATAGTGAGAGATCGACGTCGGTTCGACGTGACTGTCGAAAGCATAGGCGACGTCGCCGACCTTCATGTTCTTGTTAGTGCTGCCGGGCACCATGAGCGGGATCCCGAGCAGGTCCTGCGCCGTGTTGATTTCGGCATGCACCGAAACGCTCGTCTCTTGAGTCGGCTGCCGGAGTATGCCGCCCGGGAGGTTGGCGTTGTTTATTGCAACGGCGTTAAAGACGTCGCTCAGCGTCGCGTTCGCGCCGATCAGACGTTCTGGGATCGGCTCAACGTGGAACTCCCGGTCGCTCGCGCCGTAGATCGAGACGGCCTGGACGTTAGGAATCGCCTTCAAGACCGGCTCGAGCCGGTTGTTGACCATATCGGCAAGCTGTGTCGACGAAAGCGAGTTTGAGCTAACGGCCACGTCGAGGAGCGGCTGCGAGGCGCCGTTCTTGTAAACGCTCGGCGGATCGAGATCCGCCGGCAGGTAGACGCGCGCGGTGTCGACCCCGCTCTGCACGTTGATCGCCGCGATATCGAGATTCGTTCCGAGCTTGAACTGGACGACGATCGTCGCGACGCCTTCCTGAGCGGTCGCGCTGAGCTGGTCGAGGTTGTCAAGATCGGCCAGCTGATCTTCGATCGGCTTGACGATTAGACGCTCCATCTCTTGAGGAGACGTGCCGGGGTAGCTCGCGTAGACGACGACCACCGGAAAGTCCGTTCCCGGCGGGTTCGCGCTGCGGCCGATCTTGAAAAAGGCGACGGTCCCAAAAATGGCCAGCGCGATGAAAACCATCGCGGTGATCACCGGGCGGTTAATCGCGAATCGGGTCAACGACATGGTAGGAATTCCATAGCTGCCTTGCTCTACGTCTGGGGGCGGAGTTCTGTTTCAGGCTTCGGGGCACAAACCCCCGGCTTCAAATGGCGTAAGACGTCCGGACGAGCGAGGGGGCAAGCGCCTTATTGTGTGTTACTCGTGCTCGTACCGCCGATAGTCGCGTTCTAGTCCGATTAACGCGGACAAGTTGAATGCGATGGCGAGTTCGCTAAGCTGAATCCAGCCCTGACCTGGACTGCCGAATACCGACAACGACATCACCTCCTGCATAGTACCCTCCGAGCCACGGCTAGCGCAGACAATGATAACCAGGGTCAACTTCTTTTCAAGCGGTACCCTTGGCTAATCGCAGTTATCGACGTCAGTAGACCCCACGGTTTTAACTCCGTCGGAAATCGAAGGATGACGCCAGGGCGACAAAAGAACGAGGAATAATGTGCGAATTTGGGTCTTTGTTGGCGCCCTCTTGGCATCGATTTTCATGTGGACGGACAGACCAGTGGTAGCCGCCGACCCGCCCGGCCGGATCACCGGAATCGGCGGCGTTTTCGTCGTCAGCAAGAACCCTGAGGCCCTCGCGGCTTGGTACCGGGACGTATTGGGCATCACGCTGCAGCCGTGGGGCGGCGCTACATTCCGCTACGACGCGCCAGGTCATCCGTCGATGGTGGTTTGGAACGCCTTCCCGGCAGGGGAGAGCTATCTCGCGCCCTCGCACCGCGACTTCATGCTCGACTTCGCCGTAGATGACCTCGACGCGTTTCTCACGCGTTTGAATGCGAAGGGCGTCACGACTCTTAAGCGTGAGGAAGATCCCAACGGCAAGTTCGCCTGGATTCTCGATCCGGACGGCACGAAAATCGAGCTATGGCAGCCCACCAAGCAATAATCTGGCATCTTCGTCCGAGAAAATTGAAATCTGGTGCGCAAGACTGGACTCGAACCAGCACGAGATTGCTCCCGCTAGCCCCTCAAGCTAGTGCGTCTACCAATTCCGCCACTTGCGCACGGGAGGCCTAGTGCGGTTCCGCCTGCGCGGCGCCGGGCCCCGCTGGCCTTGGGGGCGACAGCCTGTAAATCGTCCCGCATCCGGTGTAAAACACGCAGTCCCCGTTGCCGCCGCGCGAAGTCACACCGTAAAGTGACCCGTCGGGCCCGATGGTAAGGCCGCCCGTCGGGTCGGCACCGTCGGGCGGCCCGCTAAAATCGTGCAGGATCGTCACCTTACCGGTGAACGCGTTTATTTTAAACGCGGTACCGAATCCGTCCGGAAAATAATAGTCGGTTTGCCCGCCGCCTAGCTCGGTAGTTCCGTAGAGCTCGCCATCGCTCAAAAGCAGTCCGGAGGGTTGTCGCGCTACTTTGTGGGGTGCCGGTCCGAAGTATGCTAAAACGCTCTCTTTGTACGACTTTCTAGAGGGCACGAGCTTGAACACGGTGCCGCAGCCTTGCAGACAGATCTTTATCCCGCCGCCGCGCGTTGTGCCGTACAGCGTTCCGTCCGAGCTTAGGACGAGCGGCGACGCCGGAAACGCTCCATCCCGCTTTGCGGTGCCGGCGAACCGGTAGAGGACCACCTCACTGTACGTTCTCCCTCGGCGCGTTAGTTCATAAACCGTCCCGCAGCCAACGCCCGAATCCGCACAGTCGCCGCCGGCGGCCGTCACGCCAAAGAGATTACCGTTGGAGTCGGCGATGACTCCGCTAACAGGTTCGCTCCCGTCCAAGTCGCCCCTGAAGCGATACAGGATGTGCTCGCGGTAATGTTCTCTTACCGGCCGCAGTCGAAAAACCGTTCCGCAACCTAAGCTGGCGCAGTCCGTCATGCCGCCGGCGACCGTCGTGCCGTACAGGTCGCCGTTCGCGCCGATTGCCAGCCCGCCGGAGGGCCCGATGCCGTCTGTGCCCCCGGTGAAGCGATACAGAACGCTTCTCACGTACGACGAACGCGAGCGAGTTAGTTTGAAGACGGTCCCGCATCCAAGCCGCGGTAAACAGAACTTGTCCCCGCCCTGGCGAGTCGTGCCGTAGAGCGAGCCGGATGCGTCACCGACGAGCCCCGACGGATACGCCCCGCCGGCCTTTCCGCGGAACCGCGCAGCGGTCTCAAGCTTCAACTTGTCGGTCAGCTCGAAGATCGCGCCCGTACCGCCTCCGAAGCCCGCGGTATCCGACGTCGCGCCAAAAAAACTTCCGAACCTTGCAAACAGCGCGCTGCTCGGAAAGATCGGGTTTTTCTTTTTCGGACTCAACGGAAAACTATAAAGAATTTTTTCGACGAAGTCTCCCCTGCCGGATTCTTGGATTTGTCGCGACGTCGTTGAAGGGGGCACCCCGAATTGCAGACCGGCTTGCGGCGAGCACGCCGCGCCGAGGAATGCCGCCGCCAAAGCGGCGGCTCTTACCCCATGTTCGGGTCGAGCGCGTCGCGTAGGCCGTCGCCGATATAGTTGATCGCCAGCACGGTCACCAGAATGCATAGGCCTGGAAAGACCGCAGCCCACCACGCGATCGAGAGATTACTCTGCGCGTTCGCGAGCATGTTGCCCCAAGACGCGGTCGGGGGCTGAATGCCGAAGCCGAGAAACGAGAGCGTCGATTCGACGATGATGACGTTGGCGATGTCGAGCGTGGCCTGGACGACGATCGGCGCTATCGCATTCGGCAGAAGGTGACGGAAGATGATGCGGCGGTCACTGTTGCCGACCGCGCGCGCTGCTTCGGCGAACTCGCGCTCGCGCAGACTCAAAAATGAAGCGCGCACGAGGCGCGCGACCGTCGGCCACGACAGAGCGCCGATGATGATGACGATCACCCCGAAGCTCAGCGCAGCCTTGGTCGAGCTCGCCGCAACGATCGCGGTGAGAACGAGCAACAGCGGAAGCAATGGAATCGAGAGGAAGACGTCGGTAACGCGCATGATCGCGGAATCGACCAAGCCGCCGTAGTAGCCGGCGATAGCGCCGAGCGTCGTGCCGATCAGCACTTCCATGATCACCGCAAAGAGACCGACGGTCAGCGAGATTCGCGCGCCGAAGAGCAGGCGCGAGAGCAAGTCTCGCCCGACCTCGTCGGTGCCCAGCAGATGGCCGCCGCACAGCGTGCTGTCTTGGAAGCACGGAGGAAGCGGCGTCCCCTGCCAGTGGACGTTGTCGATCGCGTTTGGATCGAAAGGCGCAAGCTGTTTGGCAAAGATCGCCGCAAAGATCATCAATGCGAGGACGGCTAGGCCGGCGACGGCGAGCTTATGCCGGCGCAGCCGCGTCCAGAACGTGACCTTCGAGAAACGAAGCTCCTCTTCGATGACGGTGTTGCCGGGTAAAGGAAGGCTTGGCGCTGCCATCAGTACCCTTTAGTCGTACTTCACGCGCGGATCGAGCCACGCGTAGACGACGTCGGCAAACAGATTCGAAAAGACGACCAGAAAGGCAATCAGCAGAAGATATCCCATGAGCAACGCGAGATCGCTTTGTTGCAGCGCATTGTAGAAGAGCCGGCCCATCCCAGGCCACGCAAAAATTTCTTCGGTGATGATCGCTCCTCCCAACAATCCGGGAAGCGATAGCGCTATGACGGTCACGACCGGTATCAGCGCGTTCTTCAAACCATGCTTGAACAGGATCGTTCGGAACGAGAGACCCTTAGCGGCCGCCGTGCGCATGTAGTCCGTTCCGAGAACTTCGAGCAGCGACGAGCGCATGAATCGGCTGAATAGGGCGAGCTGAAGCAGCGAAAGCACGATTGCAGGCAGGATGAGGTGTGCGAGCCGGTCTCCGAGGTCGAACGTATCGCTGTTTGATATGCCCGCCGACGGAAGCTGAATCTGATATCCGAACGGCAGCGGAATACCGTGCACCGCGAACGCGAGCTGAAGCATCAGCGCAAACCAGAAGACCGGCATCGATTGCCCGAAGAAGGCGAGGGTCGTGATCGCGTAGTCCAAGACCGAGTAGCGATAGACGGCCGAAACGATTCCCGCGCCGACGCCGACGAGGATCGCGATCAAGAGCGACGCTCCCATTAGCTCGAGCGTAGCGGGAAAGCGCTCGATCAGCGCTTGAAAGACAGGTTCCGAGTTGCTCGTTGAGTAGCCCATGTCGCCGGTGAGCACGTGACCGAGCCATTTCAGATACTGGATCGGCACCGGCTGGTCCATCCCCAGGTTGTGCTTGAGCCGCTCGATGTCGGCGGGGGTAATGTGTGGATTCTGCAGGTAGGGCGCGAGCGGTCCTCCCGGCATGTTGTAAAGAATGCCGTAGAGGATGACCGAGATGGCCAGCAGCAGCGGAATCGCTTGAAGCGTCCGGCGCACTACGTAATTGAACAAGTCCCCTTGCTAGTTAGAACGTCCTAAGAAAAGGCCTTCTAAACGCTCGCTTCGGCCGGCTGCGCAAGGCCGAGAATCGCGCGGGCCTGATCGGGCGTCGCGACCGCACGCTCCGCCTCAGCGGCGATTCGCGCAACGCGCGCAACCAACTCTTCGTTACGCGCAAGTCTTCCGCGGCTGTAGAACAGGTTGTCTTCCAAACCGACGCGCACGTGGCCACCCATCGCGATCGCGGCCATCGCCATCGGAAGCTGCCGGCGCCCGATTCCGGCAACCGACCACGTGCAACCGTCGGGGAGATCGTCAACGAGATCGGCGAGATTCTGCACGGTCGCCTCGAGACCGCCGGGAACGCCGAGCACGAGATCGCAGTGCTGGGGAAAGGCGAGCAGCCGCTCGCGGGCGAGCTTGCGCGCGTTGGCGATGTGTCCTTTGTCGAAGATCTCCAGCTCCGGCCGCACGCCGAACTCATTCATTCTCTTCAAGATACCGCGCATGATCGGAAAGCTGTTCTCAAAGATGTCGTCGCCGAAGTTCACGCTGCCGCACGTTAGCGTCGCCATCTCCGGGCGCAACTCTAGAACGCTGGCGCGCTCCTGCGGCGTCATCCCGATCGCGCCACCGGTCGAGAACTGCACGACGAGGTCGCTCTGCGCGCGAATCGCCTCGTAAGCTTCGCGGAAGCGCTCGACACTGTGCGTGTTCGTTCCGTCGTCGTTTCGACAGTGCACGTGGATGATCGACCCACCCGCTTCGCGCACCGCACGCGCCGTTTCCCCGAGCAAAGCCGGCGTGTAGGGCAGATAGGGCGTTTGGTCGGGACGGACTTCCGCGCCGACCGGCGCGCAGGTGATGATCAGCGGCTCCATTCCCCTATTCTACCAGCGCGCGATAGGCGGCATCGACGAACTCGCCGTCGAGGCCCAAAAGCGCCGTTAACGCGATCGCGTCGCCGCGCGGCGTTTCGTCACCCGAGACCTCGGCAATCGTGTAGTCCATCGCGTCAGCAAGCGCGGCGAGCGCCTCGCCGACGTCCTGGGTCGGCGGACGCTGGGGAATTCCCCGCAGTCCTCGCACGGCAAAATGGCGCGCGCCGGCCGCGGCCGCTATCCCTGCCAGATGGGTCGCAAGCATGCCGCAGGCGCCAAGCTCGCGTAGACGCTCGAGCAATGCTACCAAGAGCGCCCTGGCTTCGTGCGGTGTCGTGGTCCTTGCGAACTCGTCCGCCAAAATCAAGAGCCTCGGCGAGCCGCGGGCTAAGATCGCCTTCAACTCCAGGACCTCACGCGCGAACGATGAGAGTAAGCCGCCGATCTGGGCGTCGCGTCCTAATCCCACCCATGCGATCTGATCGAAGAGCGCGGTACGAGCGCGCACCGCCGGAACGGGGAGGCCTAATGCGGCGCAGAGAGCGATGAATCCACCGGTCTGCAGCGAGACGCTCTTGCCGCCCATATTCGGTCCAGTCAGCACGACGGCATCGTGCAAGTCGAGGTCGATCGGCACAAACGAACGGCCGGCCGCGAGAAGCTCGGTTTCCAGCGGAAGAAACCGAGCCTGCTCGAACGCCAGAACCGGTTCGGCGGCGATCGTCGCCGGCGTGCAGCGATGGATCCGAGTGTAGCGAGCGGCAGCGACCAACACGTCGAGTTCGCCAAGCGTTCGCGTGGCTTCATCCAGGCCGGCCGCGTGCTCGCGCACCAGCGTGGAGAGCCGCTCGCGCACCCGCTCTTCAGCCGCCGCAACCGAGTCGGCCGCGTTATCGCGACGCGCTAGCGCGGCCTGCGATAGCTCGCCGTACTCGAGGGCGCAAAGCAGGTACGTGGGTGCTTCACGCACGACCCTGATGCCGGCCGGCAGAGCGGCGCGCAGCTCGTCGCGCATCACGATAAACTGCTCGCCGGAAATTTCCTCACGCCCAAGCTCGCGTACGGCGCGCTCGCTCTCGCGGCCGCGCGACGCGTCGAGTTCGGCTTGCTCGCGCCGGAGGCGATCGCGTGCAACCGCGAGCTGCGGATCGAAGCCATCGTCGAGATAGAAATCAACCTTTTTTCGGGTTCCAATCTCCAGCGCTGCGCCAACCGCGCGAATCGCTGCATTCGAAATGCCCGGCCGGTAAAGACCCTCGAGCAGTTCGTCGATGCGGCCTATCGTCGCACAGAAGCGGCGGAGCTCGAGAAAGTGGGGATCGTCTAGGACGTCACCCATCGAGGCGCGAGCGATCGCACCGGCGGCATCGGGAAGATCGCGCAGAACCGCCCGCACCGTCTCCAGCAGGTCGTCTTCGAGCCGGGCAGCGAGTTGCGCGATCGTCCTTGCGCGAGCTTCGGCCTGACCTCCCTCCCCGTTCGCGAAGGGATGCAACTCCGCGAAAAGCCGCTCGCCGTAGGGTGAAACGGGCGCGATCGCAGCGATTAGCCATTCGAGGCCGAGCACGTTCGCGCTCGCGTCGTCGAGCAGTCCCGACTGCTTCACGCGGCGCGGGCGGCGAAGACGTCAAACGTCGCCAGACTCGTCGCTTTGGCCACCGCAGCGGCAAAGGCGCGCGGTTCGAAAGAGCGTTGCGGACCGATCGACGCGATCGTCGCCGCGATTACCCGCAACGGACGCCTGCAACGAACGTTCAGTTGGGTAAGTGCGTGCAATCCCGCTCTGCCGCCTAACGCGATCTGCGTCGGATCGCGCACGACGATCTGGCGCGTTTCCCCGGCCGCCACAAGCGACGCGGCTTGCGTCGCGGTAAGAGCGCCTTCCAGTTCGATCGACGGCAGACCGGCATCGAAGCCCGGAACGCGCAAGCGCGCGACCAGCGCGGCGACTTCGTCGACGGCCTCCTGCATCGTCTTCGCCGCGGCGGCACCGCAAGCGACGACGACCGCGCCGTTCGATCCGGCCAGCGCCGCGACGCGATCGACGGCTCCGTCTACAACGACCGTTTCGCTGCGCGCGGAGAGTCCGTCGACGATCTCATGCACGCCCGACGCGGTCGGCGGACCGACGAGCTCGTAGAATCCACTCTGCGCAACTCGCGCGTAAAGCAGCGATCCGACCGAGCTCTGCAATCGTGACAACCCAAGGATCTCGGCCGCGGGCGTCCGCGGAAGCGAACCGCGCGCCGTGACGAAGATCGTTCCCGGCCGTAGCCAGAGCCGGGGCTTTGGACGACTCTCGCTTCGCAGCGTTGCCTCGCCATCGCGGCCGATCGAGGCGAGTCCGACCGGAGTGCCGGCTTCATATGCGGCTGCGTATATCGCGCGCAACGCGGTCGTCTTGCCGACGTCCCTGCCGATGCCGACGACGAATATCGAGCGGGCACCAGCCGCGCGCGCAAGTCTGTAAAGCTCGAGTCCCACTCGCACGCCGATCCCCTTCAGCTAGCCGACACCGAGCGCCTTGAGCGTCGCGAAGAGCACGCCGGTGAGTGCGAGCAAGATACCGCCGATGAAGGCGGCGTTCCGCTCGGCGTATTGACCGAGCCAGCGGCCAATGGTGAGACCGAGCATCGTGGCCACGACCGAGATGCAGCCGATGACGATCAACGAGATCGGCATCGGGACGCCGATGTAAAGAATCGAGAAACCGATGCCGAGCGAGTCGAGACTGATCGCCAGCGACGCGATCAGCAGCCCCTTGCCGCGCGTAAGGTCGAGCTGCGAAACGGCGCTGAGCTGCGCTCGGCTTTCCCGTGCCATATAAATTCCCAGCCCAAAGAGCGCGGCGAATCCGATATAGCCGGCGAAGCCGCCGATCAGCCGGCCGGCGAGCAGACCGAGACCCGCGCCGAGGGTGTTCATGGTGATCTCGGCGCATGCAAAGGCAATGCCGATGCGGATCTTTCTACGAGCCGAAATCCCGCGAACGCCCACCCCGACGCTGACGGCGAAAACGTCGAGTGCGAGCGCAAGCGCGATGACCAGTACTTTGAGGAAGGCTGCGCCCACGAGTGGCCTGTAACGCTAGGATTGTGAAGCTTCCTGCATGATGCGCCCGTCGCCGGGCCCAATCTTTCTCTTTGCTGCGGTGGTCCTGCTCGCCGCGCTGCTGGCGCCGGTCGCCACCGTGCTCGCCGCGATGCCGCCAAGCGAAGCCGTAAAAATCTTCGCTCAGGTCGGCGGCGATGCGCTGCGCGTTTCCCTCATCGCTTCGGCCGGCGCGACGCTCGTTGCCACCCTGCTCGGCGTCCCCGCCGGATATTACCTCTCGCGGCTGTCGATCCGGTTGCGCGCGGTTGCGATCTTCGCGCTCGCACTGCCGCTCGCGTTTCCGCCGGTCGCGTCGGGGTTGATGCTCATTTACGCGCTCGGCACGAACTCGCCGTTGGGCGCGTGGCTCTCCGCGCGAGGATTGACCGTTCCCGATTCGCTGCTTGGCGTGGCCGTGGCGCAGTTTTTCGTCTCCGGCTCGTTCGTCGCAATCGCCGCGACCGCCGCATTCGGCGCCGTCAATCCGATCTACGGCGATGCAGCGCGAACGCTGGGAGCGAGTGAATGGCGGATCTTCAGCCGCATCGCTTTGCCGGCCGCCGCCGGAAGCATCGGCGCCGGGATCGCGTTTGCGTGGCTGCGCGCGATCGGCGAGTACGGCGCGACGAGCATCGTGGCGTTCCATCCGACGTCGCTGCCCGTCGCGCTCTACGTGACGCTTTCGTCTACGGGCGTTCGCGAAGCGCTGGCGCTTTGCTACGGCTTTATCGTCCTGGCCGCCTTCGTGCTCGCGGCCGCCTGGATTCTTCGCCGCGGCGTGGTACATTAGGACCCGTGCTCCAGAAGAACTTCTATTTTCTCGCGCGTCGTTTCGTCGCGGGCGAAACGATCGACTCGGCGATGGCGGCGGTTCGCGTCCTTAACGAGGCCGGCATGTCGGCCTCGCTCGACTTCCTCGGTGAAGACGTCCTCGAGCGCGGCGCGGCGCTGCACACGCGGGATGTCTACGTCGAAATGCTCGACGCCATCGCGGCGAGCGGCGTCAACTCGAACGTCTCGGTTAAACTGACGGCGATGGGCCTGCTCGTCGACGAAAATCTTGCGCTGACGAATTTGCTCGCGATTCTCGAGCGGGCGGCGCGAAATCCCGACCCGTTCGTTCGCATCGACATGGAAGGTTCGTCGGTGCTGGAGGCTACGCTGCGCGTCTTTAACCGCGCGTTCGCCGAACACAAGAACGTCGGGATCGTTCTGCAAGCCTATTTAAAGCGCACTCCGGCCGACGTAAATCGTGCGATCGAACTGCGAGCACGCGTTCGTCTTTGTAAGGGCGCCTACAATGAGCCGCCCGAGATCGCCTACAAGAGCATGCCGGAGATCCGCATGCAGTATCTCGACCTAGCCCGCGAGCTTTTAGAGCGGGGAACCTATCCCGGCATCGCCACCCACGACCGCCGCTTGATCTCTGCCGTCAAGGAGTTCGCCGGCGAGCGAAGCATCGCGCGCGAACGCTTCGAGTTTCAGATGCTCTACGGTTGCCGGCCGCAGGTTCAGCGAGAGCTGGTCGCGCAAGGCTACCGTCTGCGCATTTACGTCCCGTTCGGAACGCATTGGGCCGGTTATTTCTACCGCCGCGTGCTCGAGCGGCGCGAGAATGCACTCTTCGCGCTTTCGTCGATCTTCTCGTCCTGAGCGGATGTCATCCTGAGCGGATGTCATCCTGAGCGGAGTCGAAGGACGAACGGATGCGAGCAGTCGTTCAGCGCGTATCGCATGCGCGCGTCCGTACGGCCGCCGGCATCCGCGGCGAGATCGCTCGCGGACTGCTTGCGCTCGTCAGCGTCGGCATCGACGACGACGAGAGCGACGCTCGCGCGATGGCCGAGAAGCTCGCGGGACTGCGCATCTTCGGCGACGATCGGGGGCTCATGAACCGTTCGCTGCTCGATACCGGGGGTGCGTTGCTGCTCGTTTCGCAGTTCACGCTCCACGGCGACGTCCGGCGCGGACGCCGGCCGTCCTTCCTCGCAGCCGCCAAAGAGCCGCAAGCGCTCGAGCTCTACCGGCTCGTCGGGAGGGCGCTCGAGGCGGCCGGCATACCCGTCGCGTATGGCGAGTTTGGCGCCCATATGGACGTGGAGCTCGTGAACGACGGACCCGTTACGATCCTACTCGACACGAAGCGGGCTTTCTAACCCCACCGCCAGCTTGCTTTCCTGCCTAGGGCAGGGCGTTCTCATCTCGACTCAATGTGGGGACCAAACTTTCGGGCCCCCTCCTGCGTTGTAGGAAGTGGAGCGAGGAAGCCGCCCTTCTGGCGGCGAGCTTGCCGCCCTCCCCCGGCGGTGCAAAAGAAACACATAAAACACAAGGTGAAAAGGATGATTACGGAACAGAACAGGCGCGGCGGCGGCATGTCCGTCCGAGAGGCCGGGCAAAAAGGCGGCGAGACCGTAAAGAACAAGTACGGCGCCCAGTTCTACGAGGAAATCGGTCGCAAGGGTGGTTTGGCAACAAAACTAGCTCACGGCCACGAGTTTTACGAGCAGATCGGCAAGAAGGGTGGAAAGAAGGGCGGCGAAGCCACGCGTGATCGCTATGGTCCGAACTTCTACGAACGCATCGGTCAAAAAGGTGGACAAAAAGTCAAGCAGCTCATCGAAGAGGGTAAGCGCGCCGCGAACGACCGCAAACAGAAGGCGAGTTAGTCTTTCGCGGCTCGGGAGTAGCCTGAGCCTACTCCTCTTTGCATTCGTAACCATCGGCGTCGGAGTGGCGGGGGCCTATCCTTTTCCTCCGACTCCGATGCCGAAACGAACGTCGATTCCGTCGGCGCCCCCTCCCGGAAACGCGCTGCCTTTGGATTCGATGTTACTCTTCGTGCTCGACGATCCAATTTCGTCGAAGGCTTCGAAAAAGGGAGAGCTTGTCCGCGCTCATCTCAAGAATGCGATCGTTGTAGGCGGGCGAGTCGTCGCCGCGGCCGGAGCGCCCGCGCAGATTCGGATCGTCGACACGTCGGCGGCCGATATCGCGGACACCTACGGTTTCGTCGACATTTTCATCGAACCGCTCACGCTCGGTGACGGCCGTGCCCTGCCGTTGCGCACGCCGATCGCGCACCTTACGCCCAACGTCACCTCTGGTCACGAATCTACCGTGGCGACCGAAGATACCGTCGGAGACATCTTCGTTCCGTACTATTCGCTGTGGCAAATCGTGCGCCATGGAAAGAACTTCGTGCTGGGAGCGGGCGCGGTGATTCCCGCCAACACCGAGGCGACGATCACTGCGCAGCCAAACGGCTCGATCGCGATCGTCACGCCGAGCCCCTTAACGGCCGGCGACGAGGCGCCCAACGCGACCTTCCCCGTGTCGCCGCTTGCCACGCCGTACGGTCCGGAAGGTCATACGCCGCGTCCTCGAAAGACGCCGAGTCCCTCCCCATCTCCATCGCCGTCACCGAGAAAGTGAGGTAAGCTCGTGCTCGTTCGAATGACGTATGCCGTCTCGATCTTCGTTCTCGCCGCCATTCCGGCGTTCGCCGCAACCCCAGCCCCGAAGGCAACGCTATCGCCGATGCCACAGGGCTCCGAGGTCGCCTTTGTAAAGTCAATCCAAAAGGATCTCATGGCGCGCTTTGCGACCCCGGCAGACGCCGTCAAGGCCGGTTACTTTAGGTACGGCAACGAAGACGAAGACGGCGCGATCAGCTACGCGAACCTGCAGTGGCAGAGCGGAAACCCGCAACAACCCAGTCAGCTCTGGTATGACGCGCACGGCAATTTGCTCGGCGCCGATTTCTCGGTACTTCAGAGCAGCTCGCCTCAGCGGCCGGCGATATGGGGCGTCAACTACCAGCGCTGGGTCTCGTTTCGCGAGCACGTCCATTACATTCTCACCGGGCCCAACGGCACCGAAGTTTACGGTGCGACCAGCGCGAAGAAGTTTGCCGCGGCCGGCGGCAACGTCGACGACCCGCAAGCGGCAACGCTCGTCAAAATGGGAATCGCAAAGAACGCGAGCGACGTGAAGCGCGTTTTCCTCTTCCCCTCGCTCTGGGATCTCATCGTTTGGATCAAACCGAACCCCAACGGCGCTTTCGCCGATAAGAACCCGCTCGTCACCCCGAGCGCAAACGCCGCCAAAGACGATATGTAGCGCTTCCTCCGAACCGACCTTACTTATTCGTTGTCGACGGGCTCGAGCGAGCGCGGTTCGCGCAGGAAGTACGAGGCCGGATATTTCGCGGGGATCTCTTTGAACTTGCGCGGCGGCTTGGTAAAATCGAAGATGTCGCGCATGCTGGTAGCGCGCGTATCGGTGTAGCCTTGCGATGTGGGACCGAGCTTTCCTACCGTTGGGAATGCCTCTTCGATGAGCTTCAAAATGCTCCCGAACTCGTATTTCTTATGCGAAACCAAACCTGGCCTCGCATAAGGCGAGATGATGAGGCACGGAACGCGGATGCCGAGGCCGCGGAAATCGAGCTGCGGCGGCGGTGCGTTGTCGTAAAACCCTCCGTAATCGTCCCAAACGACCACGATCGCCGTCGAGTCCCAATACGGGCTCGTGCCGATCGCGTTGACGACTGAGGCGACCCAGGCCGGACCGGTGTCGCTGTGTGCGCCGGGATGATCGGAATCTTTATGGCTTGGCGTCACCCAGCTGACCGACGCGAGTTTTCCGGCAGCGATGTCCTTGAGAACCTGCGTCTGCGGTTGAATGACGTTATTGATCCAGTCCGGCCCCCCTTCTACGTACTTGATGGCGGCGAAGGGTGACCAGATGAAGCTCTTCAGGCGCGCCGCAACGTAGTACTTCCACGAAATGTCGGCATTGTCGAGCGCTTGCGCGAGCGTGTTGAACTGGTCTAAGCACGGGAACGGTCCGGAATCGTGATGGACGACGCGCTTTTCGTCAACGATCGCCGTCATGGTACCCGGTGCGGCCTTGCAATTGCTATGGCCGGTGGCAAAGTCCGCCAGCGCAGTCGTATCGGTAATGTTATCGGTTCCTGCGACGAGCGTGAGATGCGCCGTCCAGCTCGGGCCGAACTCCGTAGGAAACATCTCGTCAGCTAAGACGTACTGACTCGCCATCGTCCAGTAGGTTTGAACCTGCGAACGCTCGATGTATGCATACGCGGCGTCGTCGTTACTAAAGCCGTACTTGGAGAAGCCATCCATTTTCCCGTTGTCCCAATCGGTAAGGGAGGCTTCGAAGACGTGGGCGAGGTTGGGCTCGTGCTGAAAGGTAACCTGATGGAGCGGTATGACTTGCTCGCCCGGCGGGCAACCGGACCCGGTCCCGGAGTCCAGGTCTTTCTTGACTTTACCGCAGCCGCTCATCGGCGCGTTTGCGCCGGGATAACCCGCGAAGAAGTTCTCGAAGCTGCGGTTCTCTTGAATGATGACCACGACGTGCGAGATGTAGTGGCTTACTGACGCGTCGCTCGACACGCCCGACCGTACGGCGCTGCTGCCGGTGCCAAAGAGGCCCCCTCCTCCCACGCCGGGCCCGCATCCGCTATAAACCCAAAGCGAGGTTATCGCAAAGACAATCGTTGCGGCACGTCTTAATCCGCCGTCATTTACACCCATCGTAGCGCCTCTTTCGTCCTAACAAATTACGAGCCGTAAAGCGAATAGGCGGCGATTTCGCCTCCTTTTGAGGGCCTCCCTCCGGGCGTACGCCGACGGGGTGTTACTTCTGCTGGACGCAGAAGGTCTGTGCGGCGTTTAATGCGACGTCGGTCGCTTTATCTTCACTCGTCGCGATGATGTCGCGTTGCCCGTTGAAGCGCAGATAGCTCTTGATGTCGCGCGCGTTGGCGGGAGCGACCATATCTTGCGGATCGAAACCGCCCAGCGTCGGATGCAATCGGTTGGGATTATAGCGGAGCAAGGTTATGTAGAGATTCTGCGTATCGATCGCGAGCTGGCGCTGATGATCGTACGCAGTCTGTAACTCTTGCGCAGCTTCGTGGATATCCGCCGCCGCTTCTTTGTCGGTCGTTAGGGTCGAACCGCCCCGAAGCGCATTGATCTCCTGCTGGATCGCCGAAAGCGAGTTGTTCAGGACGGTTTCCTGCCGTCCCAGCGAATCCCGAATGTGCAGAAACTGCTGGACGTAGTTGGGGCCCTCGAACATGTTATTCATGTCGTCGAGTTGGACGCTGACACCGTCGAGCGTGCGATCGTTCGCGAGCATCGGTACGAGCGCATTGTTGAAATGCTGGGCGAGGGACTTGCAGTACGGCGACGAGACGACGGTAATGATCGTCTTAGGCTCGTGCGCCGACGGTGATGCCGCCGGCGTAGCCACGGCCAGGATGGCGGTCGCTAGGTTAAGGAAGAACATGTCGTCAGATTAAACAAGAATGTCACCTCAGATGTGACGACTTATTCGTTCGTCCAATAGTCCTTAAGGGCCTTGCCGCGCGACGGATGACGCAGTTTGCGCAGCGCCTTCGCCTCGATTTGCCGAATGCGCTCGCGCGTCACGCCAAACTCTTGACCGACCTCTTCGAGCGTCCGCTGGTGACCATCTTCCAGCCCGAAGCGCAGGACCAGAACTTTGCGCTCGCGCTCGGTCAGATTTTGCAGAACGTCCTGCATCTTCTCTTTGAGCAGCATGACGGAGGCCGCCTCCGCGGGCGCTACCGCCTCCTGGTCTTCGATGAAGTCGCTGAGGTGCGAATCTTCTTCCTCACCGATCGGGGTTTCAAGCGAGATCGGTTCCTGGGAGATCTTCATGACCTCGCGCACCTTTTCGGGCGTGAGAGCCATCGCCTCGGCGATCTCTTCGACGGTTGGTTCGCGTCCGAGCTCTTGCAAGAGCTGGCGCGAGACCTTGATCAGTCGGTTGATCGTCTCCACCATGTGAACTGGAATCCGGATCGTGCGGGCTTGATCGGCAAGCGCGCGCGTAATAGCCTGACGGATCCACCATGTCGCGTAGGTGGAGAATTTGTACCCCTTGCGATAGTCGAATTTTTCGACCGCGCGAATAAGGCCGAGGTTCCCTTCCTGAATCAAATCCAAAAAGAGCATTCCGCGGCCGACGTACTTCTTGGCAATCGAAACGACGAGTCGAAGGTTAGCCTCGGTGAGCTGTCGCTTCGCCTCTTCGCCGCCATCAACGATCCTCGAATCCGCCGAACCGTCCCGTCGACCCTCGAGTTCGCCGGCCTCGATCCGCATCGCGAGCGACTTCTCCTGCTCCATGGAGAGCAGCGGAACGCGCCCGATCTCCTTGAGATACATGCGCACCGGATCGTCGAGCGAAAGCCCGTCGGCAATCGTTTCCTCGGGCTCCTCCTCGCGCTCGACCTCGGCCTTTTCGTCTTTCTGCTCTTCGGCTAGCTCGATGCCGGAGGCAGCGAGCTCTTCAAAAAACTCCTCGAGCTGCTCGGGACTGATCTCCTCGAGCACGTCAAAAGCCGCGCTGATCTCCTCGTACGTCAGCGAGCCTTGGCTCTTCCCGCGCGCGATCAGCTTTTTCTTGAGATCTTCCAGCGTGACCGGCGGCTCAACCGTCGGCGCACCTGCGCCCTTCTTACGCGCCATTTTCTTTTGCTTTCACCTCCCTTCCAACGTATATCTTCATCCTTACGTCCTCATCGCTTCAGCTTCGCGACTAGCGCCTCGAACTCTCCGCGCATCTCCTGCGAAACCGCCTTTCCCTGCGCCAGCCGATCGTCGATTAGGTCGGAGAGCTCCCGGTACCGCCGGCGCTCGTCTTCGAGCCGCAATCGTTCGACCACTCGCTCCAAATGCGCGCGCCGGTCCTCCGAGCCGCCGTACCGGACTGCCGAGCTGGGGTCGCGCCGGCTCATCTCAGCGAGAAAGTCGAGCGCAGCCTGATCCTCGGCAAAGAGGCCGAATACGTCGGCGGTCACCGTCAGCGTCCCGGCCGATTCCACGATCCCTTCGTAGACCCGGCCATAGAACTCGTTTCTAAAGCGCGCCGCGCTGATTCGTTGACCGTACTCGGCGGCGAGCGCCGGCTCTTCGAGCAGAATGCTCAGGACCTCGCGTTCAAAGGAGAGCGGTTCGACCGACGCGGCGACGTGACGGCTTTGCGAGAACGCCGCTTTGCTTGCTGGTGCGAAGTTTGTGGCGTCGGCGAGAAACCGGCTATTCCGAAGGTCGTCCACGCTCACCTGCAGCCGCCCGGCGACGTAGACACGCCATCGGTCCCATTCCTCACGCGGTGCTAATCTTCGGATCAGCACCTCGGCTTTCGGCGTGACGCGGGCCGGAGAGTCGAATCCGGCGCGGAGCCTTTCGATCTCCGAGTCGATCCGGAACTGCAGCGCGGGCTTGGCCGTTTCAAGGAGTCCGCGAAACGCCTCGGCGCCTTCGCGACGAATGAAACTGTCAGGGTCGTCACCAGGGGGTAAGAGCACGATTCGGACCGGCGATCCGGTGTGCTCGATCTCCTTAGACGCTACGTCGATCGCTTTGGTTGCAGCCGCGCTCCCGGCTGCATCACCGTCGAAGCAAAGAAAAACGTACTCAGCGTACTTGCGCAACTCGGCCGCTTGCTCTGCGGTAAATGACGTCCCGAGCGAGGCTACCGCGTTCTCGAACCCGGCCTGATGCAGCGCGATGCAATCGAGGTATCCCTCGACGACGATGATCGTGCGGTCGGTCTGCGCCGCCCGGCGCGCCAAGTTGAGCGCGAAGAGATGATGACCCTTGGTATATACCGGCGTCGTCGAAGTGTTCAGATACTTTGGCTCACCGTCACCAAGCGCGCGCCCCCCAAATGCGATCACCTCTCCCGTCGTCGAGTACGTGGGCACCATCAGCCGATTACGGTAGAAATCGTAGTAGCCGCGCTGTCCGCTTTTGACGAGGCCGGCACCGGCGGCCAGCGCAAGCTCGACGCCGTCGCGCTGCAGCTCGGCGACAAGCCCGTCCCACGAGTCGGGGGCGTAACCCAAGCCGAAACGCTCCACGGTTCCAGCGTCCAATCCCCGCTCGCGACAGTAGGCGCGCGCGGCGGACCCTCGATCTCCCTGAAGCATTCGCGCGAAGTAGGCCGCCGCGACGCGATTCGCTTCGTGCATTGCTTCGCGCTCGCTGCGCGCGCGAGCCGCACGCGGACTCTCTGGTTCGAGCTCTACGCCGGCCTTGCTCGCAAGCGCGCGCACGGCGTCGCCGAAGCCGACGTTCTCTGTTTTCTGCAGGAACGTAACGACGTCGCCGCCCGCACCGCAGCCGAAGCATTTGAAGAAGCCGCGATCCGGATGAACGTGAAACGAGGGCGTCTTCTCGGCGTGAAAAGGACAGAGCCCGACAAGGTCGTTTCCTCGTTTCTTGAGGGGTACGTATCCGCCGATGAACGCCGCAATGTCGACACGCGCCCGGATTTCGCGAAGAACGTCTTGGTCGTATCTCACTGATGCTTACCTAGGACTTTCGTCAGGCTCTGAGAAGTTTCCGTCGCGTCAAGTGGCTAAGAACCCGTGAAGCGCATATTCGATCCCGTTCACCACTTCATCGAGTTATCCACAGCGGAAGCGCAGCTTCTCGATCTGCCTGTGATGCAGCGGTTGCGCCGCCTCCGTCAGCTCGGATTGGCCTACTTGGCATTTCCTTCAGCGGAGCATTCCCGTTTCACGCACGCGCTCGGCGCGCTCGCCATGGGCACGCGCGCCTTCGACGTGTTGGTAGGCAACGGTGCGATCTTCTTCGGCAGTGAGGCCGACGTGGCGTATCAGCGGCGGCTGGTCCGGGCATCGTTGCTGCTCCACGACATCGGTCACGGACCGTTCAGTCACTCCTGTGAGAGCGTGCTGGGGGTGGCGCACGAGCGACGGACGATCGATTTGATCGCGCTTCCCGATCTTGCGAACGCTATCGGTGAGCTCGACGTCGAGCCCTCCGACGTGCTTGGTTTGATTCTGGGTGACCCGGCGAGCCGCTACCCGGCCCTTCGTGAGCTGGTCAGCGGCCCGAACCTCGACGCCGATCGGATGGATTATCTGCTGCGCGATTCTTACTTCACCGGCGTCTCGACCGGACGCTACGACGCCGAGCAGTTGATCGCATCGCTGCGACCTTTGGAGCTCGACGGCCGGCTCGTGGTCGGGATCGATCGGCGCGGCGTCGTCGCGCTCGAGTCCTTTGTGATGGCTCGTTACATGATGTTTGCATCGGTCTATTTCCATCACACGACTCGAATGTTCGAACGCGTGCTGCACGACGTGCTGCGCGATCTGTGGCCGGATCCGCGCGTACTCGATTCCGCCGCGGAGTTTCTTAGCTGGGACGACCTGCGAGTGCTCAATACGCTCGACGACAACCGCAGCGAGGCGGCCCGTGCGCTGCGCAACCGCATCCGGATTTACGCGCTTGCTGCCGAGTTCAACGCGGAGCGCGATTTGAGAGCCTTTGAGGCCTGCGATGCCGCGCTGCGCAATCGGTTTGGGGAGGCCAACGTCTGGGCCGATACCCAAGCGCAACTATTACATCGGCTGCCGTTCGGAATCGGCGGCGACGCAACCGTTTGGGTCGACGGACCGAGCGGTGCGGTCGACGCTCGTGAGGCGTCGGACGTCATCGCAAAACTCAGCGGGAAAGCCTACTGGCGCAAGATCTTCGTGCGCCGGGATGCCGTTGACGTGCGCGAAGCGCGGCGAATCTGTGGCGAGATCCTGTCGGGTCTCCGGCCGGTGCGATAAGGCCTACGTCAGCGTGCCGATCGCCGATTGGGCGGCGGCGAGACGGGCGATCGGAACGCGATAAGGAGAACAGGAAACGTAGTCGAGCCCGAGGCGGTCGCAGAAGGCCACGCTGCTCGGTTCGCCCCCATGCTCGCCGCAAATTCCAATCTTCAGGTCCGCCCGAGCACCGCGACCCAATCTGACCGCCTGTTCCATCAGCTGGCCGACCCCGCGGCGATCGAGGACCTGAAATGGGTCATCCTTGAGAATTCGCTTTTCGAGGTAGACGGGAATGAACGAAGCCTCGGCGTCGTCGCGGCTGTAGCCGTAGGTCGTTTGTGTCAGATCGTTCGTCCCGAACGAGAAGAACTGCGCGTACGCGGCGAGCTCGTCGGCGACGACGCATGCCCGAGGAAGCTCGACCATGGTGCCAATTCGATAAGAAAGAGCGACCCCTTGCTGCGAAAGAACTCCATCGGCTACGCGCTTGGCGGCATCACGCGTCGCTTGCATCTCCTCTTTCGTTCCGACGCCCGGTATCATGACTTCGGGACGCGGGTCGCCGCCTTCGCGTTTCAGCTCGCAGGCCGCTTCGAAGATCGCTCGCACTTGCATCTCGTAGATCTCGGGAAAGACGATCCCCAAGCGGCAGACGCGCAGACCGAGCATCGGATTCTGCTCGTGAAGCTGCTGGACGCGACGGAGCAGCGCTGCTTTCGTACGGTACTCAGGCGCATCGGTACCGATCGTTAGACGAAGCTCGGTGGTCTCTACCAGCAACTGCTCGAGCGACGGAAGAAACTCGTGCAATGGCGGATCTAACAGCCGGATCGTAACCGGCAAACCCTCCATCGCCTGTAAGATGCCGTTGAAATCGTCGCGTTGAAACGGCAAAAGCCGCTCGAGTGCCTCGGCGCGCTCCTGCGCCGTGTCTGCAAGAATCATGCGATGGACGATCGGCAGGCGCTCTTGCTGCATGAACATGTGCTCGGTTCGGCAGAGCCCGATCCCCTGCGCGCCGAGTTCGCGCGCCTTGGCCGCGTCCTCGGGCGTATCGGCGTTCGCCCAGACCTGCATTCGGCGCAGCTCGTCGGCCCACGACAAGAAGGTCGCGAGCCACTCCGGCAGTTTTGACGGCGGTCGGATCAGCTCCAGCTCGCCGATAGCAACGCTGCCGGTGGTGCCGTCAATCGTGATCCAATCACCTTCGTTCAGCTCTTTTCCGTCAAGGCTCGCGCGCTTCGTGCGGCGATCGATGCGAAGCGCGTCGCAGCCCGCAACGCACGGTTTGCCCATCCCGCGTGCCACCACGGCAGCGTGCGACGTGGCGCCGCCCTTAGCTGTAAGGATGCCTTCGGCCGCGATCATCCCGTGGACGTCGTCAGGCGTCGTTTCCGTCCGCACCAGAATCGTTTTGCGCCCCTGCTCCTTCCACGAAACGGCATCGTCGGCCGAGAAGACGATCTGGCCGGCGGCCGCGCCGGGCGAAGCGTTGAGCCCTTTGCACGCAACGCCAAATTCTTGGTCGGGATCGATCCGCGCGTGAAAAAGCTGGTCGAGCGATTGGGCGTTGACCGTGGCGACGGCGCGACGTTTGTCGATCAAACCTTCGCCGACGAGATCGAGCGCAATCTTGACGGCAGCCTCGGCGGTGCGCTTCGCGCTGCGCGTCTGCAACATGAAGAGCTTGCCGCGCTCGACGGTAAACTCGAGATCTTGAACGTCGCGGTAGTGGCGTTCGAGCCGCGTCGCTATCTCTTCGAACTGCTCGTAGACCTTCGGCTGCCGTCGAGCTAAGTCGGCGATCTTCTCAGGCGTCCGAATGCCGGCTACGACGTCTTCGCCCTGCGCGTTGCTCAGATACTCGCCGAAAAGCGCACGCTCGCCGGTGTTGGGATTGCGCGTGAATGCAACGCCGGTTCCGGAATCCTCGCCCATGTTTCCGAAGACCATCTCCATCACGTTGACGGCGGTACCCCAATCGTCGGGAATTTTGTTGAAACGCCGGTAGTCGACGGCGCGTTTTGAGTTCCACGAATCGAAGACCGCCTCGATTGCACCTCGGAGCTGTTGGCTCACGTCCTGCGGGAAATCTTGGCCGGTGTGCCGGCGGACGATCGCTTTGAAGCGATCTACGAGAGCCTGCCACGAAGCCGCATCGATCTCAGCATCGGTCGCAATGCCGAGCGAACTCTTGGCGGCTGCGATCTCGTCTTCAAAGTGTTCCTTGCCGATTCCCAACACGACGTTCGAGAACATCATTACGAATCGGCGATAAGCATCCCACGCAAAGCGCTCGTTTGAGGTCAGCTTTGCAAGAGCGGCGACCGTGCGGTCGTTGAGGCCAAGATTGAGAATGGTGTCCATCATGCCCGGCATCGAAACCCGCGCGCCGCTGCGCACCGAGACAAGCAAGGGATTATCGACCGCGCCGAAGCCTTTGCCGGTGCGCGCCTCGAGGCGGTCCATTGCAGCCTCGATTTGATCTTGCAGGCCTTCCGGAAAGCTGCCGCCGCTCTCGTAGAAACGCAAGCACGCGTCGGTCGTAATCGTGAACCCCGATGGTACGGGCAGACCCGCGGCGGTCATCTCGGCCAGACCGGCGCCTTTCCCGCCGAGCGCGTTTCGCATCGAGTTCGGCTCGGTCGGAACGCGCAGCGTCTCGCCCTCTTCGAAGAAATAAACGTATTTCGTCTTCCGCTCGGCCTGCGCCGTCATCGCTTCAACCTCTCCCCTAAGAACGCCGCGAGCATTTCGGCATCGGCACGCTGTTGCCGCATCGTGTCGCGCTCGCGCACGGTGACGCTGCCGTCGACGAGCGTCTCGTAATCGACCGTAACGCAAAACGGCGTTCCTATCTCGTCTTGGCGCCGGTAGAGCTGACCGATATTCCCTTCGTCGTATTGGGTCCGAAAGCTGGGGCGCAGCGCCGTCTCGATCGCCCGCGCGCGCTCGACCAGCTCCGGCTTGTTGCGCGCCAGGGAAAAGACCGCGACCTGTATAGGAGCGAGACTCGGATGAAACCGCAAAACGGTGCGCTCGGTCTTTTTGCCGTTAGGATCGACGCTTCGCTCGCGCTCGTAAGCGTCGATCATGAACGTCAGCACCGTGCGGTCCATGCCGGCCGAGCTTTCGATCAAGAGCGGCGTGTAATGCGTCTTCGCCGCTTCGTCGAAGTACTGCAGGTCTTTCCCCGAAAGCCTGACATGGGCATCGAGGTCGTACGTGCCCCGGTGGGCGATCGATTCGAGCTCACCCCATCCCCACGGAAAGAGATACTCCACGTCGATGCCCGCCTTGGCGTAATGAGGCCTCTCCGACTCGTTCAGCTCGTGGAAACGAAGTCGCTCCGAATCGATCCCGTACTGCGCGTACCAAGCTTTACGCCGTTCGACCCACTCGTGGAAGGCTTCCATGTCCTTGCCGTCGTCGGGAACGAAGTACTCGAGCTCGGCCTGTTCGAACTCGCGCAGACGAAACGTGAAGTTCCCCGGGGTAATTTCGTTGCGAAACGACTTGCCGATCTGCGCGACGCCGAAAGGCGGCCGTTTCCGCGCGGTTTGATAGATGTTCTTAAAATTGACGAAGATCCCCTGAGCCGTCTCCGGCCGCAAGTACGCGACCGCCGACGTGTCCTCCATCGGGCCGACGAACGTTTGCATCATGAGATTGAAATTGCGCGGCTGCGTGAACGAATCTTTGCTGCCGCAATCCGGGCACTTCGTGCGATCCGCCAAATGATCGAGCCGAAAGCGGTGCTTGCAGACCTTGCAATCGACCATGACGTCGTGGAATGCGTCGACGTGCCCGGAAGCCTTCCAAACCTGCGGATGCATTACGATCGACGAATCGAAGGCCACGACGTCGTCGCGCAGCTCGACGGTATCGCGCCACCAGGCGTCCTTGACGTTGCGCTTGAGCACCGCGCCGAGCGGGCCGTAATCCCAAAAACCGTTGATCCCGCCGTAGATCTCGCTCGACTGAAAGATGAAGCCGCGGCGCTTTGCCAGCGCGGTGATCTCCTCCATGCTGACGCGCTGAGCCGAGGCCGTCGTTTCCATCGAGCTAGATTTATCGGGTTCGACTAAAAACCCCCGCTATAACGGCGTCCGCGCCACTCGACGCCGCGACCGCCGTACATTCGAACGAGCGATGTCGAAAAGATCGCCAGCGTAAGCGCGAGCCCGAGCGGAACGGCGAGTCCCGAACCCGGCCGAAAGCGCATCGCACGCATGCCGTTCTCGGCGACCGCGACCACCGCGCCCATTGCGAGCGCTAAGGCAAGCGCCCAGAACCAGGCACGACTTGCGAGCAGTACGACGAGCAGAATCGGCGATATCAGCGAAATGCAAGCAAGAAGCGAGACGCCTGCGAACGCCTTCTCCCCGTTGCCGCGCGCACCGAGCGCGAAGTTTTTTACGAATCCGCGCCAGATCTCGCCGAACGAACGGTACATTCGCGTTCGAACCAACGCGTTGGCTCCGGCGAGCAGCGAGCGAAACCGCCCGTCGCGTTTAAAGCGGCGCGCGAGCTCCAGATCCTCGGCCACCGCGCTGCGGACCGCAAAGTGGCCGCCGATCGCGCGATAGGCCGCGCGCGAAGCCATGATGTATTGCCCATTGAAGAGAGCGGTATCCCACTTGCGAGGATCGTTGACGTCGTCGAGCGAGCCGATTCCCAGCAGTATGACGAACAGAATCGTCGGCAAGAAAAGCCGCTCGGCGAGCCCCAGCGTCTGCTGATCGGTCAGCAGGCTGATGACGTCGTAGCCGCCGTCGATCGCCGACTGTTGGGCCGAAGACGCGGCCAACGGTTCGTGCACCGTGTCCGCGTCGGTAAAGAGCAGCCACTCCCCACGCGCGACATCGGCGCCCTGCGTAACTGCCCACGATTTCCCGACCCACCCTTGCGGCAGCGGCGCGCCCCGGACGACGGTGAGACGCGGCGCGTCGGCCGCGATCCGCTCGAGAATCGCGAGCGTGGCGTCACTCGAGTGATCGTCTACTGCGATTATTTCGAAATCGGGATGGCGGCTGGCGAGCAAAGAGCGCACGCAGCGCTCGATCTGACGCTCCTCGTTTCGCGACGGAACGACAATTGACAGACTCGGCAGACCTTCTGCAGGTCCACGCGTCTGAATGCTCGTTCGCGAGCGACGAATGACGTCGAACTCCCGCCAGGCGAAGAACAGATTCGCTGCAACGAGCAGCGCGGTTACAATCGGCGTTACCGACCGCGCTTTTTCAGAAAGTCCGTCACGGCACGTTTGCCGGCGCGCGAGAGCCACGCCTCTTCGATCACGTCCTTCAGTTCTTTCGTCGAGATCTTTGGGAGCCGGATCAGCACGGCTGGGTAACCGTCGAAGTGCGGTGTCGTGAAATAAACGGCCGGATTGCTCGCGAGCAAGACCTCCTTCATTTCGAGGTCGTGCGTGCGTATGCCCAGAATCGGGCCGGCCGGCGCTCTATCTCCGAGCGCCTTGAGGTCCGACGACCGCAGCGGCCGCTCCCAGGTGAAGAACTTCTTGTTGACGATCCAGGCGGCATTGCCGCTCGATGTCGCCTCTTCACTCGTGCCGGGCAGCGCGAGCGCGATCCGCCGGACGTCACGCACCGTCGCCATTACTGGACCCGGCTTACCGCCGCGCCGACCGGATCGACGACCGCGCCGGCGGCGAACGCCCTTAGCGCGGGGCCGCCGCGGGGGTAATCGTAGCTCAAAACGTCCGAAGAGTCTTGTTTGTAAAAGTCGTAGTTCGGTACGATCACCCTCGTGCCGTCGACCTTAAACTCCCATGCGACGGTCGTACCCGGCAGCCTCGTCGTCCGTACGCGCACTCCGCTTGACCCGTTTACGAAAAATCCGTAGATTGCAGCCCCGTCGACGTCTCCGACCGCGACCGTGTCGCCGACCGCAACGACACCGCCCGCAAGCGCAATCGTCTGATTCAACTTGATTCTGCGGTATCGTTTGCCGCTCGCCGGAACTTCGCCAAATTGAAAGTTCTGGAAACCGGCCCCCTCACCGTCGACGAACAGGTTCCCCGCGGAGTCGTAGCCGCACGAGTACGGATGGTACATCGCCTTGTGAAACGACGGGGTTCCGGCAGCGCCTCGATAGATTGCGATCGCGCCGCGTCCTTCCCCATCTAACCCACTGGCGTTGTTGCCTACGGCCAGATCTCCATTCGTTCGATTCACGTCGCAGGAGTTTGGAAATGAGTGTGGGGCATCCCCCAAGGTCGCGATCGGGCTGGTGCCGCCGTGCGCAAACTCTTCGATCGTTGACTTGAAGACGTTTGGAACGAAGACGTCGCCGCGGCTGTCGGCGCAGAGGCCGCCGGGAGCCGAAAAGCCTGTCAGCGTGCCGACCAGTTTGCCTTTCGGGTACGAGAAGACGTACACGTCGTAGGTGGTGTCGTCCGAGACGTAGAGCAGGTCGCGCTTCTTCGCGTCGGGGGACATCCAGGAACGCCGCTCGTCCGGACGCGCGAGCATCGACGCCGCGA
>JBAUMX010000058.1:0-54336 GCA_049578945.1 Candidatus Cybelea sp. | reverse complement strand
GGGCTCGCCGCACCGCGGTCGCGCGGCGCCCAGTGCGAAGAGGCCTCGCCCGCGTGGCGCGTCGGCGGACAGACGACTTGGCAGATGTCGCAGCCCCAAACCCATTGCCCAACGAGCGGGCGCATCGCAGCCGGGATCGCATCGGTTCGCTGGGTCAGATCCGAGATACAGCGGTTCGCATCGATCGTATAGTCACCGCGCAGCGCTTGCGTCGGGCAAGCTTCGATGCAGCGCGCGCAGGTGCCGCAGGTCTTGCGCAGGGGTCCGTCCGCCGGCAACTCGAGCGTCGTAACGATCTCGCCCAAGAAAACGAAGGATCCGAGCCGCGAAGCGATCAAGTTCGTATGTTTGCCGATCCATCCGATGCCGGCGCGCGCGGCGAAGGCGCGTTCCGCCAGCGGTTTGGTATCGCACGCGATTGCCGTGACCGGCCCGCCCGCAGCTCCATCGATTTCATCGGCGACCGAGCGCAACAGTACACGCAACCGCCGATGGTAATCGGAAGACCACGCATAGTTTGAGACACGCCCTTGAAGCGGAGCGCGTTGCTCGGGTCGAGACGTCGCATATGGTACGGCGATACAGACGACGCTGCGAGCACCCCGCAAAAGCTCGCCCGGATCGCTGGCTCGCCGTGCGTACTCGGCGTCGTAACCCCAGGTCGAAAGGTCGCCCCGCGAAAAGGACTCTCGCATCCGGCGCCGCGATGCTTCGTCGGGCAAAGCCGATGCGACGCGTACCGCGCCCGCACCAAGCTCGAGCGCCTTTCGGATCGCGCCTTCTTTAATTTTAGCCGGATCGATCGTCGTCGTCATAATGTTGCCAGCGGCCCGGGCCGGCTCCGCGGAAAGCTTTCGTCGATCGTTGCGACGTCATCCGCGTCGAGCTCGAGCTCTGCTCCACCGGCATTCTCTTCGACATGTTCCACGCGCGCGGCTTTAGGAATCACGAAAAGACCTGGTTCGCGGCTCAAGAATGCGAGCGCTACTTGACGCTGCGTAGCGCCGTGCTTGCGGGCGATCCGCTCCAGGCCGGCGCGGCGGGGGGCGCCTGTCCGCAAAAATGCGCCCCGCCCAAAGGGCGTGTAGGCGACGACAGCGATCTCATGCCGGGCCGCGATCGGAACCAACTCGTGTTCGATGCCACGCTCGCAGAGGTGATAGAGGACCTGGTTGCAGGCCAGCGGCCCCTTCTTCAGATGGGAGGCCGCCTCAATCATGGCATCGGCCTCGAAGTTGCTGACCCCAACGAAACGTGTCTTGCCTTGCTCGAGCAGCGTGTCGAACGCACGCATCGTTTCCGTCAGCGGATGCGACCCCGGCCAGTGCAAGAGGTACAGATCGACGTACTCGACGCGAAGGCGCCTGAGGCTCGCTTCGGCTGCCGCGAGCGTTCCACGATAGCTTGCGTTGCTCGGGAGGACCTTTGTCGTAACGAACAGCTTCTCTCGATCGATGCCGCGAATCGCTTTGCCGAGCAGCTCCTCGACGCGGCCCGCGCCGTACATCTCGGCCGTATCGAGATGAACCATGCCCAACTCGAGACCGCGCCGGATTGCGCGCTGCGCTTCTTTTAAATGCGCGCCGTTTTCGGGCATGTTCCAAGTGCCCTGCCCAACGACGGGCAGCCTGACGCCGGTCTTGCCGAATGGCTTAAATCGCATCGCTCAGCGCGGATTCGCCATCTTAGAAAAACTCAAAGTCTGCGTGGCGCGCAGCGTAGGCCAGCAGGCCGCCGCGAAGGTGTTGCAAACGAGTGAACCCCGCATCGCGCAGACGCCCCACTGCCCATAGCGACTTCGCGCCGACGCGGCAGGCGACGACGTAGCGCGCCGCGCTGTCGAGCTCGTGCATGCGGCCCTCGAGTTGCGAGGCTGGAATGCAGACCGCGTTCTCGATCGTTCCGAGCACCGCCTCGTGCGGCTCGCGGACGTCCAAGAGGCGCGCGTCGCGCAACGCCGTATCGAGCTGCTCGGCTTCGATCTCGGCGACAGGAGTATCAACGGCCGGCTCTTGATACGCGTCGGGAGAGACGGCGGAGATCGTCGCACGTTCCCCACAGAGTCCGCACTGCGGATCGCGCGCGAATCGCACCTCGCGGACGCGTGCCCCAAGGGCGTCGATCAGCAGGAGTCTACCCGCGAGCGATTCGCCGATGCCAAGCAGCACCTTTAGCGCTTCGCTCGCCTGCCACGCACCGACGATCCCTGCGAGCGCGCCGAGCACGCCGCCTTCGGAGCAGGTCGGCCGGCTTTCCATCGGCGGCGCCTCCGGATACAGGCAGCGGTAACAGGGACTCTCGGGCGCTCGAAAGACGCTGACTTGACCGTCGAAACGAAAGATCGATCCGTAAACGTCGGGCCGCTTCTCTAAAAAGCAGGCGTCGTTGATGAGATAACGCGATTCGAATCGATCGGTGCAATCGAGAACGACGTCGTACAGCCGCACGAGCTCTCGAGCGTTCGTCGCATCGAAACGAATCGGAAGCGCGTCGACATTGACGAGCGAATTGAGCCCTTGGATCCGTTCCGCGGCAACGGAAGCCTTCTTTCGTCCGACGTCGGCTTGGTTGAAAATGGTCTGGCGCTGCAGATTTGTTTCGTCGACTTCGTCGTCGTCAACGACGCCGATGCGCCCGACTCCGGCCGCCGCAAGGTATTGCAATGCCGGCGATCCGAGACCGCCCGCACCGATGACGAGCGCCCGCGACCGGCGCAGCCGCTCTTGTCCCGGTAAACCGACCTCGGGAATGAGAAGGTGGCGACTGTATCGGCGAAGCTCGCGCGCGTTCACGTTTGTGGTAAACCTGTAGTCTCGGGACGGCCCTTCAGCCACTCCAAGACGGTCGCGCGCGAATTTTCCGCTGCGTAGGTATGGTCGCTCTCGATCGTCGCGAACGCTTTCGACTCCGGCGCTCGATCGTAAAGCTCTCTCACGCTCTTGGGGCTGACCATCGCGTCGTGATTCGCCGCGATGTAGAGCGCCGCGCGCCCCTCGAGCCGGCCGAGCAGCTGCGCGTAGCGGCGGTCGACGCCGGCGACGAGCTCCGGCAACGTGACCCCAACAACGTAGGACGAGCGAAAATCGGCGACTCCGACTCGGCGCAGCGTCTCGAGCGAGGTCGGCCGTCCGTATCCGGTCGCGATCGCAATCGTCCCCAAGACTTGTGGCTCCAGGGCGGCCGTAAAGATTGCGGTCATTCCGCCCATGCTATGTCCCAGCGTGTAGGCTTGCGTATCGCCGCGGTCCCGCGCGAACTGCAGAACCGCCGTCATCGCCTCGATGCAATCGTCCACACCGCGAAGCTCTCCGCCGCTCGAGCCGAGTTTGTGCCCCGGAAAATCAAGATTGTAAACCCCGTAACCGTGGGTCGCCAAAAACGAGCAAAGAAAATCCAAATTCTGCTTGCTCGACGAATAGCCGTGTCCGGCGATCACGCAGACGCCGCACGGACGGCGTGGTTCGTACCACAGCACTGCGACCGGATTGCGCTGCGCCGAGATGCGAAAGAGCTCGACCTTAGCCACTGGGGTTCGTCGCTCGCCATCGCACGCTGCCGTCCGCGTAGCGCTCGCGCTTCCAAATCGCCGCGCGCGACTTGAGCTCGTCGATGGCATATCGGCACGCCTCAAACGCGGCACCACGATGCTCTGCCGAGGCAAGCACGGCAACGGCGATCTCTCCCGCGCGCACTTCGCCGACCCGATGAACGATCGTCAAGCGCACGTCGCCGAACCGTTCGCGCGCTTCGCTCGCAATGACCTCGAACTCGCGCAGCGCCATCGGCTCGAAAGCTTCGTACTCCAGAGCGCTGACCGGCTTGCCGTCATCGTCGAAATCGCGGACGATGCCGAGAAACGTCGCGACACCGCCGTCTCCGGCACGAATCGCCGACTCGAGCGCGCGCGGTTCGATCGGCTCCCGTCCGATTCGAAACACCTGGATCTCGCTATCCGCCGCCGACCGGAGGTAAAAGCGCAAGCTCGTCGCCGTCGGCCACCGTTTCGTCAAACGAGACAAGCCGGCCGTTCCGAGCAACTCGGGTCGAGCTGCGCTCCTTAGCAAGCTGCGGGCACCGCTGGACGAGGGCGGTCCACACGTCGGCGACCCGGGATTCCTCCGGGATTGCGAGGCTTACCTCCGGCCCTTCGAGCAACTCTCGCAATCGTGCGAACGCGAGCACGCGAATCTGCATGGCGGCAGACTCTTCGACGGGTCCCCCTTCGGTCCGTACCGAATTCGTTCTGCGGATTTTCGACATGATTCGAGTGCTGACGATTTTCATCGTCGCGGCTGCCGGGACCGTTCGGCTCGCGACCGCTGCCCCACCCTGCACGCAAGAAGCGCTGACGGTTGAGGGTGCGCCGGTGGCGGTCGGCTACTGCGTGAGTGGTGTGGTCCGATCGAACGGCTCCGACGAACTGGTCGTGCCGGTCGCCGCCTCCTACTCGGGCCCCCGCGGTGCTTTGCGTCTGTCGCTCCAACTTCACTTCATCGCCGGCGAGCGCGTCTCTCGGGTGATCCAGAGCCTCGACTTGACCAAGCTGGGCCTCACGGGGATGCTGCACTTGACGCTCGCTTACTCTAGCGGCCAGGTGCGGCTCGAAGGCGCCTTGCTGACGCCCGGCGCGATCACGATCAAATAGCCCCTCGCCTTCCGCCGGCACCCCTGCAACCCTAGCGGCGGGCCGGAGACTCTATGGAGGCGTATGCGACGGCGCTATATTGCCTTCAACAGCTCCAAGATCCCTGACGGCTGTCGATAGAGGAGTCTGCCCCTCACTATGCCCTGTACGGCGACTATCCCGAACCTTACGGCTCGCGAGCAAGCGCACCACCTTTACGAAGCCATATCACCCGGTCTCTTTCGGGTCCAAGATGAAAACGAACGTATCGCCTGGCGTGTCAGCCCGGAGCCGTTTGCATTGTCGGCGGCCCAAGCCGACGAGATCGAACGCCTCGGTGTCGAGCTTTTGCGCTTCTATCGCGCTCTCAACAATCTCTACAACCGCAGCGTGCGCGGAACCGCGCCGGCGTTCATTGCCGAGTATCTCGACCGCGGAAAGCCGGAACAAGTCGTCAAGCTCGCGCGCCAGAACCGATTCAAACAGGAGATCCCCGGCGTCATTCGCCCCGACCTCATTCTGACGGGCGACGGATTTATCGCGACCGAGCTCGACAGCATCCCCGGAGGCATGGGCTTTGTCGGCGCGATGACCGAGGCGTACTGTCAGCTCGGCATCGAAAGCATCGGAGGAGACGACGGCATTCCGATCGGCTTTGCGGAGATGCTGCGCAACGCGACTCGCGTCGAGCACCCGACCGTCGCGATCGTGGTTTCAGACGAGTCGGCCGACTACCGCAACGAAATGGCCTGGCTCGCTGCGGCCGTGCGCCGTCTGAATCTCGCCGATGCGTGGCTGCGCCGCCCCGAAGAGATCACGTTCAGCGAAGAGGGTCTCTTTATCGGGCACGACGACGGGCGCGAACTGAGGCTCGACGCGATCTACCGCAATTTCGAGCTCTTTGACCTCTTCAACGTTCCCAAACAAGAGCTCATGCTTTACGCCGCGCGCCACAACCGTGTCAAGATGACGCCGCCGCCGAAAGCGACGCTCGAAGAGAAACTCGCCTTCGCGCTCTTCCACCATCACGCGCTTGCGTCGCTCTGGCGCGGCGAGCTCGGCAACGAGACCTTCGAGCGGTTACAGCGCCTCTTTCCGAAGACGTGGGTAATCGATCCGCGCCAAATGCCGCCGCAAGGAGTCATCGCGGGACTACAAGCCGGCGGCGCGCCGATCTCTGATTTCCGCCAGCTCATTGCCCTCCCCAAGAGCGAGCGCGCGTATGTCGTCAAACCATCGGGATTCTCCGAACTTGCGTGGGGCTCGCGCGGCGTCAAGATCGGCGACGACTTGACGCGCGAAGAGTGGACGTCGACGATCGAGACTGCGCTTGCATCGTACGACCGCACACCCTGGATCTTGCAGCGCTTTCACAAAGGCAAGCTGGTCCGCCAGACATACTTCGATCGCGAAGCCGACGAAGTGCGCGAGTACGACGGACGCGTTCGGCTCTGCCCGTACTACTTCGTCACCGGCGACGAGAGCGTGCGGCTCGGCGGCGTCCTCGCGACGATCGCGCCGGCCGACAAGCGCCTGATTCACGGCATGACCGACGCCGTGATGACGTCGTCCGTTCGTGCGTAGTTCAGGCCCTTTAGTTATCTGCCGGCACGCCGCCACCGACCACAACCTCACGATGCGCTTCCTCTCGACGACGGATTCGCCGTTAGGGGCGCGCGGTCGAACGCAAAGCGAGCGATTGCACGAAGCGCTCGAGCCGTTCGCCTTCGAGCGCTGCCTAAGCAGCCCGATGCGGCGCTGCTTGGAGACGCGCGAAATCGCCGTGCCGGAGCTCCCGTTTGAGATCGAGCCTGCGTTGCGCGAGGTCGATTTTGGAGAGTGGGAAGGCCATACGCTGGAATGGGTCGAGGAGCGCGCGCCCGACCTGCTTGCGGCGCGACGACGGAATCCGGTCGCATTTCGGCCGCCCGGAGGCGAAAGCATCGAAGATGCCTCGGCCCGTCTGCGGCCGCTCGCCGAGGGGCTGCGATCTCAACACGCGCTGCTCGTGATCGGGCATCGCATCAGTCTCGGGATCCTGGAGCGTTTGCTGCGCGATCTCCCGCTCGACTCAAAAGATGTCGCCGGACTCCAGCCGGCTGAGTTCAGGATCGTTCGCGCGTAAGGATCGCGTTTTGCGACGGAACGGTGATCTCGTCGGGTACAAGCGTGTTCGGATCGTACCAAATCGTGACTGCAACCGGACGATCGATCGCGAGCACGACGTCTTGCGGAGAGACTCCCGCCGGTCGCACCGCCGACGGCGTGGGATTGGCCGAGAGCGACTCGGCCTGAGCGGTCGCCGGGGTGATCCACGTGACGCTCGAGTCCTTCCAAGCTTCGAGCTGCGCCGGCAGCGCGAAAAGGCCGGCCAACAAGCCCGGTTCGATCACGACGAAGTGGCGCGTATTCGCGGCGAGCGCAATCTGCCGGGGTTCACTCGAAAGCGCACCAACGACCGTTGCGGAGTTCGACGTCGCGACGACGCTAACGGTCGGACTCTGGCTGGGCGTGTGGTAGGTCCCGTTGTACTTCGTTGGTGCGAAGTCGGGGCCTAAGACGAGGGAAGCCGTTGCCGCCAGCGGCATGCCGAAGATCGAGGCCGACGAGGTCTCGTCAATCTGCGTTTGGTCCGGGTCGTGGGTAACGCTGACCGACCAAGAGCCTACCCTCTGGCCTGCCATCGAGCCGGTATACCGATAGGTTGCGGGCGCCGGGAACGGCGTGCCCGTCAGTGCCGCAATCAATAATGTCGCGATCATCGCGACTATACTTTTGCTTCAGTGCGGCACTTCTCTGCAAGTGCAGCCAAAATCAGGTCGATCTCCTCCACGTTGTTATATCCATGCGGCGCGAGACGAATGCCGCCGGCACGATAGGTCGTCACGATTCCTTCCTTCTCCAGGGCTCGGCCCAGCGCAATGCTGTCGTGTCCCGGGACTGCAAACGTGACGATCGCCGAAGAGATGCCCTGGCCGCGTAACGTGGACACCTCCGCTCCAAGCCGATGCAAACCGTCGCAGAGCCGGTCGGTCAGTCCGAGAACGTGCCACGCGATCGCCGCCGGCCCGCAACGCTCGAAGAGATCGATCGCGCTGACGAGCGAGAGCGTGCCGACCAGATTCGGCGTTCCGGATTCGAAGCGCATCGCGTCTTGCGAGAACGGCTGCTCGTAGTTATGAAAATCCCACATGTCGCGCACGGAGCGCCAACCCGGCATCGCTAACTGCAATCGTTCGTCAAATCGCGGCCCGAGATAGAGAATCGCGACGCCGTGCAGGCCGAGCATCCATTTTGCCCCGCCTGAAAAAAGCGCGTCGGCATCGGTCTCTGCGACGTCGACCGGGAAAACGCCGAGCCCTTGCATCGCATCGACGCAGAAGAGCGCACCCGACTCGTGCGCGACCTCGGCGAGGCCAGTCAAGTCGTGACGATAGCCGTCGGCGTACGAGATCCAGGAAACCGCGACCAGTCGCGTGCGCGCCGAGATCTCGCGGCGAAGAACGTCGGGAGTCAGCCGCTCGCGCGAAGTTTGAAGCAGCCGGACGTCGACGCCGCGGCGGCGCAGCGCGATCCACGGGACGCTGTTGGCTGGAAACTCGTTGTCGCACAGCAATACTTCGTCAGCCGATCCCCACTCGAGGCCGGCGGTGATGACGTTTGCTGCCGCGCTCGTGTTCGGAAGGATCGCGATTCGCGATCCCTTCGCTCCGATGAAACGCCCGATCCGTTCGCGATACTCCGGCATGCGGAGATCGTAAGGAAAGGTTCCCATGACGCCAGCACTCGCTTGGTCACGCACGAAGCTTCCGATCGCGTCCACCGACGAGCGCGGCAGCACGCCTGCCGACGCATGGTTGAAATAGACGTATCGTTCGGTGACGGCGAACTCCGACCGCGGGAGCGGCGTGCTCACTCGGCGCCGATCATGTCCTTCGTGTGCCACGCGATGTTGCCGGCGCGGTCGCCGACGCGCTCGAGCGACGCCAGCACGAACAGGTAGCGCGTGCCGGGCCGGACGATGTCGGGGTCGGCCCGCATCTCTTCCTGAAGCAGCTTGATGCTGCGCTTGTAGAGCTTGTCGACCTCGTCGTCGCGATCGATCACGACGGTCGCCAGACGCGCGTCGCGCTCGGTGTAAGCCCGCATCGCGTCGAGCAGCATCGCGTGTGCGACGCTCGCAATTCGGTCGATCTCGACTCGCTGCGGACGCATCGGCAGGTCCGAAAGCTTAATCGCGTTCTTCGAAATATCGACGGCGTAGTCGCCGACCCGTTCCAAGTCGGTAGCGATTTCGAGCATCGCCGCAATCTCTCGCAGCTCGCCGGCGACCGGTTGCTGGCGCCAGATGAGCTCGATGCAGTGTGACTCGACACGCCGGCGCAGATCGTCAACGACATCGTCGCCTGCCACGACGCGCGCACCCGCCGATGCGTCGCGATTGTTGAGTGCGTCGACCGCAACGCGGATCGCATCGCCCACGAGCGCTCCAAGCCGTACCACGTCGAGCCGCGTCGCCTCCAAAGCCTCGTGATACGCCGTCCGAACCGCCACCGCAACCTCCTCTAGTGAAATTTTCGTCCTCAGTATAGGGCAAAGGGCCATTCCGTGCAACGCAACGAAGGAACCTGCGGGCTTTATCTAATCATAAGGTTTTCTTATATGACATTTGAGGATATTCTCGTCGCGCTCGAACCGCCGATCGGCGTCATCACGTTTAACCGGCCCAGCGTGCTCAACGCGCTTCGGACGCGTCTCTTAAAGGACGTCTCGTCGGCGCTCGCCGACTTGGAACGCGACAACGGCGTTCGCGCCGTCATCGTGACCGGCTCCGGCGAAAAGGCGTTTGCCGCCGGTGCCGACATCTCCGAGCTTAACGCGCTCGCTTCCGCGGGGCACGGCGCAGCGCAAGCGCGTAGCGGTCAGGCCCTCACCCGGCAGATCGAGCGTATGAGCAAGCCGGTGATCATGGCGGTCAACGGCTTTGCGCTCGGCGGCGGATGCGAGCTCGCGATGGCCGGCGACGTAATCGTCGCGAGCGAGAACGCGAAGTTCGGGCAACCGGAGGTCAATCTCGGCTTGATTCCAGGCTACGGCGGGACTGCGCGAACGACGCGCCGCGTCGGGAAAGGCATGGCTTCGTATCTCTGTTTAACGGGCGAGATCATCGGCGCGCAGGAGGCGCTGCGGATCGGTCTCGTGCAGAAGGTCGTACCGGCCGCCGAACTCATGAACGAGGCCAAGCGCATCGCGACGACGATCGCCTCAAAGGCGCCGCTCGCGATCGCTGCGTGCAAACGCGTTATCAACAACGGCGCACATCTCTCGATTGACGACGCGCTCGAGCTCGAGGCACTCGAGTTCGGCGCGCTGGTCGACACTGAAGATATCAAAGAAGGCACCGGCGCATTTCTCGAAAAACGCAAACCCGCTTGGAAGGGCAGGTAAGGGCTGGAAAGGGGGAGCCTTGCCGGATTCAACACCGCCGATAATACTCTGGGTTACGTTTGCAATTGCCGTCATCGGAGCGATACAGCCGTTGCTCATTGCGACGTACCGGAGCTACTTCCGCGCGCGCAAAATCAATTTGTACGAAAGTTGGTTTCCCGATATTGGCTTTGGCGCTTTCGGCCCTAGCGCCGGAATCGCAGGCACGATTCAAAGTGAAAACGCGATCTCGGTTATCACGCGAATGGAACTGCGGATCACAAATTGCCAAGCCGGAGACAGTGCGCAGCTCTTAGCCTTCGTGAACAGGATTCGCAAAATGGAGAGTGATGCGGGCGGTTACGTAGACCGCACGGAAGGAAGCCCTTGGTGCCCCTTCCAGCTCTCTGGCGATTCGACCGTACTGTTCGACATCAACTTCCTTAGCCAGGCAGATCGAAATGCGATCGAGTTGGTCGCAAACAAGTTTCTCGCCGGGTGGCTACCATATCTGACCGCAAAGGCCCAGGGGCAAGACCTTTCAGACCAGGCGAACGCGTCCGCCTTTATGCTCAATACCTTCAAGCAGGCGAGTACGGAAGAATTCTACGTTACGGCTAGAAAGCAGATGCTCAAGCAAATGTTCTGGAGGGAAGGCCGCTACTCGTTGACGGCGCGGGTATCGGTCGCCGGGGAAAAACGCAACTTCTCCAACACGTGGTTTGTGACGCTTACTCAGGACGACGTATCCGCGTTAGAGGGCAACGTCGACCGCGTTCTCGCCTACGCAACGGGGATGGCCCCGCAGGCCGTAGGCCCCCTCTATTTCGCGAATCCAGCCTACGAGGTGCAGCCGGCCCGCGGCTAACGTGCAGATCCCTCTATTGCTCGAGTTCGTGCAGCGTGTTCGTTTCGGTATCGGTGTAGAACAAGACTGTATCGCTATCGCTCGTACCCGACGCGAGGAGTCCGAAGACGTGAGCGGTCTTGCTCTTGTCGATTGTTTTAGTGGCAAGTAGCCGTCCCGCCGGCGTCAGCTCCACAAGCTTGTTTCCACCTTTGGTATTCGCAACGACGAGGTTTCCGTTCGGCAAAAGAGCTGCAGCTACGGGGGCATTGAGCGGAGAGCCACTGTAGACGAGCGTCGCGCACGTGCGTTGCGGGTGGGCGCATTTGAATTTCTTTCCGCCGAGCTGCACGACGATCTCGTCCTTCTGTAGCAGGCTGCTGGCGGTGGAAACGGCGACGACAGTGTTATCGACCCCGTCCACGATATACAGTGTGTCGTTGCAAAGACTGCCGGTTCTTGTGTTATTGTATTGTATTCCCGATGGGCCCAAGACGCTCCAACCGGAGCCCTTATTAACCGCGAAGCCGCTGATAACTTGGGTCGTTGTCGTTTTGCCGCCACTAACAGAAATGAATGTCAACTTGATAATCGAGCCGGTCTTGGAATCTGAAACGTAGATGTCCTCAGGCGCGTACGGCAAACCGCAGAACGCATCGGCGTCGGAGAATGGGGCCTCGAAGTGCGACCTGAAAGTCTTCTCGAGCGAACCGGTTTGGTCAAACTGCGAAACGCGGCCACCGAGCATCCCCGCGCCGTAGACTTGATTTACCTCAGTGACCGCATCGCCGTCGCATCCCTCGAGCTTGGTGCTTTGCGTAAAGGTCACCGGCTTGGAGTGCGGCACTGGATTGAGTACCTCGATCGTCGTACCTTTCCCGGCAGTGCCCGTGGAATTTTCGAAGTTACAAACGAGCAGCTGCCCTTTCTTGAGGCCGAAGGTCGATCGGACCAGCGAAATTGCGCGCGGACCCATGTCGCCATTCTTTTTATCGACAGTCGAGCCGATTTCGACGTCCTTCGTAAGCTTTTTCAGAATCGAAGTCGTGTCGTCTGGAACGACGGCACCGGTGCCTGGCGCAGAGGCTCGCGGCATGTGTGAGACTTGTGAACTGACATTGCTGCCCGCTGCTCCGGGCGGAACTGCGGTGCTTCCCCCACACGCCGTAGTAGCGAGAAGCGTTCCAGCAATCAGCACAAGCACGCGACTCTTGAAAATTGGCATTCCTAAACCTCACTCCTGACGCAGTGATGACGAAAGTCGGGTTCGAAGCGCTTCCTTCGCCGCCTGCAAGAGCGAGTAGGCCTAGGGGGCACAGCCCACGCTCGCGCTTAGGTTGATCTGGGGTAAGACCAAGCGCGAGTTCGTTCCCCCATGCGTAGCGGGTTGAAGCATTTTCGTCATTCGCGTTGCGTGGTAGCGATCCTCGCACGGATAACGCGCGCAAGGTCGGCGGCACGAGCCCGATAAAAGAAGCTCCCCTAAACATTCGGTGAGCCGCAGCTTCGCCGACTGCGATCCTACGGGCAGCCTCGAGCCGCCGAGCGACGTGGTCTCAGCCGAGAAGTAACCTGTGCTCGTTCCTACTTAGAAGGGGATATCCTTAATTAATGCGACTGGTTTACTGAAATACGCGGGTGCCCTCGTTGCACTTGCGATATGCCCGGCGTGCGCCGGCGGCTCGGCGGTCGCGCCGTCAAACACTGCGTCCAATCTCCAATATGTAGGTCGGACGGCCTTTGTGAACGGCAGGCCGGTAACGGCAGCGCGTCTGAGGCTGAGCCCGCCCCGTTACGCGACGATTTTTCCGGAACGGCGTCAGGGACACAAGAAGTTCGAGTACATCATCAACTTTTACGGCTCATTCGCCGGCATCTTCGACTATCCGAAGAGCGATCAACAGTGGGGTACGATCAATGACGTCGGCGGTCAAGGGTGCACGAACGTCCTCTTCGGCTATGGACAGAAAATAATCTGGATCGTCGCGGCGTATAACCAGATCACGGAGTACAGGGTTCCCCAGAAGCCGATCAAGACGCTCGCTGTTTCCGACGGTAGTATGCCGTCGAGCTGCGCCATGGATACCAACGGCGACCTTGCAGTCGGGATCTTGTTTGGGCCCTCTATGGGAGACATCGACATTTACCCGAACGCCAGCGGCACCGGCACCCTTATCCCCACCCCGTTAGCTAGAGAGTTCTTCGACGGCTACGACGACAAGGGAAATCTCTTCTTCGACGGCTTTACCGCCGGCTCAGACTTCCAGTTCGACGAAATCCCGAAGGGCAGCAACAAAGCGCGAACCATCACCCTACCCAACCAAGTGGAGTTCCCCGGCTCCGTTCAGTGGGACGGCACGTACGTGACCGTCTTCGATCAGATCGCGAATAAGATGTATCAGTACACGATCAAGGGAACGAAGGCGACGTTAAAGGGCACGATATCGTTCTCTGGTTCCAACGACTGCGCGCAGACTTGGATCGCGACGGGCGTTGTCTACTGCGGCGACGCGGGTAACGACAACGGTGAGGTTTTCAAGTACCCGGCCGGTGGTTCACCGATTGCGACGTTTACCGGGAATTTCAACGAACCGCTCGGCACGGTGGCAGCCGAGAGATAATCGGCGTCTCTCGTCCACGAAGTTCACGAACCAAGAGCACCGGTTTATTCAAATATGCCGGTGCTCTCGTCTTTTGCACGCGTCCAACGCTCGATGAGCGCCGCGAGCTTGGGGAACTCGCGCAGCAGATTCGTCCGGGATCCAACTTCGAAATCCTTAAATTCGAAACCGGGCGCGACGTCGCAGCCGATCAACACGTAAGTGCTCGGGCCGACTAGGTGCGCGGCAAACCACACGCCGGGCGGAATCGCGGCGTGCCAACACTTGCCGTCGCCGACGATAAGCTCTTGGTGCCGCCCGTCCGGGTAGATGGCGTCGATCGCAACGCTCCCGCCGGCATAATGGTGCCAGACTTCATCCGACCTCAGTCGATGAAACGCCGAAAACTCGTCGCCGGCTAGTAGGTAGTGAGCCATGGTGATAGCACTGCGGCGACGGCCGCCGCTGCTCACGCGCTCCTCACTGCGGTAGGTCTCCGCAAAGTATCCGCCTTCCGGATGCGGCCGGAGACCTAGTTCCCGAATGAGCCGCGCGGCTTCTGGATGCAAAGCCCCTCATGCTATGACACGAGGCGCGCGCGAGCCTCTCTACGCGTCGAATCGCGCACGACTTCTTGCCGACCTTGCGTGACTCCGGAGGACAAGAGCCAAGGTTATGAAAAACGTCTCGGCCGCCACGATCGAGGCGGTTGTGTCGAAAGACGCGCCGGTCGTTCGACTTAGATACGAAACGCAAAAACTGGAGAGAGTCGATGAGGAAGATCATTGCAATCACACAAATCTCGGTGGACGGCGTCATGCAGTCGCCCGGCGGCCGCGAGGAGGATCCGAGTAACGGGTTTACCCGCGGAGGGTGGGCCATGCTCTACTTGGACGACGCCGCGGGCGAGGCCATTGCCGAGACTATCGCCGGTGAGTTCGACATGCTTTTGGGACGCCGGACCTACGAGATCTTCGCCGCCCATTGGCCCAACCAGGGCGACCACCCGATTGCGAAGGCGTTTAACAAGGCGACGAAATACGTCGTTACGCGGAGCCTCGACCAACTCGACTGGGAGAACTCGCAGCGCGTAGGCGGCGATGTTGTGGACGAGGTCCGACGGCTGAAAGCATCGGATGGGCCGGTGTTGCATATTTGGGGCAGCAGCGAATTGCTGCAAACGCTAACGACCGCCGCGCTCATCGACGAATATCGTCTCTGGGTCTTTCCATTGGTGCTCGGCGAAGGAAAGAGGCTATTCGAAAAGGGCCTCCCGCCACGTGGTCTCTCTCTGGTTGCAACGCGAAGCACGCCAAGAGGCGTTCTCCTCAACACTTACCGGCCTGCTCCCCTTCCAAAAGAGTGACTCGGCGTTTCGTGCTCGTCTTCGTGGCTTCGCGGGGCAGACGACTCCGTTGCTCGTTTTGAGAATCATTTCGCTCTTCTACGGGTCCGTGCACACCCATTGATCTAGCCACGTTGGCGAGGTGTTAGAGGTGGTTTTGGGCGTTGCTTAGCGCGAGGGCGATTGCGGGGTTGAGGCCTTCCCACTTGGCACGGACGTTGCCCTTTGAGTCGATCACGACCATCGTTGGGAAGCCCCCAACGCCGAAGAGCGCCGGCGCGCTGTTTTGCGGGTCGAGCGCAACGTCACCGAGCGAGTATCGGCGCGCAAACGCGGCGGCAACCGAACGCCCTTCGCCGACGTCGACCGGTACGACCGTCGCGTCGGGATGCTTACGGCGCCACGCCTCCACCAGCGGCAACTCGATTCGGCACGGCTCGCACCAGCTCGCGTAAAACTCTAAAAAGACGGTGTGACCGCGCGCGTCGGCAACCTTAAACGGTGCGCCGTCGAGACGCGCGTAGACTGCGTGCGACGCCGGATGAATTCCAGGAGCGCTCAACAGGCGTGGCGCGATGAGAATTTTCCAAATGGCAAAAGCAATCACCAGAGCGGCGAGCGCATCCCAAAATCTATTCCACACTGAAGAGCGCGGCGATGCCTTGACCTCCTCCGATGCAGGCCGACGCGATGCCGTAGCCGCCGCCCCGTTCGCGCAGCTCGTGAAGCGTCGTAAGCGCAAGTCGGGCGCCCGACGCTCCAAGCGGGTGTCCCAGCGCAATCGCACCGCCGTGCGGATTTAGTTTCGCTCCGTCGTTACCGAGTTCGCGCAAGCACGCGATGACTTGCGGCGCGAAGGCTTCGTTGATTTCCATAACCGTGAGATCGTGCATCCCGATGCCGCCGCGCTCCAGCGCGCCGGGTATCGAGAACGCGGGACCGATTCCCATGATGGCGGGATCGACGCCGACCACGCTGCCCGAGACGATTCGTCCCATCCATGGCAGCCCGTCGGCCTTCGCCTGTTTCGCGGTCGTGAGCACGACGGCCGCCGCACCGTCGGTGATGCCGCTCGCGTTTCCGGGCGTGACGACACCATCTTTGACGAAACGCGCTGGCAATTTGCCGAGCTTCTCCATCGTCAGGCCCTGCCGTGGGCCTTCGTCCTTGTCGATGCGCACGCTCGTGCCTTTCGGGCCTGGAACCTCGACCGCTACGATCTCTTCAGCAAAATAACCGTTCCCTTGCGCCGCGAGCGCGCGTTCTTGGCTTGCTAGCGCGAATGCGTCGCTCTCCTCGCGCGACACACCGTACTTCTTCGCAAGATTCTCCGCGGTGATCGCCATCGGCGTGTTTCCATACGAATCAATGAGCGCGGTCCACAATGAATCCTCGAACGCGACGTTTTCGCCTAGACGGAATCCTTTGCGCGCGCCGCGCACGACGTGCGGCGCCTGGCTCATGTTCTCGGTGCCTCCCGCCAGCGCGTAGGTTGCGCTTCCGAGCGCCAGCGACTGTGCCGCCGAGAGTATCGCTTGGAGTCCCGAGCCGCAGAGGCGATTAACGTTCAATGCAGGCACGTTGATCGGCAACCCGGTACGCAATCCAACGTGCCGCGCCAGATAGATCGCGTCGGCGCTGGTTTGGATGACGTTTCCGAAGACAACCTCGTCAATCGACTCGCGCGGCACGCCGCTGCGTGCGATTGCGGCCTCGGCCGCGGCCACGGCCAGATCCGTCGCGGTGAGATCGGATAATACGCCGCCAAGGTTGCCGAACGGGGTGCGGGCTCCGGCAAGGACGACGATGTCGGACTCCTGGAATGAAGTGTTCATAGCGCGCCTAGTATTCTCGCACTCGCTCCCGCGTCCCGGCAGGCACGGTCCTGCGCCGTCACTAAGACGGACCGCGTATGCCGATAAATCGACCCGCCGCTGCCGCGCTCGACGCCCGGTCGCTTCTGCCCGCGACAAAGACCGAACAGATTATCGAAGCATTCGATAAGCTGCAAATCGGCAGCGCGCTGGAGATCAACGAAGAGACCGACCCGCGCGCCCTGCGCAATGAAATGGCACAGCTTCGCCCCGGTCGTTTCTCCTGGGACGCGCGCAACCTCGGGGGAAACCGTTGGACGGTTCGGCTCGAACGGATTGATGAAAATGCCGAAGGCGAGGCCTACCTCGCCCACGTTACCGCGTTTACGTCAGCCAAGGCCGGCACGCTAAAGGAGCTCGCCGCACAGATGAGCGAGCGCGCATACCGCGCCGGCGACACGATCTTCGACGAAGGCGAAGCGTGGCCGTATCTCGGTATCGTGAAGAGCGGAAAGATCATCTACACGCTGCTCTCGCCCGACGGCAAGACTCACACGATCGGCGAACGGCTCACCCACGATACGCTCAACGAAAGCGGCACGTTCGACGGCGGCGGGGCGACGACGCGCGCCGAAGCGTTGACCGATGCAACGGTCGTAACCTTGCCGAGCGAAGCGGTAATACATGCGGCCCGCAGCGACGCCGAACTCGCGCTTGGTTTCCTGATAGCCTCGTCGCAGGCGCGACGCCGCTCGATCGACACGATCGCCGACCTCGCCTTTGCCCACGTGCTTCAGCGCGTCGCAAAGTTTCTGCTCGGCTACGCGCGAGCATCGGTCGGGATGGCGCGCGGTCTTCCCGGGGTTGAAAATCTTTCGCAGGCGCAGATTGCGGCGGCTGCCGGAACGGTCCGCGACATGGCCGCGCGCGCCCTCTTGCGCCTAAAGAATGAGGGCGCGCTCGAGCTCGACCGCGGGCGGGTGCGAGCCATCGACCGCGCGCGCTTGGAAGCGTTCGCGCATAACGTTCAAGCTCCGCCGGTTTGAACCCAGCGCTCCTTCTCGCCGCAATGACGCTTCGCGTCGACGCGACGCAGGCGCCCGAGAATCTCTTTCACGCGACCGTGACGATGCCGGTGACCCCGGGACATTGCCGGTTCGTGTACCCGAAATGGATTCCGGGATGGGAGACCCCTGCCGGCCCGATCGACAATCTCGTTGGGCTTCGGGTCAGGGCGGATGGCCGATCGGTCGCGTGGCACCGCGATCCCGTCGATATGTACGCGTTTTCTTGCGATAGCGGCACGGCGCGGAACATTACCGTCTCGATGGACGTCATCGGCACGACGCCCGCATTCGGATACAACGCTACGCTCAACGGCACCGAAAAAGTTGCGCTGATACAGTGGAGCTCGCTCCTAGTCTATCCCGATGGTATCAGCGTCTATCGTCAGCCCGTGAGCGCGAGCATCGTTCTTCCGCCGGGATGGGCTTACGGAACTGCCTTGGAGAGCCTCTCGAACTCCGGCAACGCCGTCACCTTCGCGACGACGATGCTCGACCAGCTCGTCGATTCACCGCTGCACGCTGGACCGTTCCATCGCGCAATCCAGCTCTCGGCGGGCGCCTCGCCGACGTTCCTGGACATCGTCGCCGACAGCCCCGGCGCGCTGCAGATCACGGCGCCGAGCTAACGGCGATGAAGCACCTCGTGCAAGAAGCGCCGGCGCTTTACGGCCCTCCGCACTACGAGCATTACACATTCCTGCTGTCGTTGAGCGACGCCATTCCGCACGGCGGCTTCGAACACCATCAATCGAGCGACGATCGGGCCGCTGAAGAGTACTTAACGCAGCCCGCTCTGCTGCGGGCCGGCCCGGATCTAATGTCGCACGAGTACTCGCACTCGTGGAATGGAAAGTACCGCCGGCCGGCCGGCATGCGGATCGATAACTACAACGAGCCGATGAAAGACGACTTGATCTGGGTCTACGAGGGCATGAACGAGTATCTTGGCAAGCTACTCGCGGTTCGGTCGGGGCTCGCGACTCCGGAGGACATGCGTTCGGCCTTTGCAATGGTCGCGGCCGAACAGAGCTACCGCACGGGCAGAGATTGGCGCCCGCTCGCCGACACGGCAATCTCGGCGCCGTTTCTCTATACGAGCCCGGGCAGCTGGAGCAACCTACGCCGGTCCGCCGGCGACTTCTACGACGAAGGCTTGCTGCTCTGGCTCGACGTCGACACCCTCATTCGGTCGTTGACGAACGGTGCGAAGACGCTCGACGCCTACCTGCACGTTTTCGCTGAAGGCGGAAGCCGCGAGCCGACCGTTAAGCCCTACACCTTCGACGATATCGTCGCAATGCTCAACTCGGTCGCGCCCTACGATTGGCGATCCTTCTTCTCCGACCGCGTCTATTCGATCGCGCCGAAGCCGCCGCTGGAGGAGTTCGAGCGTTCGGGATGGCGGCTCGTCTATCGCGCGACGCCCACTACATACGAGAAGGCGGCGGAGGCCTCAAATCACTTCGCCAACTTAGCCTACTCGATTGGGATGCTGCTCACCGACGAGGGTATCGTCGCCAACACCGTGCCGGGTTCGGCTGCAGCCTCAGCCGGGATAGCGCCCGGGATGAAGATCGTCGCCGTGAATGGGAGGTCGTGGTCGCTGGACGGGTTGCTCGCTGCGATCGACGACGCGGAGCTGACTCGCTCGCCGATCGTTCTACTCGTGCAGAATGCGAGCTTTATCCGCAGCGCGTCGGTGGCATATTATGGCGGCCAGCGCTATCCCGCGCTCGAGCGTGTCCAGGACACGCCCGACATGCTATCAAAAATCTTCGCGCCGAAGACGTATCAGCGCTAGAACGCGCCCCACACCATGTGATTGAGCGACGCGAAAAAGTCGCGACAGTTCCCAAGCGAGCTCGGGTCGGCCAACGCCGCGGTTTCGCGGTACTCTCGCCGGCATGTCCGGTCCCTCCCCGACCAGTATAGCAGCCCGGCGCGCGAGCGCGGGGCTGCCCCATGAGCCATGGGTTAAAGACCACCCGGCGGTCTTTACGTTCGGTAGACGTCTGAGGTCGCGTTTGGATCGACGAGCGCCGGATGCACCCGAGGTCCGCTGCACATGATGGCGTCGCGACCGATTTCAATCTTCATTCGGGCGACTTCACCGCCCATGACGTCGTCAACGGCGCAGCCTTGTACTTTATTAGGGAACCTCGCCATGATGACGTATTTGCCCGGCTGCAGCGTTACGTCGCTAAAGAAGCCGTGGCGATTTGTCTGCAACGTCATGATGTGGTTGGGGCCGTTGTCGAGGTACGGTGCGCGATAATAGTAGAGCGTCGCTCCCGGCACCGGCTGTCCCGTTTTTACGTCCACGACCGTGCCGGAGATACCACCAGGTTGATCTGCGAGCGCAATGCCGAAGAGGGAGCCGGCGAGCGCGAGGCCGATTGCTATATGCTTCATGCCCGCTTATTCCCCGCCGCGGCAAATCCTAGACCGATTCGAGCGCCGCCGTTTCCTCGGCCGCAGCTTGATTGTCGAATGCTTCTCGCTTGCTTTTCGCCGCCGCATCGGCGAGCGGTTGATCGGCGACCTTAGGCGGCTGCTCGAGGAAATCACGTCCTTTGCGCACCGCGCCGAGCGCCCCAGCTAGCCGGTTCTCCATCTCGGCAAGCACCTCGCCGGCATAACGGTCGGCGCCCTTGCGAACTTCGCTCGCCCGCTCTTCGGCCTCGCGCAGAACCACGTCGGCCGTCGTGCGCGCGCGCTGCACGATCTCGTTCTCGTCGACCAGCTCCTCATGTTTGCTCGCGGCGTCGTCCACGATCGCCTGCGCCTTCTCTTGCGCGGCGCGCATCATCCGCTCGTGATCCTTAGCGATGACTTTCGCCCGCCCAACCTCTTCAGGCAGCGATGCGCGAATCTTCTCAAGCAGCTCTAGCACCCGTTCCTCCGAGAGGATGCGATAGCCGGCGGGCAGCCACGTTCCCTCGTGAACGTAGGCTTCGAGCTTATCCAGGACGCGATAGACCGACATTGCTACCTCCGTTGCAGGGTTGTGCGCTTCTCCGACATCATGCGGAGTACCGGTTCAGGGACGAGCGCGGCGACGTCGCCGCCGAGAAAGAAGACCTCTTTGACGAGGCTGGAGCTGACGAACGAGTACCTCTGGTCAGACATTAAGAAAAGCGTATCGACGTCCGAAAGCGAGCGATTCATCAACGCCGCCGACATCTCGCTTTCGAAATCGGAGACGACGCGTAAGCCTTTGACGATGACGTCGGCGCGCGCGGCACGCACGTAGTCGGCGAGCAACCCGCGAAAGTGCTCGACGCGAACGTTCGACACCCCCTCGACGCTGGCTTTGAGCATCTCTTCGCGCTCCTCTAGCGAAAACATCGGCGCGCGCTTCTGCGGATTGACGACGATCGCGACCAGCAACTCGCCGAAGCACCTGGCCGCTCGCTCGATCACGTCGCGATGCCCGTTGGTCGGCGGGTCGAAGGATCCTGGGTAAACTGCGCGCGTCACGCGCATCAGCTTACCGTTCGTCAAGATTCCGGCGCCAAGAAGGCGAGAGCGACATCACCGTAGACTTCTTCGCGAACGGAGCGATACCCGGGTATCTCCGGTAGGATCCGTTTGGCCGCGTGCTCGTAGACGACCAGCGCGTCGGGCGCCAGCAGACCGCGTTCGCGCATCAGCCGAAAGAGCTGCAGCGGAACGGGATCGGCGTACGGCGGGTCGAGGTAAACGATGTCGAACGGCCCCTCCAACCGATAGAGTGCACGCTCCGCCGGTGCCTGAAAGACGGTTACGACCTTGTCGACGCCGAGGTTTTTGGCGGCTTCCTCGATAGCGTGGGCGACGTCGCGTTGCGCTTCGACCGCAACCACACGCGCGGCGCCGCGTGACGCCGCCTCAAACCCGATTGCGCCGGTGCCTGCGAAGAGATCGAGGACGCGAGCTCCCTCGAGCCGCTGCATCAAAATCGAAAAGAGCGACTCTTTGACCCGGCCCGGCGTCGGGCGAACCTGCGCCCCCTTCGGCGAGCGCAGTTTTCGGCTTCCGAGCGAACCGCCGGTAATTCGTGGGGGCATTGCGCGTCAGAACTCCTGCGGAGCGAGCGGCGTTAACGCCGGACGCAGCCAGCTGTCGTCACCCAGCCACTCGTACCGGATGGTCGAGTATGGAACCGAGCCGTAGGAAAGAAGCCGGTCGTGGAAGGCGCGCTGCGCAAAGGCGGCGCCCTCGCGGTCGGCGACTAGCCCAATCAGCGTTTCGAGCTGTGTTTTTCCGATGAGATAGTCAATCGCTTGACCCGGGTCAATCGCAAACCGGGTGCCTTCGCCGTAAGCGGTGACGTAGTCTATGCCGGCGTTCTTCTGGAAGTACGCGATCGCTTGCGGCAGCGTCATCGCACCCGTCTCCAAGCCGACGTCCACGCCCACTCGCGTCGCCCGGTGACGCATGAGATGGATCACCTGTTTGCGCGCGCCCGGATCGTCCGCGTAGAGTCCTTCCCGCATCAGCATCTCTTCCCCGTAGAAAGCCCAGCCCTCGGAAAACACGCCGTCCTGATGAACGTGACGCACGAAATCCGGATTGTGATACGCGTAGGTAAACTGCAGGAAATGACCCGGAATACCTTCGTGACCGAGCAGCGGAAGCACCGACTGGCGTGCCTGCTGCACGAAGAAGCTCTGATTGCTCGCGCTAAAATCGGGCACGAAATAGAAACCTTGGCGGTCGCTTCCCAGCATTGACGGCGGATTCATGAAACCGCCCGGGTACGTCGCCGCCAGCGCTTTGGGGACCTCGACGATGTGAAACGGCCCGATGTACGACGGGATCGTGACGATTTGATGCGAGTCCAGAAACGCGATCAGCTTGGTGAGACTCTGCTCGTAGTACGCTAGGAACTCGGCTTTCGTCGCAAAGGTTGGAGCCGGCGACGGCGACGGGAGTTGCGCGTCGCGGCCCGCCTCCCACATCTCCAGCGCTCGATCGCGCGCCAGTTCGGTCCTGCCGATTGCCGCAACCTGCGAAGAGTCGTAGGGCAGCATCAGAACGCGCCGGAGGAACCAGTCGTATTGCCGGCGCCCGACCGCGAAGCCGCCGGCGTGAAAGCTCGACATGTGCCCGTCGAGCCAGGCCCGATACGCGTGCAGCGCCGTCAGCGCTACCGACTGCGCTTGCGCCAGGGCGCGCTGTGTCTGGGGCGACGTGTCGCGGGCCGCTTCGGTTAAGGTCGTCGTGTAGAGCGAATCGCCGTCGCGGATGTCCTCCGACGCGATCTGCGCGAACTCACGTACCGTCTGCGTGAGGTTCGCTCGCCCCTGGTCGAGGACGCGCGGGCAGGCGCGCAGCCGGGCGATTGCGTCGCGGACGCGGACTTCGTCGCTCGCATACTGCCGCTTCACGATCGAAAAGATGCCGTTGCTGCACTCACCTTCGTAACGGCTCGGATCGCGTTGCAAAGAGCCTAGGACGCTTCGATTCCACCAGTCGTTTTCGAGGTCGGCGCGGACCAAAAGATAGTCGACGCGATCGTGCGGGCTGGCTGCGGCCGGCGGCAGCAGCGCCGCAAGCTGGTTGCGGTAGGCTCGCAAATACGCCATCTGCGCGGCTTGAGCGGCGGCCGAATAGTCCGCCAGCTTTTGGTCGTAGGTGTGAACTCCCGCATCGGTTCCCGCGGTCGGATTCTGCTCGAAGAACCACATCGTGTAGCTGCGATCGAGATCGATCAGCTTTTGGTCGTAACTCGCCGGTGGCGACGCACCTGCACCGAGCAACATGCAAACGCCGATTACAAGGAAGATTCGCCTCACGTGGCGCGCACCGGCTCAGGCAAGAGCGTTAGCAACTCTTGGAACTCGCGGATGGTATGCTCGGGCGGACGCAACGCGGGCGGGTACTCTTTTCGCTCCCAATCGATCCACACCGCCGGCATTCCGAGCGCTTGCGCGCCTGCCACGTCGCATCGAGGATCGTCGCCGACGTACCAAGTCTGTCGAGCATCAGTCCCCAGGGTACGCAGAAGTTTTTCGAAGGCCTGCGGGGCGGGCTTCTGGCAGCCGATCTCGCTGCTAACCAACATCGGTCCCGCAAAGCCGGCCCGTTCCGCCTTATGGGACTGCAAGGGATTCCAGCCGTTACTCAAAACGGCGACCGCGATTCCGCGCTCGTGCAGCGCATTCAACGTCGGCGTGACTCCCGGAAGCGGGACGACGAACTCGGGAACCATATCGACGGCTGTATCTCTAAACCACTCGACATGCCGGCCGGCAGGTTCGAGCCCTCGCTGCGCGACGAAGCGGCGCACGGCGTCGTCGATCGAAAACTCTCCCTCGCGCTGGCGCGCCAGCAAGTCGTCGATATTATCGATCTCATCGGCGAGCGTCCCCACCGGACGCCCCCCTTCGTTCAGGAGCACTCCGAGCAAACGCAGCAGCGCGACTCGTTCGAGGCGATTGTCGATCGCAAGCGTATGGTCGAGATCGAAGCCGATCCCAAGAACCGCATCCATGCTCGGCGCGTTCGACGCCGCGCGCCGCGAGCCTACGGTGGAGCGGGGCCCGTAACGACCCGAACGAACGCGTTCGGACGCACGTACTTGGCCAATGCCGCTTGAACGGTCGCCGCCGTTGCCCCAAGTTGGGCCTGCGCGTCGAGCATATTCTGATTCAACGGCAGTCCAAACGTGGCGTACCCGAGCAGCAGGCCGGTGACGCCATCGTAACTCGCGGCGCGAATCGGCACCTCGCCCATCAGCAGCGCTTTCGAGCGCAGCAAACGATCGGGCTCAATCGGCTCGTGCTGCAGTCGCGTCAAGATCGCTTGCACTTGCGCCTGCGCAGGGACGATATTCTGCGGATCGCACGCGTACGTCACACGGAAGCTCGAGCGCACCTTCCCCGGCTCAAAACGGCTGCCGACGGAGTAGGCGTATCCATGTACCTCGCGCAGGTCGTGGTAGAGCAGCGACGAGTAGAAGCCGCCGCTGAGCACCGCGTTTGCCAGTTGCAGCTGCGGCCAATCGGGATCGCTGCGCACCAGCGGCAGCGTCTGGACAAGCTGAACCGAGGATTGTACGCGGCCGGTCGCCGGAACGTTGACCTGCGCCGGTGCGTTGGCCGGTACCGGCGGCGGTTCGACGTTCGGCTTCGGTCCCGACGCCTTCCACGCGCTGAAGTAGCGCTCGAAGATCGCTTTGGCCCGGTCGGGCGTCGTATCGCCGATTACGACGATCGTCGTCAGATCGGGACGGTACGCCGAGGTAAACCACGCTTTTGCTTCGTCGAGGGTCAGAGCTCCAACGCTTTTTGGCGTCGCGAACCGCTGCGCCGGATCGCCGGACGGATAGAGCGCCTTGTTGAGCGCGATCTCGGCGAGGTGACTGGGTGTCGTCACTTGACCCGTTAGCACGCCCACGGCTTGTTGCTTCACGATAGCAAAGTCGGCGGCATTGAACGCCGGGTGCAGTTCCTGGTCAGCCAAGAGCTGCACGCCCCGATCGAAGTGTGAGGAGAGGACGCTCAAGCCAAAATCGGTGCCCGGACTGGTCGTCGCCGCGATCTTGTCGAGCTCGGCTTGAAATGCGACTCGATCGTATGTCGTCGTGCCGTACGGCATCATCCCTTCCGTCACATCGGCGACACCCTCTTGATTCGGCGGCTCTTGCACTTGCGGGTTGTTTTGAATTTCTCCCTCCACGACGACGGTCCGCGAGATATTCTGGGGCTGAACGATCAAGCGAATGCCGTTCGAGAGCGTCATATCCGTTGGCGCGAGCGTCTGCTCGGGCACGTGCAGATGCGCGAGTACTTGCTGCGCCCAATCCGGCAGCGGCTCGTGCGAGGTCGGCGGAATTTGGTTGTTCTCTTTCGCCATTTCCCCGCCCATGCTCGCGGCGCCCGCGCTCTTTGGAACCGCATATGCGGCGACGACGTGTTGGTTGTCGAGGTAAGTACGCAGCACGCGGTTGACGTCGGCGACGGTCACCTTCTCATACTGCGCGATCATATCGTCCGGTGACAAAAGACGTTGAATCGCAACGGCTTGACTCCACTCTTGAGCTTGGCCCGGGATCGAGTTCGCGCTGAACTCGAGCTCCGAGATCGCGCGCAGCTTCGCCGACTCGACGAGGTCTGGCGGCAATCCCGTCTTCTGATATCCCGCGATGATCGCGCGCAGCTCGCGATCGGCCGCCTCCGGCGGCGTCGAGACCGGCACGGCTACCGCGGCCAGAGCCATTGACACTCTTGGAAACGGCTGTGCAAAGAATTGCGACGCGAGCACGCCTTTATTCGTAAACGCCAAACCGCCGAACGCGCTGCGCTGACTCGAGAGCACGTCCCCGAGGATCTTTCCTGCGGCAAAATCGGGGCTGTCGTAGCCCGGAAAGCGATAGCCCAGCAAGGCGAACGTGAAAGGCAGATCGGACGAATCGTGATAGGTCGCCGTGCGCAGCGGCGCGAGCCGCACCGGGGCGCGCGGGGGCAGTTTTGCTGCGGGGACGTCGCCAAAGAGCTGTTTGACCCGCGCGACCGTTGCCGCCGGATCGACGTCACCCACGATCACGTAGATGGCGTTGTTGGGATGATACCACTGATGGTAGAATTTCAAGAGCTGAGCGCTGTCGACGTTGTTGGCGAAATCGGCGACCGTACCGAGCGTATTCTTATCGTACGGCGTTCCCCCGATCAGCCGAGATTGCATCTTAACGAACACGCGATAGATCGCGTTGCTGTTGTCTTGCTGTACCTCTTGCGTGATCGCGCCGCGTTCTTGCCGCCACAGATTCTGCGACATCAACAAACCCGTCGCGCGCGAGCGCTCGGCGCGCAGCGCGATGTCAAGATACTGCGACGGCACGGTGAAGGCATATTGCGTGACGGTGGCCTGAGTGTCGGCATCCAAGTTGCCGCCGGTAATGTCGATCGCGTCCATCAGCTGCGACGAAGAGAGCGTACGGCTACCGCGGAACATCATGTGCTCGGTGGCGTGCGCGAGTCCGGGTATCCACTGCTCGTCGGATCCCACCTCATAGTTGAGCATCACGCTAACGACCGGCGCCAGCGTGTTGCGCACGACGATGACCCGCAAACCGTTGGCCAGCGTCGCGCGTGCTACGTCTTGCGATTGTGCTCGGGTCTGGATCGCAAGTGCGGCAAATGCCGTTGCGATCGCAAGCACAGCGATGATGATTCCGCGATTTCGCATGGTCGTTGCTATTCGCGTTGCCGACGCATAACCCTCACGACGATAGCAGCAGCGCGCGGGTACTGGGCTGGGCCTCCAACACGGCTCGCAAGCCGGCGTGATCGGCGCGGGCGAGACTCGGATCGCGTTCGATGATTTTTCCGGCCGCCTCCTTCGCCGCCCGATAGACGTCGAAGTCGCGGATGACGTCGCCGAGCCGGAGATCCGTCACGCCCGACTGCGCCGTTCCGGCAAGCTGCCCGGGGCCCCGCAAGCGTAAATCTTCGTCGGCAATTTTGAAGCCGTCGGTAGACTGCGTCAGAATTTCGAGCCGCTCGCGATCGCCCGCATCGTCGGGGTAGACGAGCACGCAATACGACTTCGCGGCATCGCGCCCGACCCGGCCCCGAAGCTGATGGAGTTGCGCGAGACCGTATCGCTGGGAGTCGAGGACGACCATCGTCGTTGCATTGGGCACGTCGACGCCGACTTCGACGACGGTCGTCGAAACGAGCATGTCGAGGTCGCCGCGAACGAAACTGCGCATGATCTCCTCCTTCTCGCGCGAGGGAAGGCGGCCGTGCAGCAAGCCGAGACGCAGGTCCGAAAAGACGTCGCGTTTGAGGCGCTCGGCCTCCGCGACGACGCTCGTGACCGTCCCCTCCCCTTCCTCGATCGCAGGCGCAACGATGTAGGCTTGGTGACCCGCCTCGACGCTTTTGCGCACGAATTCGTAGACGCGTCCGAGACGGCTCGTTCGCACGGCGAAGGTTTCGATCGGCGTGCGGCCCGGCGGGAGCTCGTCGACGATCGACAGATCAAGATCGGTATAGACGGTCTGCGCGAGCGTACGCGGAATCGGCGTCGCGGTCATGTGAAGCGTGTGCGGTGAAATACCCTTCGCTCGCAGTCGCGCGCGTTGCTCGACGCCGAAGCGGTGCTGCTCGTCGATGATCGCGAGCCCCAGCCGGTCGAAGTCGACGCCTTCAGTGAGCAGCGCGTGCGTGCCGACCGCAACCGACGCCTCTCCGCCGGCGAGCTTCGCGACGGCCGCATCGCGCGAGCGCGCGCTTTGACTGCCGAAGACCGCCTCGAGCGTGATCCCCAGCGGCAAGAGAAGCGGCGCGAGTTTGCTTGCGTGCTGCCACGCGAGCAGCTCGGTCGGCGCCATCAATGCCGATTGCATGCCGTTGCTCGCCGCCAGCACGACGGCGCCCGCTGCGACCAGCGTTTTGCCGCTGCCGACGTCGCCCTGCAACAGCCGGTTCATTGGGACGTCGCGACCCATGTCGCGCCAAATCTCCAGAATCACTCGCCGTTGCGCGCCGGTGAGCTTAAACGGCAGCGTGCTCTCGAAGCGTTCGAGCAGGCCAGCCGGAACGTGCAAGGCGCGAGCGTCGTGATCGCGTTCGCGCTCGTTGCGGCGCAGCTCCGCCGCGGTTGCCAGCGCCAGAAACTCCGCAAAGACGAATCGTTCGCGCGCGCGTTCCGCTTCTTCGGGCGAGCGCGGCGCGTGGACGGCTCGGTACGCCTCTTCGAGCGACCCGTATCCACGAGCCGCTGCCAGCGCCGACGGCAACGGATCCGCTGGCGCGGCGGCCAGCAGTCGCGGAAAGTTCTTCTTTACGACTGCGGCGATCTTGCGGCTAGCGAGATCCTTCGATGCGCGATAGATTGGGACCAGCTCCCCGCGATACTCTTCGTCTTCGCCGAGCTGCGCATAATGCGAAACGTTGACGACGGCGCCGGACAATGTTCGCTCGACGCGACCTCGAACGAAGAGCCGCATCCCTTCCCGAAAACGGCCGAAGACGAAACGATTACGGCCGATCCATTTCGCGACGAACGGGTTCCCGTCATCGTCGAGCAGTTGGACTTCAACGATCTCGAGTCCGCGAACGCGCCGCTCCCGCACGACGGCAACGCGGCCGACCGCATTCTCCTCTCCGCCCGTTTCACCGAGCCGTATCGCAGGCGTCGGAAAGCGAAGGTCGTCGTAACGAAAGGGCAGACAATCCAAGAGCGCACCCGCCGTAACGAGCCCCAGCTCGGCAAAGAGCGGCGCGGTCTTCGGTCCGACACCGCTAAGCGTAGCGATCTCGGGTGACTTCGCGCCCGACGTTATCATGCGATCGGTTCGGTCGGCGCCAAACGCCGAAGCCGATCGTACGCACCGCGCAGCCGCGGAACCGCTACGTTATATCTGCCGGCGAGTTCGACGACGGCTCCGAGGATCGGATCGAGCTCGAGCGGGCGCCCGCGCTCGTAATCCTGCAGCATGGACGTTTTGACGTCGGCTAGCCGCGCCGCATACGCGATCCGCGCATCAACGTCGAGCGACGAAACGACACCCATCGCTTGCCCGACGTGCAGAGCTTCGGTCATCATCGCATGTACTTCCGCTCGCGCGCCGGGATCGGCAAGCATCGGCTTGATCTTCAAGCCGTGCAGGACGCTGGTTGGATTGAGCCCCACGTTGTTGACGAGCTTTAGCCAGAGCGTTTCGCGCAGATTTGTATCGACTTCGGGAGCGAGGCCCGCACGGTGAAAAACTTCGGCGAGCCGCTCGACGCGGTTCGCGTTACCGCCTAGCGGGTCGCCCAGCACGTATCGCAGGCCACCGCTCTGCCGGATGGAGCCGGGAGCAGTGATTTCACCCGAAACGTGCACGACCGCGCCGATCACGCGTTCGTCAGGAAAGAGCCGGCCGATCGCGCCGTCTGGATCGACGCTGCGCAAGGGCGGCTCGCGCACGTACCAAAACGGGAGCCCGTTTTGCATGGTGACGATGCTCGCCGTACCGGCCGCAAATGGTTCGAGCTGCGCGCGGAAATCGGGCCACTGATGCGCCTTAAACGTCAGCAGCAGGGCGTCAAAATCGCCGACTTGACGAAGATCGCCGGCGGCCTCAACTCGAGCCGTGAAGCTTCCGAGATCGCTCTGGACATGGAGGCCACCCCGGCGGATTGCGGCCAGGTGCTCGCCACGCGCAACGACGGCCACGGAGAGACCCGATCTCGAAAGCGCTGCTGCGAGAAAGCCGCCGATGGCGCCTGCTCCAACGATCGCAATCCGCTTCACGGTAGAGAGACTTCAGGCGACGGGCAGATTCGAACTGCCGAATGGGGCTTTTGCAGAGCCCTGCCTTACCACTTGGCTACGTCGCCGTATCGGTCCGAAATCCCCCATTTCATGCGGGTTTTCACGCCACGTCCCTGCGCCCACCTCGTTGCCGGAACCCGCCGCAGTTGCCATTTGGTTGCCGTGCCGCATCAAAACCGCTCGCGGGCGGTCACTTCTGAGCCCCGCATTTGCGCGCCTGCGCCGTCCCGATCGCTTGGTCGATGCTTCGACGTTGTCCAAATCTCGGCGTATCGCGGTGGACGCAAACGCCTCGAACCAATCTAGCAATGTTAGTCGCCATCACCTGCTGTACGTTATCGGCCTGTTTGGTTTCGAGGTAGAGATCGTTTAGCTCGACGGCTTTTTCGGCAAATCGGCTCAGCCAAATTCCCCGTGGGCGTCCTGGCGGGAACCACGGTTGCCGGTTTTTTGAGTGGGCTCGACCGTAGCATACCCGAACACGCCCATCACGAGAGCACTACTAAGACCGTCACTCGCCGGGTCTTCGGTGTGTGCCATGCGTGCATCCACGGTTGTCGCTCAAGCCTCTCGCATTCTGCTTACGCACGGATCGAGCCTGGCTGCTCCACCGGGACCGGACGATTCGGCGGCGAACCTAATCACGCGTTCCTCATGCTGCTATCGGAGGCATCGCACGTGAAAAACCTCGCTCTATGCGCCCTTGGCATCGCCGCTTCAGCGTTGCTCGCAGCTTGCGGTGGGTCGCAGCCACCGATCGCAGCGCCGGGTGCGGTGCCACAAATCTCCGCGCTCGCGGCAAGCACCGATCGCACGCACTACAAAGTCCTCTATAGTTTTGGCGCACCCCCCGATGGGAGCACCCCGCAGGCTAGCCTAATCGACGTAGGTGGCACGCTCTACGGCACCACGTATTTTGGCGGCGCGGGTGGTTCGTGCGGAGGGACGGTCTTCAGCATTACGCCGAGCGGCATGGAGAAAGTGCTACATTCGTTCACCGGAAACGAAACCGATGGTTGTAACCCGCAGGCCGCCTTAATCGACGTGGGCGGAACGCTCTACGGCACGACGAGCGCAGGCGGCACGTATGGGTGCGGCATCTACTCGGGCTATAACTATGACCCCTGCGGGACGGTCTTTAGCATCACGCCGGGCGGCAAGGAGAAGGTGCTGCATTACTTCGGCGGCTACTATAGCGGCGACGGTGGTGGTCCTACCGCACCCCTTATCCAGGTAGAGGGTACGTTATATGGCACGGCGTTCCTAGGCGGGCGCAAAGACTGCTCCGACTCGGGATACCCCTTTCACTGCGGAACGGTATTCGTGGTTACGCTAGCCGGCGTTGAGAAAGTGCTATACGACTTTCACAGGCGAACCGATGCCAGCCACCCCCGCGGCGGCGTTATTTATGTGGGCCGCAAGCTCTACGGCACCACGTATTACGGCGGCGACCGTAATGGCTGCCCCGGTACAGGCTGCGGAGCCGTCTTCCGCCTTACCACGGGCGGCAAGGAGAAAACCTTGCACAGCTTTGGCAGCGGAAGCGATGGCCGTTTCCCCCAAGCCGGCCTGATCTACGCAACCGGGACGTTCTACGGCACCACAGATGGAGGCGGCTCGTATCCTTGCAACGATTTTTACCAAGGCTGCGGAACGGTCTTTAGCATTACGCCGGGCGGTGCGGAAAAAGTGCTGCACAGCTTCGGCAGCGGCTCCGATGGCTCAACGCCCCAAGCGAGTTTGATCGACGGCAAGGGTACGCTCTACGGCACCACAAGCAGCGGCGGCACGTACGGGGACGGAACCGTCTTTAGCATCAGTACGACCGGCAAGGAAAAAGTGCTGCACAGCTTCGGCAGCGGCTCCGATGGCTCAACGCCGCAAGCGAGCTTAGTCTACGTCAATGGTACGCTCTACGGCACCACAAGCCGCGGCGGCACATACGGGCACGGAACGGTCTTCGCGTTGACCCCGCCCGGATAACGCTATCCCACCCGCGAGCAAAGAGCATCTTTTTGACGCCAGTTCCTTGCGCGCCGCTCAACCCTCGACTGGCCCAATAACTACATCATCCGGCGCGAGAAAAACGGCTCCTAGCGCCCCAGAAGCGCCTTAGATAAGGGCGTCGTTAATCCGTCGGCCCGCTTTCACCAACAGTAAATTCAGAAGTAGCGTCGTCAATTCCAAATCGCGTACCGTGTGTCTGCTCAAAGGTTCTAACCATTTTGTCTAGCCGACTTATGAGGTCTTCGTCGTAAAACCTACCCGGCACAATATCCTTAAACTTCCGCAGGACTGAAGCTCCAAATTTCATAGCATTTCCCTGCCGCCCGAGAAAGAAATCCCTATCGATTAGCTTTCTTTGATAAAGGTCGTCGGCACCGTCGAGATAGTTTCCCAAGATAGTGTAGAGGTTGACGGTCTCTCTAAAGTATTGTTGCAGGGCTGACTTGCCGCTCGGTCACTCGACAATCCGAACCACCGCGGACGTTTACGGTCACGTCACACCCGCGATGCAGCCGTCGGCTGCCGAGAAGCTTGATCGCGTCCTCGGCGGCTTCGGGAAGCCGTCCTAAAGCCGGATCCGCCCTTTTCCGGTTTCCAGACGCCGAACGTCGAACCGTCGCCGAGCGTAAACTCCGCGCCGCGTCCCCCGTCGTCGACGGCAGTGGGCGTCATTCCGAGCACGTCGCGATGGAAGGCGATTGCCGCCTGCGGATCGCTAACCAAGTATGCGCAAAGATCCATCCCCCTTGATAATCACTGGCTCCTTTTCATTTTGTCGTTGCGTTCTGAAAGGAGCCTATCGTGCTTATATGACACAATCCGTGATATAAGCACAGCCGCTAGCGCGGCGGTCTAAGGGCGGCGCGCCCCGTACGGTCGCCGTAACTCTCCACGAACCACATGTCACGGTCGGGACCCTGAGCGATCGCGCTCGGCCCGGAGTGCGCGGTTAAGCCCTGGGAGTATTCGGTGATATCACCGCTCATCGTAATGCGGCCGAGTTTGGGATTGAAAATCACGCCGCCACGGCCGAAGTGGTATTCGGTAAACCACATCGCGCCGTCGGGCCCGGCAGCGATTGCATTCGGTATCTCGTGCCGAGTGATACCGGCTGTGTACTCTGTAACGTTGCCCGTGGTGGTGATCCGTCCAATTGCCCCGGTTTTGAAGTTTTTTTGCTCGGTGAACCAAAGCGCGCCGTCGGGTCCCGCAGCAATCGAAGCTGGCGCTGCGACCGCGCTCAAGCCTTTCGAAAACAGGGTGACCTTGCCAGTGGTCGTGATGCGTCCAATCGCCGGGGGGTTGGGCTCCGTAAACCACAGCGCTTTGTCCGGACCGGCAGCAATACCGTCGGCTATGCCGGCGACGCGGTACTTAGCGATTGCGCCTTCAGTGGTGATGCGCCCAATCGCACCATGGTCCCCCTCGCCCGTTTGGGTGAACCAAAGCGCGCCGTCGCTGCCGAGCGCGATCTGAAACAGGCGATTGTGATCGTGCAGTGGGAACGCTGTGTACACACCACCGGTCGTCATCCGCAGGATTTGCATGTCGCGAGGGTCGATGTCGGTAATCCAGAGCGTGCCATCGGGTGCTGCGGCGATGTCGCTAAAATTAACGAGCACCGATCCACCGGGGGAATAATAGTACGTGTGGAGCGCTTTGCCGGACGTCGCGACTTGGACGATCGCGCACTCCTGGCCGCTGAAGCCGGGGCACACGGCAACCCAAAGCGACTTGTCAGGCCCAGACGCAATCGCCGTCGGCCCGTAGGCGTAGCCCTCAGGCAGATCTGCGAACTCCGTGATTGTTACGCGTTCTTTCGGCACGTGAGCCGTCGAGTAGCCAACCGACGCGATGCCGGCAGAACTCGCCGGAATGCCGGCGGCCGGCGAGCAGCCTGAGATGAGAGTGCAAAGTGCGGCGAGTGCGAGGAGAGTGTTGAAGCACATGGCCATGAAACTGACCTTCTCTGTCGTTTAAACTAAATGGCGTTCTCGGGAGAGCCTTTTTTAGAGCTCCGTGACTGATTTGTGACTGATGGGCATGTTTGGAAGCGATTTTCTTGCTCAAACACCCAAGCGGGTAGTGGGAATCGAACCCACGCATCAACCTTGGGAAGGTCGCAGGCTGCCATTACATCATACCCGCCCACCGGGAGTGCCGATTCGTGCCGCTCAATACTGCGTCCTACAACACCCGGATCCATGCGCTCGGTTCTCGAGAGACGAGCTAGCCGATCAAGCTGATCGCGCGCGCCAGCACGATCGCAATCGTAATGAGCGAAATGAGCGCCTGAGCGCCCATCAGCGCCTTGGCCCAGACGCTCAGCGGCATTACGTCGGCCGGGCTGAAGGCCGTTGCGTTGGTGAACGCCAGATAAAAGTAGTCGAAGAACTGGGGCTTCCAAAGCGGATCGATGCAGCTCGATGCCCCGCCGCCCGCGATCGTCATCTGCATCTGCGGAAAAAGGAAGTCGGCATTGCTAAACTCGGTGGCTGCGTTGGCGTGAGCGCGCGCGTCTGGTCCGTCGCCGTCAATTTCCCAAAACCACAGTGCGAAGACCAAAATGTTCGTAAACCAGATCTGCGCACCGGTGCGCAGCAGCAGTCCGGCATGGGCCGCTGACGCCTTCGCCGGTTCGAAGAACGACGCGATCAAAAGCAACACCGAAGCGAGATTGAAGAAGTTAACGATCGCGATCAAGATGATGCTCCAGAAGCGCGTCTTCCGCGTCTCACTGTGACGGCGCGGCGCAATGACCGATAGCGGAATCAGCAGAACCAGCACGAGCGCCGGGGCCGCCCAGGTCGGCCCAATCGTCAAGCGAGGCGGTAGCGTGACGTAGAGTGCCACCGCCGCCAAGACCGCCAGCGAGGCGTGCCAGCGCGGCTCGTGGCGCGGGATCACCGGCTGGGTTTGCATTCCGACGCACCGTTCGCTGGCTTCCCCGTGCAACCCGCTACCGCTCTCGCGCATTATGGGGGCCATGCCTACCGATTTTCGAGATGGAAAGACTTTCCCACGGCGCGGACGCGATGTCATCGGCGACGCGCTTTGGTTGCTTCGCGCGTCCGATAAAGGGCGCGCGTCGGCTGCCGGAACCATACACGACTACATTTATCCTTGTCCCATGGATAAGGGCGTGATGGAGCGCTGGCGGATCACTACCGACGAGTTCGACGACGCGCTGCAGCGCAACCCAACCGACGAACTGCTCTACGCGTGGTTCACCGGCCGGGTACGCCCGGAGGACGTTCGAGAGGCCAACGAATGGCTGCTGACGGAGCGGGTCGAGAATCTCGATCGCCAGGACTCCGAAGAGGTCAGTGTAGTAGAGCAACGCTGATGGGATCGATGGTCGAATACACGCGACCCGACGGCAAAGTTGGGCCGGGCTATTTTGCGCCGGCGTCGCAGCCGGTGGCGCCGGGAGTCGTCCTGCTGGAGGAATGGTGGGGCGTCGACGATCGCATCAAAGCGACGGCCGACCGGCTCGCTTCGCAGGGATTCAGCGTGCTCGTCCCCGATCTTTTCCGCGGCCGCAGCGCGGTTACACCCGACGAAGCGACGCACTTGGTTCAGGGACTCGACTTCGAGGACGCGGCAACGCAAGACAGCATTGGCGCCGCGTGTTATTTGCGTGAGCGCGGTTCAAAGCGCGTCGGCGTGATGGGTTTCTGCATCGGCGGGGCGCTGGCGATGCTTGCCGCAATGCAGCCAGGCGCGTTCGATGCCGTCAGTGCCTGGTATGGGCTGCCACCACCCGAGGCAGGTGATCCGGCGAGTATTTCGATTCCGCTTCAGGGCCAGTGGGCGCTCGAAGATACGTTCTACACCGTTGCTGCTGTCGACGAACTCGAGCGGAAACTCAAGGCAGCCGGCCGAAAGCCCGAGTTTTATCGCTATCAAGCACAGCACGGCTTCTACAACACCGGTGCGCCCGGCCAAGGCGGACTCGGCCACTACGATCGCGATTCCGCCGAGACCGCGTGGGGTCGCACCGTAGACTTCTTCAACCGCACGCTACGCGCGTAGCCGCCCCGGTTCTTCCTCCTCTAGGACGCAGGGAAGCCGACGACGCCAACGTCAAATTCTCGGCCGAGATAACCTAGGGCGGCGGTAAGGCGGTCAGGGTCCTCTTGAAAGAGCCCTATTGCGGTGTTGCAAGCGTTGCAAAGAAGGCCGCGCACCCTGCCGTTCTCGTGGTTGTGGTCGACGTATAAGTATTGAAGAAACGTCACCTCGTGTCGCACTCGCTTCGCACTTGCGCAGTCTCGCCAATGCCTTGAACAGATTGCGCAGCGACCCGCCTGCCTACCTAAGATGCCCTCCAAGCGCGCCATGGATAAGCCGTACCTTCTCAAGACGTAGGACTCACGTTGCTTCTGGCGTCGCAGCGCACTGTTTCGATAGTATTCGCGTCCACGTCTGTTGTGACACATGAGACAGCGGGAAGCCCCACTCCTCAAGGAGGTCTTGGGGCGCCACATTTTCCGCAATCCGGCAAGCGTCGCCTCGGCATGGTCACTAGATTAATACGGTCGAGTGCCAAGCGTTATGGCACTGTGACGGGCACGTTGCGGCTGATCAGAAAGAAGAGAGGCCCGACCTGCTGCGGGCCTCTCACTAGGTCTGGTGCCAAGGGCGCGAATCGAACGCGCGACACCGCACTTTTCAGGCGCGTGCTCTACCGACTGAGCTACCTTGGCCCGATCTCATTGTCGGGCGCACCGCTTTTTTTTTCGCGATGCGCCCGACCAAGCTGGCGACGCTGATGGGGCTCGAACCCACGACCTTCGCCGTGACAGGGCGACGCTCTAACCAACTGAGCTACAGCGCCAAGACCGGCACCGCCGGCTTGGGTGGTGGGCACGGCTGGGCTCGAACCAGCGACCCCCCGCGTGTGAAGCGGATGCTCTCCCGCTGAGCTACGCGCCCATACCGGTAGCGGCTCCTTGGACAAAACGCCATGTTACCCTACCCTGCGTGCAGCTGTCCAGCACGGAGTACGCGGGACCGCGGTGGAAAAACGCGGCGTGAGTCTCTTTGCGGTCGTCCTCGCGATGCTGCCGGCGGCAACGTCCGTTCACCTGCCGGTCTCGACAACCGTCCCGGTCGCGCAGACCGCAATCGATCGAGGCCTCTTCTTCTACTATGCCTACAATGGCGGAGACGCGGCGCGCACCTTCGCGCAGGCCGCGCAGCTCGACCCACGCCTCGCGATGGCTTATTGGGGAACTGCGCTCGCTAACGGTCCCGACTTAAACACGCCGCAAACCGAGGAGCGCTTCAATCTCGCCGCGCAGGCGATTCGCAAGGCGACGTCGCTCGATGCCGCCGCATCGGCGACCGATCGCCAATTCATCACAATCATGGCGCTGCGGTATCAAGGGAAGTTTGCAAACTGGGCGACCGACGACACCGCCTATCGTGCAGCGATGGAGACGTTCGCGAACTCGTCGCAGGATGAGAACGCGCGGCTCCTGGCAGCCGAAGCGCTGCTCGAACATGGAGGGCTAAGCTGGCATCAGGGAGCTCTCGCAAGCGACGAGTCGAGACGAGCATCGGCGCTCGTCTCCGACGTGCTCCACGACGATCCGACGAATCCGATGGCCAACCATCTCTGCGTACATCTTTACGACCTCGCGCAAGACCGGGCACCCGCACTTCCCTGCGCGAAACGCCTGGACGCCGCTACTTTTACGCCCCCGTCCGAGCATCTCGCCCACATGCCCGCGCACTACTGGATCGAGACCGGCAACTACGCGGCCGCACTCGCCTCAAGCGAACGCGCGCTCGCGCTGATGAACGCACTCGAAAACGACGACGCGGGGCCGAGACACGTGCAGAGCTACGAGAAGCACGACGTGCTGGTGGGTTACTCGGCGGCGATGATGCTCGGAGACTACGGAGCTGCGCAGCGATGGGCTGCGCGGATGACGTCAGCGTTCGGAACGGACTTCGACGCGATAACGGCGCTGCGCTTCGGCCGCTACCAAAGCGCTTATGCTTCGGACAACAACGCCTTTAGCGCCGCGAGCGTTCGCGGACTCGCCGCCTTACAACTGGGTCACCTAAGCGAAGGCCGAAAACTCGCAGCGGGAATTCCCGCAGCCGGCTTCACGCAAGGCTATCTGCCGCAACTATTGGAAGCGCGGCTTGCCGAAACGGACGGTCAATACACGCAAGCCGAAAACTGGATCGCGCGGAGCCTCGCGAATCAGCAGGCGGTCTTCTCCGGCGAGTTGATACCGCTCTTCCCTGCCCAAGAGGCGCTCGGGGGTTTGCGCTTACGGCACGGCGATTCCGCCGCGGCCGTCGCCGCCTTCACCGAAGCGCTCGACGCCTACCCGAACGATCCGCGCGCGCTCTTCGGCTTGGCGCAGGCGCTGGCCGCCAATGGCCAAAGCACGCAGGCCGCAGCGGCCCACGCACGCTTCGAAAGAGAATGGAAGGGCGCCGACACCAATGTCAGGGACGCCCTCCCGTAGCCGTTACGCGGTTTCACCGTTCCGCAAGCTGCGCGCCAGCGCGGCCAGTGCATCGCTGATCGCCTGCGCACCGTCGGCGATCCGAATGCGAACCCTCGAACTTCGTCCGCTCGCAGCGAGTCGGAGTAACCGGCTGCGGCGGGCGTTCTCCAAGGCTTCGTCACGGCGAATCCGGATTTCGGCCATAAGCCAAAGTTCCATGACTCACCTCATTATGAAAGTGCAGAATTGAAAAGGCCTCCGATCGATCTGCGGAGGCCTTCGTCCTTCGAAAATGCTCGCTATCGCGAGCTTAGATCAAGTTGATAAGGACGAAAGGCCAAAACGCACGCCGACCCCACACCGATTCTGCGGCGTGGTGGAGGGAAACTGACGAACCTGAATCATCGTACCTCCTTTGACGAGCGAGTAATACGCGCCACTCTATCACGATGTGGAACGACTGTCAAACGCGCCCGCCGAAGGTACGACGCGGCGGATTGCGAAAAAACTCGGCGCAACGGGCGGTTAGCTCAGTGGGAGAGCGCTTCCTTGACACGGAAGAGGTCACATGTTCAATCCATGTACCGCCCACCATAAGAAAAGCTCGTTAAATAAGGCGATACGGGCCTTTTTTGTTTGCCGGGAGAGGGGGCGGCCTTCTCTTCCGAGTTTGTGCCGTAAGAAGTTAGAAGCGCAATTATATTTCGACTCCAATAAAACAGCGAACCCGGCCGCAAGGCACAGGGCTCGTTTTTGGTGCACGTTCGAGGAATGGGCTATTTCACGATTTCAATCCTGGCCCCTGGCAGTGTGCCCCATCCCTTTTGGAACGTTTTGAATTTGACGACAAGCTCGTCGTACTTCCACGGCTTGTTATTCGGAAGTTTAATCGGAGGTTCGTAAACAACGAAGTCGGGAATGTTATAGTTACAAATTCCGTTATGGCAAGATTTGTCAAGCGGTGATACCCGATTTAGGATTTTCCCGATAGGTTTGTTCCCCGATTGGGGACCGCATGTGGTGAGCAGCGTCACCCAATCAGGTAAGCGGCGATTTTGCGGCCATTTGGTGAAGTGCAAATCTATCGTCACTCTGTCCCAGTGGAATCCAACGGCGTATTTCGTGGCTCCATACTTGACGTTAGCGTGTCCCTTTCCGGTCGTGTAGGTTTTCCCTACGACCGAACACGCTGCGTTGGGCTGAACCGCTGAGCCGACATATTCCGGCGCGTTCTGCGGCATCGCTCTAAACCCGGACTGAGAGCCGCCGCACCCAGCCAACATAGCGCCAATCGCGCCGATTCCTAAAACCGAGCGCACCAAAAGCAAACCTTTCCCCACTGAAATCCTCCTGACAAACGCAGCAACCGAGAAAGCTTATGGCTTTTCGCGGTCGTTTGGCATCAAGCGAGTGAGCCCTGCTTGAATTTTCAACCACCAAAGCGCGGCTCGGTTGCCTTATTCAACAAGCCTACGGAGGCTCAAGGCTTTATGCGCCAATGCACGGCGGTTTGCGGCGTTCTGACCTTGCCGGTTGCAACCGGGTAGCAACGGGACCGCACACTATGCGCAAAATGCCCACTATGCACGCCCGTTTTACGCAGCGCCGCTTGAACGGGACTCCTTGACACGGAAGAGGTCACATGTTCAATCCATGTACCGCCCACCATGAAATAACGCTAGTTCATAAGAATTTTTGGACCCTTCCTCGGGTCCATTATTTTTGGTTGAGCGGAGATCACGCTGCTTCAACCGATTCTAGCGGCCGGAAAGTGGCCCACGGAGTTGACGCCGAAAGTAAGCGGCGTGAAAGCGCCGGCTTCTCGGGCTTCAGGAGACGCTGTGAACACGTTCCGCTTCGGTCGCGTCGCTTTCATCGCCGGCGCGGCAGCATTACTGCCGGCGTGCGGTGGGTCGTCGATTCCAATAGGAGCGCCGAGCAGTGTAGGGGCGGGCGTTCGCGCAGTAAAGGCTGCTAAGACCTTCCATTACACCGGCCGCGAGCAGACGTTCCTAGTTCCCAAGGGCGTCAGGCAAATCAGCGTCGTAATGCGCGGGGCCGCTGGGGGTGGCACGAAGTGTTACGGCAGCTATTGTTACCCTCCTGACGACTACTTTGGCCGCGGCGGTCGTGTCCACGGAGTCATTCGCGTTAGGCCGGGCGAGATAGTGTATGTGTTCGTCGGCGGTCAAGGAGATGACACGGTCGGCGGTTTCAACGGCGGTGGTAACCCGGGACCGGGCCGATACGGCCGCATCGGTAGCTATGGCGGCGGCGGAGCCTCCGACGTGCGAGCCGGCAACGATCGCCTCAGCAACCGGATTATCGTCGCGGGCGGCGGCGGTGGCGAAGGTAGCAGTCGTGATGAAATTGGCGGTCGCGGCGGCGGTGAGATCGGGGGAATCGGCGGGAGTTATTGCTACCGCGGTTCTTCTTGCAAAGGTGGCGGCGCAGGCAACGGCGGCAGGCAAAATAACGGCGGGACGGGTGGTGCTGCTGGTAAGAGCTATGAGTCCGGACAACCAGGTGCTCCCGGAACCTTTGGAAATGGCGGGAGCGGTGGTAGTGCCGGCTGCGCCTACAGCAGCCCAACTTGCTACTGCGGATATGCAGACGGCTGTCCTGGCGCCGGAGGTGGCGGAGGGTATTACGGTGGTGGTGGCGGTGGCGGCGGTGCGGGCGAATACGCGAGCGTATATGGGGGCGCGGGCGGCGCGGGCGGCGGCGGATCATCTTGGGCCAAGTCCAGCGTTGCGGACTTCCGCACTTGGGGAGGCTGGAAAGATGCAACGGGTGACGGATTAGTTGTCTTTAGCTGGTAGCTAAAATGCTGCTAGAAGCCGGTCTTCGAGCCGCTCGTGAGGCACAAACAAAAAGCGACGAGCAAACGCAAAACGCTGTACTGCTACTTCAACCTTGGGCCGCCTTCGCGCGTCCGAATGCCTTACCTAAACGCCGCATTTGCATGTAAGCACACGCTTCAACGCCGACGCTGCGTGCATCTTGATTTCGCCCCAACGATTACCGTTGTCATCGTGACACGTAACAGAATGCCGCAACATTCACAAAAATAGCGCACCTAAATCATCTTTGCAAAGAAACTCGTCAGAAATCGTCTTGACCGCATGATTGCAGGGTGTATAGACTTGGCTTAGGTAACAAAACAACCTTCTGGAGGTGCGAAAGTATGAATGGAACGCGGTGTTCGGCGCTTATTCTTGTATTGGCGCTCGCCGGATGCGCCCAAACTCTTCCTCCTGGCGCGCCGTCTTCGGCGGCGAGCTCGATGTCTAATCCTGCTTCGGGCGCGTCGTCGTCGCCGGAGCGCGCAGTTCGTACTATACGGTCTCTGACCGGCTCGATGTCAAAAATCCAGCACGTCGTGATCATCTTTCAGGAAAATAGAAGCGTCAACAACCTCTTCAACGCATTTCCAGGTGCAGATACCACGCAGACGGCGGTCAACTCGCAAGGGCAGACCGTTACGCTGCAGCCGATAGACCTAACGGCGCCCTACGACCTCAGCCACCGGCATAAGGCATACAACGTGGAATACGCGAACGGGAACCTCAACGGCTTCGATCTAGAGAGTTCGCACTGCACGAAGCCCAAACAATGTCCTCCGGCCGACCTGCGAGCGTACGGCTACGTTCCCACCACGGAGGTCAAGCCGTATTACGACATGGCTTCGCAATACACGTTCGCGAACCGAATGTTTCAAACGAATCAGGGTCCTAGCTTCCCCGCCCATCAATACATTTTGAGCGGCACGTCGACGATCGCGGACGGCTCGACGCTACGGGCCTCGGAGAATCCAAAAACGCTGAAAGGTAAACCGACGGGGGGCTGCGATTCGCCGGCTGGCTCGGCCGTGACGCTGATCGATCAGTACGGCAACGAAAATCAAACCGCATATCCCTGCTTTGACCGAAACTCGCTCATTCAGCTGGTGGAAAATCAATCGCTAAGCTGGCACTACTATCAGGCCAGCCCCGGCCCGGGACTTTGGCATGCGCCCGATGCCGTTTCACCCGTTTTCAACAGTCCGGATTTTGCCACCGATGTCGTCTCGCCACCAACGCAAGTGCTAAAGGACATCTCGCACAAGCGGTTGGCAAACGTCGTTTGGGTAACGCCGACGGGCGCCGAGTCCGATCACGCCCTTTCCAACAAAGGATTGGGCCCGTCATGGGTCGCGTCGGTCGTTAATGCGATCGGAGGGAGCCCGTACTGGAATAGCACGGCAATCTTCGTCACCTGGGATGACTGGGGCGGATGGTACGACCCGATTGCGCCGGTGCAGTACAACTCGTACGAGCTCGGATTCCGCGTTCCATTGATCGTCATCTCCCCGTACGCGAAGTCGAGCTACATTTCGACCGTGCCACACGAGTTCGGCAGCATCTTAAAGTTCACCGAGGAAGTCTTCGACTTGGGATCGCTCGGAACGACCGACCTCCGTGCCGACGACCTCAGCGATTGTTTCAACTTTTCCAAGGCGCCATCGAAGTTCCGTCATATTGCGGCACCGTTCTCACGAGCGTACTTCCTGAAGCATCCCGGTTCGCCGGGAAATCCCGACGACGATTTCTAGCGACGCACGCTCCTTCGGGTGGAGTAAGGGGGTGCGCCCGGCGTACCCCCTCGTCGTTTTCCGATCGCCACAAAAAGCTGCGATCGCGCCGCCGGCGCTATAAGGCGTTGGCGAGCGCCCAAGCCTTCGGAGCTCCGATACCGGCAGCCTGATTGTACTGCGAGGCATTGCACGAGTAGGCGCCGTTGTTGCCGGACGTGCAGGGCGTATAGTACGTGCTGTACCCCGTCGATGCGAACAGGCTGTAGATCGTCGGGTCGACCCACCCGAGTTTGCTGGCGTGGAGTTCGTTGGCTTCCAGGATCAGCGCGACCGAGGCCGGCGACGACCACGACGTGCCCAAGTACTCACCGAAGCTGCCGCCCGTGTAAACCGCGACCGGGAAGAACGGCAGCGAAATGTCGGGTTGATTGCGACCCGAGGTGATCATTCCCGTGATTCCACTTTGGTAGCTCGGAAGTGCGAAGACGGTCGATACGCCACCGCCGCCGGAATCTCCGTCGGCGCTGCCCATAGTCACGGTCTCGAGAACGCCCTGAGCGCTATCGGTGAAGTTGATTCCGCCGATCGATGAGAAGTACGGGTCGCCGGCTGGAGCGCTGACGCCCTTCGTGCCGCACTCGTTGCTGCCCGAGTCGCCGCTCGAAGCCGAGAACTCGACACCTTCCGAGGCGCCTTGCTCTGCAATCGAGTTGGTGGAATCGTCAAAGGAAACGTCGCTCGATTCGCACCCGCCGAACGACGAGTTCACGACCGTCGCCTTGCCGTCGTTGAGCACCTGATTGTAGGTGTCTTCGATCTGCTGGTCGCCGAGCGAACCCATGTCGTAGACGATGATGTTCGCACCTGGAGCCAACCCCGAGATCGTCTGCACGTCGAGATCGGTCTCCGCATCGTCACCGCTCCCGCCACCATCGACGGCTTCGTTGCTTACCGTACCCGTCTGGGTGACGCCCGAAGCCGATAAGTACTTGGCGAGGTAACTGGTGTTGACCGGATCGTCGATCGCGATTGCCGCGGTATATCCAGCACCGTTGCATCCGTGCTGTACCGGAAAGTCGAACGGTTTGGCGACGCCGGTCGCAAGCGTTCCGCTCGAATTCGTGAGCGGTCCGTTATCCGGCGCGGCGTTGTTGCATCCGCTGGGAGGCGTCGACGTCGGGCTGGACGTCGGCGTTGACGTCGGACTCGATGTCGGCGTCGACGTTGGTTTCGGAGTCGGGCTTGCCGTCGGCTTCGACGTTGGAGTAGAGGTCGGCGTAGGCGTCGGGGTTGCCGTCGGCTGCGGGGACGGGGTCGGCGACCCTACCCACGCGACGTCGTCGACGTATTGGTAGACGTATGTCTGGCTGTAACCGTCACCGAAACAGCCGAAATAAATGTAATCCGTCTGTCCGGCGTACGCGCTCAGATTGATCTGATAGTTCACCCAACCGTTCGTGTTGTTGACGGTCTTGTAGAACGTTGTGAGAATCGAACCGCTCTGGTTGAGCAGGTACCCGGCTTGCCATGCGTACGTGGTGCCGTAACCCATCTGGCCTTCGTTGGATCCCTGATAGACCCAGAAACTGAGCACGCCGCTGGCCGGGACCTTGACCAGCTGCGCGATCGCCCCCCAACCGTTGATTTCCGGGGGCTGCAGCGAGCCTTCAAATGCCGAGTACGTGCTCTGATACGCCTGCGCCGTAGTGACTTGCACGTAGCGGCTGCGCGTGCTTTCGTTGATCCATCCGGGGCTGAGCGATCCGCTCGCAAAGTTGCCGTTGACCAGGTTCCCGCTCGAATCCATCGGTTTGATCCCACTTCCACCCGAAAGCGGCAGGCGGACGCGCCCTTGCGAGTCGGTCGGAAACTGCGGTGCGGTGCGTCCATTCTCTACGCCGCTCTGATCGGCAACGGTCCGCACGACGATCAGGTTATCGAGCGAAACGTCACGCACCAACTTCGAAAGCTCGGACGGCAGGATCGCGGGTTTCACGTTCGTGTACCGCTCGCCGTACTTGCCTTGCCGTACGGTGTGGATCTCGGTCGAGAAGAACTGCTCGATGAGCGCGCTCTTGGCGGTCGCGTCCACGATCGTCCGGTTCGCGTAGCGTTTCTCGATCTTGAAGCCGGCGCGCTCCAAAGCGCGCACGACCCGCTGCTCTTGCGCGACGGTCGGCCCGTAGTATTCGTTGAATTGCTTCGCCGTAAGGAACTGCCGGCGTGCGCCTAGGCCTGCCGCGTTGACCTTTGCGACGAACTGGTCGAGCTCGGCCTGATGGTTGTACCTCAACGTCAGCGAAACACGCACGGGCGCGTTCGCCGCGCGCCGTCCGGCATCGATGTAGGCGAGCTCTCCTGAAAGCTTCGGAATGGAGATCAAGGGCTTGTCCGGAGCGGCGGCGCGGGCCGCCGATTCGTTGGTGCTGCCGGCGTTCGTATTCGTCGGCATCCATGGGAGCGACGAGCTCTGTCCGCCGCATGCCGTGAGTGTTAGCGTTAGCCCGAGCGCTAGCGCTATCGGGCGTGACGATTTTCGCATGTGCGTCTCCTTACGTCTGGGTAGCAGGGAGCTAACCCTCCGTTCGGCAGCTTGGGCTCGGTACCCGCCCGCCGTGGGCTCCCCCGCGCGAGAGGCTACTCGGCCCCGGCCCGACTATTCGTAGTCGGGCGCGAAGTAATCGTCTTTAAATTGGTGCATGAAGAATTTCGGCGGCAGCGGCGCTTTGACCGGTACGTACGGACGCGCCGGCTGGGAAAAGTCGAAACAATCCGCCCCCGGCGAGTTTGCCCGTTTGTCGGCGGCCGCGAGCTGATTGAGACCCCACAGATCTTCCGCGAAGCGCAGTACGCTCGCGGTTTCGTACTGTACGTGCGAGACGTAGTTTTTCTTTGCGTAGGGTGAGAGTACGAGCAACGGTATCCGGAAGCCGACGCCGTCGTAGCCCTCATAGGGTGGCGGCACATGATCGTACAGCCCACCCCAATCGTCCCACTGGATGAAGATCGCGGTCGAATCCCAAAACTTGCTGTTGCCGACCGTGTTGACGAGTGCCGTTACCCATGAGGGCCCGTAGCCGTTGGGGCAGTTGACGTGGTCGGAGTCGTCGCAGACCGGCGTGATCCAGGTGAAGTTCGCGAGTTTGCCCTTGCGTACGTCGGTGATGAACTTCCAGTTCGGCGTGATGACCTTCTTCCAATCCGACCCATCGTAGATGTGCTTCACGGCTTGGTAGCTCGACCAATCCCCACCCGTTCCGCTCGACGCGCTGCCATACCGGCTGGCGTAGAAACGCCACGATAGCCCGGCCTTGTCGAGCTCGTCGCCGAGCGTCTGGTAATCGAAGCAGGCCGGTTCGGCGGGCCCGTTAACGGAGCGTTCTTTCGTTATCGTCGCGACCTTGTCGTCGCCGCTGCCTTCGCAACCCCAGGGACCGTACGGAAGATCGACCGCCGAAGCTGCTTGTGCGGCAATAACGTACTGATGTGCGACGAAGCTCTCGTCGAGCTGCGATTGAAACATCCGGTCGGCCAGCACCCCTTCGTGCGCCATGTCGAAGTATGGTTTGGACTCGTTATGCGGGACGTAAACGTACTCCGGATACTGAACGCCTTTCGGGCCACGGTACGTGAGCTCGCGGTCGAAACCGTCCATCCGGCATTTTGTACCTGGAAGCTTGCCGGTGCCGTCGCACGCGGCGAACATCGCCTGCGCCGAGTGATCGATCACGTAATACGCGGCTAAACTCTCCGGCGTCAGCTTGACGGTCTGACCGTTCGATACTTTGCCGCTCGAGACCGTATCCGCGCCCGGATAGCCCTGAAAAAGATTGTCGAAGCTGCGGTTCTCCTGCACGATGTAGACGATGTGCGTGATCTTGCCTGCGCCGGTGCCATTGAGCGCTCGTAATGGCGCACCGCCTTGCATGTAGGGCAGCGAGCTCTGCGAACCCGAGCAACTCGCGAGTGCGACAGCGAGACATACCAATGCAGCGCGCGTATAAAAGCGAAACGAAACCACTCCTGGCGTCTCCTTCTTCGGGGGTTACGGTGTTTCGTCGCGCCGCGGGCTCGACCCCGCTGAAACCGTGAGCTCGCGTGATGCATGCCAGATGGCCAAACGTCTCGTTGCTTTGCCGCCGGCTTTCGTTACGGCAATCGCATGGTTCCCGACGCGATCGGCACGACGTTTCCGCCGACCTCGATGCCTTCTTTGCCCCCCTCGCCGTGAACCAAAACGTGCAGAAGACTTCGGCGACCCATCTTCACGCCTTGTTCGCTTACGAAACGCGTACCGTCGGAGCGCCCAACCAGACCGTGTGCCATCATGAAGGCCGCCAGCGGACCGGTGGCACCACCGGTCGCCGGATCTTCGACGATTCCCAACACGGGCGCGAACATCCGCGAGTATGCACCGCGCTCGGTAGCGGCGAAAACGAAGATCGGCGACGGCGTCTTACTCTCACGCATCAGTCCGGCGAAGGCCGTGCTGTCGACCTCCGCGTCGTCCACGGCCGTCCGATCCTTAAGCGCGACGAAGATCAGCGGAGCCCCTGCTGAAAGCTGCTCGCAGGGGACGCTCGCGATGAGGCGATCGCTGGAGAGCGACAGCGCCCGCGCGCAGGCCTCGGCCTGAAACTCCCCAAGCTTTGTAATCGGCGGTGTAGTCAGCCACAGGATCGGGTCGTCTCCGTCGTCGACTCGGATCGGCACACGCCCGACGTTCTCATGCAGCACGAATCGTTTGGCGCCGGCCGGAGCGATGCCGAGCATCCTCATCACGTAAGCGGTCCCGATCGTGGGGTGCCCCGCGAACGGCAGCTCTCTAGCCGGCGTGAAAATCCGCACGCGCGTCGCGTCGTCTCGTGACTCTTCCGGCAGTATGAACGTGGTCTCCGACAAATTCATCTCGCGAGCGACCCGCTGCATCGTCACGTCGGCGATCCCGGACGCATCCGGAAAGACTGCCAGCGCGTTGCCCTCCAACGGCGTGGTCGTGAACACGTCGACAACATGGTAGCGAAACTCCGCCATACCTCAGTATCCTATCATGGCACCCAGTAACGAAAAAGACGAGCCCGCCGCGGCAGGCTCGTCTTCCTTAAACCTCGACCTGCGAACCTTTAGAAAAGCTTCTGCACGAGCAGGCCCGTCGGCAGCTCGACGTCGTTGTTGAGCGTCGCGTACGACGAATACTGATCTCGTCTGTAAGCGTAGACGTCATCCGTGTCGACATCCGAGGTGACGACTTCCCGCTTATAGTTGCCGCCCTTTTGCAGGCTGATCGCGTACGGGTACTCCGCACCCTGGATCGTTTCGAACGGGCTGAGCGAGCTCGCGAGATTGTAGACGTTGATGACGTCCCCCAAGCCGGCCGTCTCCCAGAGGTATCCGTGCTTGAAATCGTAGGCGAGACCGATGGGCTCGCCGGCGTTCTGCAAGTTTAGGTTCGTCACGCTGGTCCCGCCGGCCGGAAGCTTGAAGACGGCGTTCGCCCCGAAATCGGCGATGTAGAGGTTTCCGTTATCGTCGAGCGCGAGCCCGAACGGATCCGTCAATCCCCCTCCCGTGATCGTCTCCGAAGGCGTCGAGCTGCCCTTCGGATAGACGGTGATGGCGGCTGGATAGTTGCTGACGTAGAGCGTACCGTGCTTATCGATCGCGATCCCAAGCGGATTGCTGATTCCGTCGGTGATCGTCTTGGACAACGTGGTCGAGCCGGCCGGGTACTCTTCGACGTCGTTCCCACCGCAGTTGTCGACGACGTAGAGCGTCCCGCTCTTATCGTGGGCCATGCCGTACGGGCACCCTGCCGAAACGTGAATCGTCGAGATCGGTGCCGGATTGCTCGGCAGGTCTTTGGTTTCGTAGATGTTGATGGCGGCTTCTTCTTGGTCGCCTTCGAAAACGAGCGAGTTCTTAAGCGGATACGTCCCCAACGTTGCCGGCCGCGCGCCGTGGTACCGCATCGGCGGCAAGAACGGAACGCCCCGATGAACGAATGCAGATGCGCTCTGCGAGGGCAACGATGACGATTGGGACATGGCGCCGCCGCAACCGGCAACACCAAAGAGCGCCGCCACAACGAGGGCGCGGCGCAAAGATACGTACATAAACCCCTCCCGGAAGAAGTAGAGTGAGAGCGGAAACCTTTCGCTCCTCGCTCGCTTCTCCTACGTCACGCGCTGCGCGGCGCCGGCGCCGTCCAGCGCCGCCAGCTCCGATTGGCTCAACGCTATCCCGGACGCCGCAACGTTCTCTTCGAGATGCTCGAGCGACGACGTTCCGGGAATCGGCAGCATCGCGGGCGACCGCGCCAAGAGCCACGCCAGCCCGATCTGCCAAATCGTCGCTCCGTGCGCGCGAGCGATTGGCTTCAGCGCGTCGATGGTGTGCAGATCGCCGCCGTCGAGCGGAAAGTACGGGATGAACGCAATCCCGTCGCGCTCGCAATGCTCCAGCACCGGCTCGCTGGTGCGGTTCCCGACGTTGTAGCTGTTCTGGACCGAGGCGATCTCGACGATCCGTTCGGCGCGCCGCACCTGCTCCAGGTCCACATTTGAAAGACCGATCAGCCGAATTTTGCCCTCGTCCCGCAGCTGACGCAATGCGCCGATCTGCTCATCGAATGGAACGTTAGGATCAACGGCATGGAGTTGGTACAGATCGATGCAGTCGCGCCGAAGCCGCCGTAAACTTCCTTCGCACGCCTCTTTTAAGTGCGACGGACGACCGTCCCGCTGCCACTCGGTGCGCCCCGGCCGCGTAGCGCCGCCCTTCGTTGCGATCGCCAGATCGGCGGGATACGGATAGAGCGCCTCGGCAATCTGCTCTTCGTTCACACGCGGTCCGTACGCGTCGGCGGTATCGATGAAGCCAACGCCGAGCTCGACGGCGCGTCGCAACACACGTAGTGCGTTTTCGCGGTCGTCCGGCCATCCCCAAACGCGGGCCCCACAGAGACGCATCGCGCCGAAACCCAGGCGTCTGATGCTGCGCTCGTTGCCGATTGTGATGTCCGATGCCGCGTTCATCGCGCAGCTTTCGGCCGGGGCATGAAAAAGACCGCTCGGCATCTGCCGAGCGGTCCGGTTCGATAGAGGGATCGAACGGTTTTACTTGATGAGGGGCTTGTTCGCGACGTTGGGCTCAGCTTTGAAGTTGGCTTCGGTCCGCTTCTGGGTCTCGACGAGCATCTCGGCGACGCGCATCGTGTACGCTTTGCGGAGCTCGAGCATCTGGCTCGCGAAACCGAAGGAAAGCTCGACGAGTTGGGTCGGCGACGGGATGTTCTCGAAAGTCGGGAGGCTGCCCGGCTTCTCGCTCATCTGCTTGGTGAGCTCGTTGAACGAGTTCATCGCCTTCAGGCTGGCGTCTTGGGTCTCTTTGATCGCAGCAAGACCCTCTTGCTGAAACTTGTTCATGTACTCTATTACGTTGACGGCCATGGTGGAAACTGATTCTCCTCTCGGTGTGCTTCTGTGCGCTAAGTATACCAAGCACCCGCTGTGCCCGTCAAGAGGCTCGCTGCCAAATTTTCCTGTCACCCTAGCTAACCCGGCGCCCACCCGCTTGCTTGCGGTGCTGCCGTCCGTCCTCCGACGCTGTCATCCTGAGCGAAGCCGAAGGACTGAGCGAAGCGAGTGCCCTCCGCATCCGTGTCATCCTGAGCGAAGCCGAAGGACTGAGCGAAGCGCGCTCCACCCTTGTCATCCTGAGCGAAGCGGCCGCAGGCGCGCAGTCGAAGGACGAAGGACGAAGCGGCGAAGGCGCACTCCTCCTGTCGTCCTGAGCGCAGCGAGTGCAGCGAGCGAAGTCGAAGGGCGTTGGGCGTCCGAACAGCGGAACGCCTGGACGTAAACGCGTTCGTTGCCCTCCTCAAAGAAGGCGTGCTCTTCAGTATCTCACCTCACAGCAACTCACAAGGGCGAGAACTGCGCAGCGACTCCGATGTCAGACAGGGGCGCCGCCCTTTGGACTGAACGAAAAATAGCGATGCTCTTTGGCGGAAAGCGGGATCACGGTGAAGCACCCCACCCGACGACCGTCCTGCGAGACGTCGTCGAGGTCGTCGCGATCCTCGCCGCAGGTATCTGGGCGTTCTACGTTTTTGCCTATGAGAACCGCATCCGACCCGCGATGGCAAAGCCGGAGGTGGAAATCACGGCATCCGCGCAGCGATTGAGCGAGCGAAATGGACTGATCGCGGTTGGCGTCCGGACCCGCCTTGCGAATATCGGCACCGTGAAGGCGCACTTTTTGGGTGTGGCTTTGAATGTGTACGGGGAACGCGTTTTCGTTAGCAAGCCTCATCCTACCGCCCGGGCTAATCCACTGCAGTACGATTACCACCCGTTCTATAGAAGCGCGCCGCGCGAGACGGTCTACAGCAACGCTTATATTACGGAGCTAGGGAATCCAGCGACAGGCCAAGACAGCGTGCTCGAGCCCGGCGTCGCGATCGAGAATTATCGAACGTTCTACGTACCGGCGGGCCGCTTCGATTTACTAACCGTCGGAATCGACGCACCGTATACAAAGTTCGACGACCAAACCGTTCCGGCACATCTGGAGATAGGGCCCAAAGGTGACGTTCGTGTCCGAACGATCCTTACGCCGAAGATTGAACAGTACAACATCATCCCCGTTACGACGCTCGACTTACGGTCGGACGAAGTCTACTCGCGGCCTACGAAGCTCCGATAGATCCGAATGATGGCTTCCTTCTGATCGGTTGTCAGCCGCGGATCCATTTTCACGGCGTGCTCGACGCCGTGATGGCTTTCGTCGCGTGCTTCGGAATCGTCGAGCAGCCCAGCCTGCGCGTACATCGTCTCGGCCGAAATGTGAAGCGCGTTCGCGATGCTCTTCAAAACGTCGGCCGAAGGCTTGTAGAGTCCGCGTTCCACCTGGCTTAAATACGGATTCGAGATCTTCGCGATCTCAGCGAGTTGCCGCATTGAAAGGTTCGCCAGCTCGCGCTGACCCCGGATAAAATCACCGAGGCTGCGCCAGGCGGAGCCTACGCCCTTCTCCTCGTCGCTCACGACCGCGCCTCGAGTGTTAGACCAAATGGTGGGCCGGTCTCGTTGCGCACGTACTGTCCGGGGCCCGGCTCGCCTTCGGGAACGCGATACGGCTCGCGCATCGCGCCGCCGTGCGCCTCGGCCCACTCGGCCCAATCTTGCCACCAGGAGCCATTGCGCCGGTCGGCCGTCTCGAGCCATTCGTCGGCGCTCTCGCCGCGCGTCGCCGACGGCTTGCTGTAGTACCAGGTCTTCTTCCCGCCCGGAGGATTTACGATTCCGGCGATGTGCCCTGCGTTGGTCAGCACGTACTTCGCGACGCCGCCGACGTGCTGGGTCGTGAGATAGGTCGCACGCCACGGCGCGATGTGATCGTTCTCCGCGCCGAGCACGTAGAGCGGCGTTACGATCTTGCCCAAATCGATCGGCGTGTCATCGATCACAAACGCACCCGGCTTGACGATTGCGTTGTGCAGGTAGCACGCTCTAAGATACTCCGAGTGCATTTCGACCGGCATCCGCGTGGAATCGTTGTTCCAGGCCAGAATGTCGAACGCCGATGGCTGCTTCCCTTTGAACCAGTTGTTGATCACGTACGACCAGATCAAATCGCTCGAACGCATCCAGTCGAAGGTTCTCGCCATCTCCGCTGGTTCGAGATAGCCGCGTTCGCGCATCCGACTCTCGAGCCGCGCGATCGTGTCCTCGTCCGTAAAGACGCCCAGATCGCCGGGAATGCTGAAGTCGACGAGGGTGTTGGTCACCGTCGTCGACGCGATCCGGTCGCCTTGCCCGTGCGCCGCCAAGTAGGCCAGCGCAACCAGGGCTAGCGTCCCTCCGAGACAGAGTGCCGCGACGTTCACGCGCGGCGCGCCGGTGATCTCTTGCACCGCATCGAGCGCCGCCAGCACGCCTTGGCGCAGATAGTCGCTCATCCTGTAGCTCGACATCGACTCGTCGGGATTCCGATAAGAAATCATGAATGTCTGATGCCCGTGCGCAACCGCCCATTCGACGAACGAGCGCTCCGGCGCCAAATCCATGATGTAATACTTGTTGATCCAGGGTGGACTGCAGAGTAGCGGAACCTCGTGGACCTGCGGGGTCTGCGGGTCGTACGCGATCAGCTCGATCAAATCGTTGCGCATCACGACGCGACCGGGCGTTGCCGCGATGTTAACGCCAAGCTCGAAGCCCGCCCTGTCCACCTGCCGCGGGTAGCCCCCGTTGTTCTTCACGTCGTCCAGGAAGTTCTCAAGGCCGCGAACCAGACTCATCCCGCCGCTCTCGGTCGCCTCTTTCACGACGCCCGGATTGAGCCACGGCACGTTGCTCGGCGAAAACGCATCGCACATCAGCTGCATGGCATAGTGCGCTTTGCGCCGCGTTGCCTCGGGAAGGCGCGTTGAGTCGACAAGCTGCATGGCCGCCTGCGTGCGGGCGCAATAATCTTCTACAACGCCGGCCAAGAACGGGTTGCTGCTCCACTCGGGCTCCGCAAATCGCTTATCCGCTACCTTGCCGTCACCCTGAGCCGGGCGCGAAGCGCCCGTCTCGAAGAGCCCCTGGCCTCCCAAGCGACGCAGCATATTGAGCCCGACGTTCTGCTCGGCGAGAGCAAAGCCGGTCAGCCAAGTGCTCATCCGCATCGGGTCTGTCATGACGTCCGCGACAACGGCCCGCAACGCATCGGTCAGGGAGGCCGGGTCGAGCCCGGTCACATCGATGCCGTAGTTCAGTTCCTCGGGTGCGATTTTCTCGTCGACGTTCACATGTACCAACCGCCGTTGATATTGTACACCGCGCCGGTAATGTATCCCGAGTTCTCGTCGAGCAAGAACCGAACGAGTTGCGCCACCTCGTCCGGACGCCCGAGCCGGCGGCCGGGAGTCTGCTCGATCGCCGTTTCGATCGCCTGCGACGGCATGGCGCGCGTCATGTCCGTATCGATGAAGCCGGGGGCGACCGCGTTGACGGTGATCCCGCGCTTGGCGACCTCGAGGGCGACGGTCTTCGTCAGCCCGATCAAGCCGGCTTTTGCGGCTGCATAGTTCGCCTGTCCAAAGTTTCCGCTCTCGCCGACGACGGAGCTGATGTTGACGATCCGGCCGAAGCCTTGCTCGACCATCGTGTCGAGCACGGCCTTAATCATGAAAAACGGTCCTGAGAGGTTAACCTGCAGAACCGCTTCCCACTCTTCTACCGTCATCTTGCGGACGGTGTGATCGCGGGTGATTCCTGCGTTGTTCACCAAAAAATCGACTCGTCCGTGCTC